>NC_013037.1:2770961-3078846 GCF_000023125.1 Dyadobacter fermentans DSM 18053
GCACTGGATGTAGCCATAAAGATTAATGTAGTACAACTCTTCGGCGCTGATCTGCGAGCCGATGCCGCCCGCCACTTTGTCGAGGTATTCCAGCAGCATCAAATCGGCAGCAACGCCTTTGAAAGGTGCCTGCCACACATGCCGGTGCGCGTCGGTGAGGCCGGGCAATGCGAGCATTCCGCGGCCGTCGATCATGTCCTCGCCCGGCGTCGGGGCGCCGCTGCCGGTGATGGCGGTAATAATCCCTTCCTGCGAAATGTGGATGTCCGAAGTGCCGGTAACCGGCTCCCCGTTAAAAATGTGAACGTTTTGAATGATCATGGCTGATAGCAATTTGTTAAGCGTTACCGGAAGTGCCTCTCCCGATTTTTTCAACAAAAATGCCTCTCTAACCCACTCACGGCCAATCGCAACCGGACGAAGTGGGACATTCGGGGGGCCAACCGGCGGATATCACTGCTTATCCGTAGAAATCCCAGTTCAAACGCTTTTTATCCCCGGCCATCTGAATGCAGTTCGAAAATCCGGGCGCGTCAGCCAATTTTGGAAAAATCAACAGCGAACACAGCATGTCTTCCGTAAGATTACCGAAATACATTACCAGTGAATACCAGCTCATGCTGGGCATTCTGGTCCCGTATTCGGTGCTGCTGAACTTCCTGATTTTCTCCCGGCCCTATTTAACGGAGTCCGTTTTGTTCATTCAGGCGACGCTCATCACAATGTGCGTCAAGGTGGTAGCCTGGCAGCTGCATACCTTGATCGCCATGGCGCTGGCGGTGAAATTTCCCAAACCCGCCGATACCATGCGACGGATAGGCGCTTCGCTGCTCGCTTTTGTGCCGCTCACGGCGCTGGTGAACACGGGTATTTTCATTTTTTACCAAAAAACCGGGCTTGCGGATGGCGATTTTGGCATGGTAAACTATTTCCGGGTGCTGGTATCGGGCATCGGGCTAAACACCCTGGCGACGTTCCTGCACGAGGGAATGTCCAATTTTGAGAAATGGAAAGCCACGCTCACTGAAACCGAACAGCTGAAAACGGAATATGCCAAAAGCAGGCTGGAAGGGCTCAAAACTCAGGTTAACCCGCATTTTTTGTTCAATAGCATCAACACGCTGTCCAGCCTGATCGGCGAAGACCCGGAGAAGGCGGAAACTTTCCTCGACGAAATGTGCAAAGTGTACCGCTACCTGCTCAAAACCGACGAAGGCGAATTTGTGAGCCTTCAAACGGAGCTGCAATTTCTGCATTCATGGTTTTATATCCTGAAAATCCGGTACGGGCATGCGGTCCGGTTCGATATGGACGTCGACAACGAATCGCTCGAAAAACGCATTCCGCCGCTCACCTTGCAGCTGCTGATCGAGCACGTTCTCAACCGGAACATGATCAGTAAAATGAAACCGCTGCACATTAACATTTCAGTGACGAACGCCGGCTGGCTGGCGTTGCAGCATACGGTGGCTTCCAAAATCACCGCCGATGCGCAGCAGGACGATGCGGGGCTCGAAAACGTAATCAACAAGTTCAGGTTGCTCGAATTGAGCCCGATGCGCATTGCGCGGCACGACGATTGGCAGGTGATTGAAATCCCGCTGACCTGAATGCATTTGCTTAACTTATATTAAAATCCACCGACACCAGCGACGAATGCTACAATACCGACCCTCATTTATCGAATGGCTCACGCTCATCTTCATGTTTCCGATTGTGATCGGTACGGCGGGCTACCAGCTTTTCGGCAGCCGGTATTTCCATGATCCGGAGGTTTTTGCAGCAACTACCGCCCTCATCATGGCCATTTCGCTCACCTGCTGGTATTTCCATTTCATGCTCATCCAGCAATTCGCAGCGCTTTTCCCGACATTCAAGGACATGTGGAAGCGCGTGCTGGCGATGATCCTGCTGGATATAGTGGTTGTAAAAATCAATATGGCCATCATTTTCTACGGTTTCGATGCAATGCATTTGTTCGGCTACGTGTTTGTACGGGAGAATTTTGTTTTCAGCAGCATTATCGGAATTACCGTGACCGTGATCGGCATCACGCTTTGTGAAACGGAATATGTTTTCAAAAAATGGAAGGAAAGCCTGGCTATGAAAGAACGGGCGCAAATGCAGTACCACGAGCAGGAATTCGAAAACCTGATCCGGCAGATCAACCCCCATTTTTTATTCAATAACCTCAACACACTGTCGTCGCTGATCACCACCGACCCGCCCAAGGCCGAATACTTCCTCGACGAGCTGAGCAAAGTATACCGCTACCTGATGCGCAACAACCAGGAAGCGCTCTCGACGCTCGGCAGCGAAATGCAGTTCATCGGCTCTTACGTGGCATTGCTCCAAATCCGGCACAGCGATGCCATACGGTTTCACGTGGGTAACCTGGCGCCGTTCGAGGACCGGCTGTTGCCTTCGCTATCGCTGCAACTGCTCGTCGAGAACGCGGTAAAACACAACATGGTGCGGAAAAACCAGCCGCTGCATATTTCGATTTCCGTGGACGCGCAGCAAAGACTGGTGGTAGAAAACAATTTGCAGCAAAAGCCCGGGAACATCCCCTCTAACAAAGTCGGCCTCTCCAACATTTCGCTGAAATACAAGATGCTGGGCCAGCCCGCAGCGGTGATCGAGCAGGACGAGCACTGTTTCAGGGTCCGGCTGGCATTAATGCACCGGAGTTACGTGGAAGAGCACCACCAGGTTCTCGCCCATTTACCTGTATAACAACCTGTTATTCCCATGTTATTTCAAATATGATGAAAGTACTGATTATCGAAGATGAAGACCTGGCCGTGGCCAAACTCAAACGTTCGCTGCAAAGCACCGGACGGGACATTGAAATAGTGGGTACCACCGACAGCGTGGAAGGTACCGTAGAATGGCTGAACACCCACCCCGCCCCTGACCTGATCCTGGCCGACATTGAGCTCGTAGATGGGCAGAGTTTCGAGATTTTCAACCGCGTGGAAGTGACCAGCACGGTCATTTTCACAACTTCCTATGACGAATATGCATTGAAAGCATTCAAAGTCAACAGCGTGGATTACCTGCTCAAACCGGTCCAGAAAGAGGAGCTGGAAGCGGCTTTGAACAAATTTGCCAACTGGATCGAAAAACCCCGACAAACCGGGGCGCAGGCACAGCCGGTCGTAAACATTGAAAACCTGGCCGCACAGCTGCACCAGCGCATGAACACGCAGCAATACCGCAGGCGTTTCCTGGTTAAAAGCGTGCAGAAGCTGGTTTCGATCAATGTGGAAGACATTGCTTACTTCTATTCGGAAGACAAGCTGGTGCTCTTCAAAACGTATAACAACAAACGTTTCGTGGTGGATTACACGATGGACGAGCTGGAAAACATGCTTCCGCCGGAAGATTTCTACCGGATCAGCCGGTCGTTTTTCGTCTCCCCCGCCGCATTGGACCAGATCAGCGATTATTTCGGTCACCGCCTGGCCCTGAAACTCCGCCCCGAACACGAGAAAGAGGTGATCGTGAGCCGGGAAAAGGTGACGGATTTCAAACATTGGCTGGGGAAGTGACGAGGCCCCGCGCTCTTCACCCTCAAATTATTCCAATTCATCTTCTTCCCATCCCACTTCGCGCCAAACGCCCTTGCCGGGGTGGCTGCTTTCAGGCAGTTTTACAGCACGGTGCCGCTCTGCGGCGGCCGTGGAGCATTTAACAGATATTAGTCATGAAAATCACCATCACAGGAGCAGGGATCGCAGGCCTTACTGCGGCCATTGCCTTTTCGAAAGCAGGTTATGAAACGACGGTGTTCGAAGCCGCACCTACCCTCAGTCCCGTCGGGGCGGGCCTGGGGCTGGCGCCGAATGCGATCAATGCACTGGCGGTGCTCGACATTGCCGACGATATTATTCCAATCGGCCGCCGCCTGCCCCATTTCCGCATTCTCGACCGCTCGGGCCGGGTTATTTCCGAGAACGACAGCGACATTATCGGCCGGAAGTTCGGCCTCGATAATTTCACCATCCACCGCCGTCACCTGCACGATGCATTGCTCGGCGGAGTGGACGCGGCCTCGATCCACACCGGAAAGAAGGCCATAGACCTCGAAAACGACGGCAGCCAGGTACGCCTGCATTTCGCCGACGGCACCAGCTACAAAACCGATTACCTGATCGTGGCCGACGGAATCAACTCGAAGCTGCGGCAAAAAGTGGCCCCGCACGCACAGAAGCGTTATGCGGGCTACACCTGCTGGCGAGGCGTGATAGACCATGCCGGTGCGCTCGCCGATGGCGCCTCCGAAACATGGGATACCACCGGGCGTTTCGGCATTGTACCGCTGCCCGATGAGCAGCTCTACTGGTTTGCATGCGTGGCCGCCGAAGCGGGCGACGCCCGGTACCGGACGTTCCTGCCGGAAAACCTGGCGCAGCGTTTCGCCCATTTTCATGATCCCGTCCCCGAAATCCTTTCCAGAGCACAAGGCCGCCCGCTGTTCCATCACGACATTTACGACCTCGCCCCGCTGGACCATTACGCTTATGGCAACATACTCCTGATCGGCGACGCGGCCCATTGCGCAACGCCCAACATGGGCCAGGGTGCATGCCAGGCCATCGAGGACGCCGCCATACTGTACACCGAGCTGCGCAAGGACATTTCACTGGAAGAAGCGTTCATTGCATTCGAAAACCGGCGGCTGGAACGCACGCAATATATCATTAGTCAGTCGAGAAAAATAGGGAGCCTGGCGCAAATCGGGAACCCATTGCTGGCGGGGCTCCGCAATGCCGCCCTCCGCCTCGCCCCGGCATCACTCCGCGAGAAGCAGTTTGAAAAACTATATAATGTTACCTTCTGAGTCCGCGCTTCAATCGTAAATCCTTTGCGCATTGGCAGGAAGTGTTTTTACATGGTTTAAATGCGCCGCCACATGCTGATCCCAGTGTTCCGGGTAGTCGTAACCCAGCTCAGCGGCAATGGATTTTGCCAGGTATCGGAACAAATCCATGCTGGCAAAGGTAGCTTCCCACAGGTCGGGTAAGTTGGCCGTGGCATAGGTTGCGAGCAGTTTTTGGTGTAAATCGGGCGCCAGGTAGCGGTGGTAGAACTTTCCCCATTTACCGGTATCCACCTTGAAATCGTGGCGGCAGGCGATGTACCAATCCAGCATCTGAAGCAGTGCGGCACGGGTGACCTGGTTTGACAATTCCTGGACATATACCACCTCGCCGCGCCAGAGGGCCTTACCCAGGCTGGCGGTTGTGAACCAGTATTCGTTGCAGCAATCGGTAAACGACCGCTCAGAGGGTTTCTGAATCCAGTAGCTGGCATCGCTGGCCTGGGGCAAGGGGCTTGCGTTGAAAATACCGTTTTTGTCCAGCAGCACCTTGCAGAGGCTATCGGAAGTGAACTGATCCAGCTTTTGCAGCGGAATCATCACGAGGTCGATCCGGTTCCCGTCCGTGAACAGCATGAGGTATGAAAATGTGCCGTCGAGCTCGGAATCGGCCGGGTACAGCTCCATATCTTCCGGCATCTGCATGATCATCCTTTCTCCAAACACATCCACCCAGCTGTGGTCCTGCAAGAAGGGCGCGAGATCTTCGATCACGTAAATAATGTCGAAATCCTGAAAAATATCGGGCGTCACATTCGGATTGGACCTGGACCCATCCTGCAACACCGCCAGGATACGATGGTCTTTGCGGGCCACTTCCAATATCAGCTCCGTCATGTCGGAGGCGGTTCTGCTTGTCTTTCCTATTATCATAAGTACTTACCTGCTTCTCAATTTGTGGTTATGATCTTTTGCGTCGTTGCTGAAATCAGGCAGCTGTAAATACTCTGCGCACTGAAAATCAGAATATTATGCCCGGATCGCAACGTTGTCCGGGCCAGGCTTGTCCTAACCATATAGACATTCAAAGTTTTTTTGTCTTTTCCAGCGATTCGCTGGATTGTCTCATTGTTCCACATTTCTCCAACTTGCTATGAAAACGTTTACATTCGCAATTTGCCTTTTGTTTTCAGCGCTTGTTTCCTATGCTACCGCTCCCAAAGGCGGTTATACCGGTGAAATTTTCAGAACTTCCACAGCTGACGCAGCGGCATTTACGCAATGCGTCGAGGCCGAAAACTCCGGGGGCACGGGCCCGGTTAGTGATGATCCCAATGCTTCAAACGGCAAGACCCGCGGGGAGCGCAATGACCAGGACTACTATGTTGATTACGAAACCCACGATGCCCCGGCCGGAAAGTACCAGCTCACGATCCGCTACTATGCCGAATCCAATGCCACTGTGCATGTTGCCGTGAATGACGGTTCCATGTTTGCCGTTAACCTTGCGGCCACGCATTCGTGGAACATCGTGTGGGCGGAACATACTTTCGAAGTTACGCTCCATGAAGGGCATAACAAAATCCGCATTCAGGAGCAATACGGGTACAATGTCCGGCAGGATAAAATCTGCCTGGCGCAAGTGGACGGGCCCATGCCGTGCGACTATTCGATCGGCACGGTGATCAGCAACAATAACCCTTCGTGCGGGCAGGGTGTAGGCGTGAGCGCGAATTGCCAGGGACCTGATTGTGTGGATCTTAATTACAAGTGGAGCGGGCCCGGCGTCGACATTTCGGGCAATTATGCCAATTATATCGCCTTCAACGCACCTTCTGCCAATGGTACGTATATCTACACCCTGACCACCTCCAAGCCGGGATGCCCGGAAACTACCCGCGAAGTTGAGCTCACCGTAAGTGGATGTGACAGCGCGCCGTTCAGCGCCTGCGTGGAAGCCGAGGATTCCGAAGGCAACGGGCCGGTTACAGAAGACCCTAACGCCTCGAATGGCCAAACAAGAGGTGCCCATGATAATTGGGACCATTATGTAGAATATGCCGTGAACGGCGTGCCGTCGGCTGGCCCCTATGAACTGACGCTCCGCTACTACGCGGCGGGTGACGGGGCAGTGGATGTGATCGTGAACGGCGGCGAACTGGTGCCGGTGGTGGGCTTGCCGTCCACCCATTCGTGGAATATTGCCTGGGCAGAGCGGACCGTCACCGTGCACCTGGCAGCAGGCAACAACAAGATCCGGCTCGTAGGGCTGCCGGGTTACAGCCCGGTCCGTCAGGACAAAATTTGTGTCGTTACCAGCAACTGGACCGGCACGCCTCCTGCCTGCAATTACACCATCGCGGCCAATGCCGTCAGGATATCACAGTCATGCCACGACGGCGTCGCCATTGTGGCGCGGTGCCTGGGTGAGGACTGCGAGTCGGTGAGTTACCGGTGGAGCGGCCATGGTATCGATTCGGAAGAAGCGATTGTGCGTCTGCCGCCTTCTGAAACGAACGGGTTGTTTTCGTACACGGTTACGGCTACCAAGAATTTGTGCGTGCCGAAAACCGCGACCGTCGAGTTCACCACTTCCTGCGACATAGGCGCACCATTCGGCGCGTGCGTGGAAGCGGAAATTTCACTTAGCAACGGCCCCATTTCCGACGACCCCAATGCATCCAACGGCCAGACCCGCGGAGCGGAAGACAACTACAACTACTACGTCGACTATGCCATCAACAACGTCCCGGCAATGGGCACCTATCCTGTCAAGCTGCGGTACTATGCGCCTCAGGATGCGCAGGTCACCGTCATTCTCAATGAAGTAATGCTCATTCCGGCACTTCACCTGCCTGCTACTCACAGCTGGAACATCGTTTGGAGGGAAGAAACGTTTTATGTGCCATTGCATCAGGGAAATAGTATTATTCGCATCCAGGGACTTCCGGGACCGGCCATCCGCCAGGATCGGTTGTGCGCATTGCCGGAAGAGCCAGGCGCCCGTATGGCAGCGCCCGAGCGCATTGAAACCAGTAACAATGCTCCTTTGCTGCGGGCATTCCCTAACCCTGCCCCGGGCGCATTCAAGGCAGCGTTCTATCTGGAACCCGGCCAGGCAGGGACTATCCGGGTCACGGACGTGCAGGGCAAAGTTTGGCATACGCAGCAACTCAAGGGCAAAGGCTCCCATGAAGAGCGCATTCCAGTAGGTAATGCCCCATCGGGTATTTACCTGCTGCAAGTGAAGAAAGCCAATTCCGTTGAAACCCAAAAAATCCTCATCAACCGCTAGGCTTACCGCGGTTGCCTGCCCGGCATTCACTGTATTTCGCCGCCGTTCCGGACTGGCGAAATACAGTGGGCGGGATGGAAAATCTTATTTCATTTTTGCAGGCTTAGCCGATTCAGCCGGCATGTCATAGGGCAATTGCCAAACATTCCCCTTGCTGTCGCCGAAATACAGCAGCGATTCGCTCAGCTTGTCGGGGTTGCCGTCGGCCCAGAAGTAGTAGAAAGGGTCGCGGCCGTTTACCACCTTTCTGACATAATTGTGGTTTCGCGGGCTGTTTTTGGTGAGTTGTCTGGTTTTTTTCCAGGTTTTGCCTTTGTCGGTGCTCTTCCACATTTCTATTTCGCCGCCTCCTCCCCATTTTTGGGGGCTGTTCTCCGTCGGCGCCACTACCGTCCATTCATTCCCTTTGACGAACAGGCTTCCCGTGTCATAGTTGTGATCGGAAGTGGTGATTTTGTGGTCTTCCCACGTTTTGCCATTGTAATACAAAATCGACCAGTCCTTCAATCCATTGTGCGGTCCCGGCTGGTGGCCGGTGCCCGACACGTGGAGCGCGATCGGATTACCTTTTTCGTCAAAATTCACATCCTTGATATAGACATTTTGCTTTTTGCTGTAATATTCCCTCAGCATAATGGGCGACGCCGGGTCGGTGACGGGAATCTGAACGGCGTTTCCTTCCACGTCTGTCCAGGTCTTTCCGAAGTCGGTGGTTTGTAAATAGTAAATGTTGGTGCGCTGGTCAACGTTGCCGTTGGGGTGCCAGTTAAAAAAAAACACGACCTTCTCCCCGTGCTGCCCGCTGATCTGGTAATGCCCGCTGTTTTTGTCTTCGGGCCGTTTCATGCCAGCGAGCTTCACATCGTCCGTCCAGGTCACCCCGTCCCTGCTGGTTTCGAAATACAACTCCCGGACACCGGTATATTTCGTAAAAAGGTGCAGGAAGCCTTTTCCGCTGATGTATTTCGGTTGCGGATAGGTCATTTCTTCTTCCCGGATCACCTCAAACCCATCCGTGCTGTATGGAAGTTTGCTGCGGTATTTGAACCCGGGCCTGACTTTCCCCCTGCCGCTTACAAATACCCAAAGGTAGCCGTCATCGTCCATCGCAAGGCTTGGATTATCGTGGGGGTCGTCTACGCCCTTTTTGTCATAAACCACCACTGGCTTGCTCACCGTGCCGGTCTTGTGATCGAAAGAACCGATCATGCACAGCAGGTATCGCTGGTCCGGGCCGGTGGTGCCGCCGTAAACGAAAAAGGTTTTGTTCACCTTTGGCGCGTAGATCGAAAGCGGTATATGCTTGGCGGTGTATGTGCCGAGCCCGCCGGAGTATTTATCCCCATATTCGGAGCGCTGCCCGAGGGTAAACCAGATTCCCTTGTAACCATCTACTTTGCGGACTTCGGTTTGCTGCGCTACCGGCTGGGCGCAGGCCGTAATCGCGCCGGCAATGCACAGCAATGCATATATCAGTGTTCTCATTATGTAATTGTCAATATTTTGGATCATAAAATAAAAGTGGGCTAAAACCTATTGGTAACCTTCGTTCTGGCCGAGGCCCGGAGTGGCGTCCAGCGCTGTTTGCGGTACGGGGAACAGGGCATGATGCGGCCGGATGGATTTTTTGGTAAGGTGAAAAAACGCGGGCTCGTCCATGCTGTATTGCTTCGTGCGTTCGTACCAAAGGCCCAGGCGGTTCAATGTAATCCTCCGGGGTTCTTCGATGATCAACTCCCTGGCGCGTTCGTCGAGGATGTAGGCGATGTTTATCTGCGCGGGTGTGACAGGCTTAGCCTTTGCCCTCGAACGCAGCTGGTTAATGTCGAGTGCTGCCGCTGCCAGATCGCCCTTCATCCAATGTGCTTCCGCCCGGATCAGGTACGCCTCGGCCAGCCTGTACACGATAAATTTGTAGTCGGGCGTGGAGCTGCTGTTGATGCTTTCGATCACGCCCTCCCCTTTCCGCACCATCGGGTAAATGAATTGGATGGTATCGATCAGGCCCGGGGCTTTGAAATCGACTTTTTGGCCGTAAAGCGGGTTGGATTTGTTGTTGTAATACCAGTCGCGCTTGATGTTCCAGGGTGAGTTTCGCATATCATTTCTGTTGTCGCCCGCCCAGATGTCATAATTGAAATAATTGGTTGTGCGCACGTAGCCTACCGGCCTGCCGCCGAGCGAATCGGCCAGGGTCATTCCCTGCTTGCCATTGGGCGCGATGAGGTTTCCGTAATACGGCCCCCAGGTTCTCGATAAGCTGGCGCCTGCCGCTCCGCCGGGCACCCGGTTGGCGGTTTGGATCACCCAGATGCTCTCCATATTCCCTCCGCTCCGGTTAGCATTGTTTTCCCAGAAAAGGTCGGAAAACACGTCGCCGCCGCCTGCCGGGAAGTGGCCGTCATGGGTCGGGTCGCTCCCGAACCGTTCGGTCATGAGCTTGTAATGCCCCGAGTCAATAATGCGCGTGGTGGCGGCAATGGCTTCATCGGGCATTTTCAGTTGGAGATAGAGCGTGGATAGCAGCATATCTGCCGCCGCGCTGGTCAACTGGCCCTCCGCGGCTTGCGCGGGGTTGGATGGCAAATGCTGGGAAGCGAATTCCAGGTCCTGCCGGACCAGTGCCAGGATATCCTCTTTCGAGGATCTTGTGAAATCGAATTGGGGTGTGAGGATCTCGTCCGTAATGAGCGGGACGTCGCCGTACAAATTGGCGATCGTGTAGTAGGCATACGCCCGAAAAAACCTCACCTGGGCGATAATTTTGTTCTTTTCAGCCTCATCTTTCCAGGGGACTCCGGGGACTTCGGCTCTGGCGATGATGGTGTTGGCACGCGGAATGAGCGTTTGATATGCTTTGTCCCAAAAATACCTCGCCGCCTCATGGGTTGCATTGAACAGCGAAAAGTCGACCATCAGGTACGGACGGTGCTTCTGGCCCACACTCGCCACATCCGTCCCTATTCTCAGGTATTCGCGGTAAGGATAGCCGCCGTTGTCGGACCCATTGTCGTTAAAAATGAAGTTGCGCGCGTCGGAATACAGGGTGTTCACGGCAAGCTGGAATGTCTTGGCATCGGTAAACGCGTTTTCCGTACTAAAAAAATCCTTGGGCGTTTCTTTCAGGATGTCGGGATTGCAGCCGCTGCCTATCCAGGAAAGGAACAGGACCAGGGTTACTTTTTTCAAAGTATTGCGATAGATTATTTTCATCATGATCTCAGTATTTAAAGGCTCAGGTTAAGTCCGGCCGTAAAGGATTTCATCGTAGGGTACTGTCCGCGCCCCGACCCGGTGGTCTCGGGGTCCCATCCACCCCATCTGGAAAATAGTACCGGGTTTTTGGCACTCACATAAACCTGCAACCTGCTCATTTTGAGTCGTTCGGTTATTGCCTTGCCAAATTCGTAGGACAACGACACATCCTGCACGCGCAGGAACGTCGTACTTTGCAGCCAGGCAATGCCGTACGAGTTCTGGTAGTCCATGGAGCTGTATTTGTTGGTAGGGTTTTCAGGGGTCCACCAGTCAATGTATTTGTCCCGCACGCGGTAAGTGAAGCTCGATGCCGGGTTGTAGATGCTTGCATTGTTGCGCATTCCGCCTACTGAGCCGCTGAGCTGTACAAACAGGCCCAGCCCTTTGTACCGCAGGTTTGTACTGATCCCATAGGTGAATTTCGGAACATTGTACCCGATAATGGAGCGGTCCGCGTCCGGGGTAATACTGCCGTCGCCGTTGAGGTCTTTGAGCTTGAAATCGCCGGGTCGGAAGCCGGCGGGTATCTCCTCGCCGATCTGCCACACGCCGTCCACCTCGTAGTTATAATACGCTCCTACCGACTTGCCGATAAACCAGTTGTTGCTGATATCGTCCATTTCGCGTCCCGAGGCGTCTTTTTTCCCGTACAGCTTCGTGATTTTATTCACATTGCGGGCCATGTTCAAAGAGGTGGTCCATTCGAAATCCCGCTTACGGATATTGACGGTATTCACCACAATCTCGATACCCTTGTTGTTCACCGCACCCAGGTTGGACAACACGCTGGAAAAGCCGTTGAGCGTAGGAATGGTGCGCGATACGAGCAAGTCTTTCGTGTCGGAGTTATACAGGTTCAGGTTACCGGAAATGCGATTTTTGAATAATTCAAAATCAACACCCAGGTTGGCCGAATAGGTGCTTTCCCATTTCAGGTTTTCGTTGCCCATGCTTGTTTTGGCAATGCCGTACGCCGTGGCGCCCCCGAAAAGATAATTGTAGCCTGTGCCGGGCTCAATCCTGCTGAGGGACTGGTAGCGGTTGATCCCCTGGTTGCCGTTCACACCGTAGGAAAACCGGACTTTGAGGAAGTCTATCGCCCTTACATTTTTCAGGAATGCCTCATCGGAGATCACCCAGCCGAGCGCCATGGAAGGGAAGAATGCAAATTTGTGATTGACGCTGAACACGGAAGCGCCGTCGCGTCGCCCGGTGAGCGTGAGCAGGTATCTGTCCTTGTATTTGTAGTTCAGCCTGGCCATCATCGCAATTGCCCGGTAATCCGAATAGGAGGCATTGGAGATCTGGTTTTCCCCGAGGCTCAGGCTGTAATAGGTAAGCACGTCAGTAGGAAAGGTGTTGGCACTGGCGGTTACGGTATTGTCATGTGCGTAGTTGTAGTTATAAAGAAATGTAGCGTCGATATGGTGATGGGTGCCAAATGCACGGTTGTATTTCACCAGGTTTTCGAGGTACATGTCCTGCGATTCGAAAGTCATGTCGCTTGCGCTGGACACCCGGTTGAGGCCGCCCGCATTGAACGCCGGTGTGAAATTGAATTCCTTCCGGCTGATGATGTTGTTGGAATACGTGAACCGGTAACTAAGTCCCGGCACAAACGGCACGTTGACTTCCCCATAAAAGATGCCGAACAGGTCCTTGCGGTGATTGGTAAGCAGGTTCAGCGTGGGCAGCAATGGATTGGCCACCAGCCCGTCCGTCATCGGGATCGGGTTCAGGACGGTTTGAGCCGAGTCGAGATACCACCTCGCATAAGGACTGAGCTGAAAGGCGGCGCCCAGGTTGGCCGGCGAATCGGAAACATCCACAAAAGAGAATGAGGAGTTTGTCCCGAATTTGAGCCAGTCGGTAATATTCGTTTCCAGATTCAGGCGCAGGGAGGCGCGTTTGAACTGATCGCCCATTACCTTACCCTGCTGATCCGTCCAGCTGCCCGCCAGGTAATAGCTCGTTTTGGCTGTTTTTGCCCCGATATTCAAATTATAACTCTGAATGGGAGCACGCTGGGAGATTTTCTCAATGGCGTCGATCGTCCGTCCGTTCTCGAAATTCTCGATTTCATCCGTATTCAGATACTGGGCCGGCCGGCTCAGGTCGGGCTGAGGTGCGACGCCCCTGAATGCCAGGGTTTTCTGATAGTTCAAACGCTTCTGAATGTACTGCTCCGGCGTTTCCATGTCCATCGACATCAGGAAATCCTGCACGCCGGCGTAGCTGTTAAACTGGATCGTTGGCTTTTCCGTAGTTCCTTTTTTGGTGGTGATCAAAATCACCCCGTTAGCCGCTTTTGCTCCAAAAATGGCGGCCGAACTCGCATCTTTGAGCACGTCAATCGATGCGATGTCGTTGGGGTTCAGGTTGCCGAGCTGGCCACTGTAAATAATGCCGTCCACGACGATCAATGCGGCATTGTTCGCGGTCAGCGAGTTTTGTCCGCGAATGGAAATCTCGTTGCCCGATCCGGCATTACCGCCCGCGCTGATGCTCACCCCCGGTACCGTCCCGCGCAGCGCCTGAATGACGTTCGTGTTGGGTAATGTTTCGTTTTTCGTGTTGTCCACGCTGGAAACCGCCCCGGTAAGGTCGCGCTTCTTCTGCGTGCCATAACCGATCACGACCACTTCTTCCAATGCCTTCTCGTCCGTCGCCAGCAATACGTCCAGCACTTCGCGGTTGCCCACTTCGAGCTCCTGGGCAATGTAACCTACGAAACTGAATATCAGCACGGGATTATCGGCCTGTAATTCAAGGTGATAGTTCCCATTTTCGTCGGTAATGGTACCGTTACTCGTTCCTTTTATCACCACGCTGACGCCGGGCAGCCCCTGGCCGTCCTTATCCGTCACCCTCCCCTTCACCGGGACGCGGGTACTGGCTTCGGGCGAAGCGGCCGCTCGTTCGGTGAGGATGATACTTTTACCTTCCTGCCTGAAAACCAAGCTCGTACGCTCCAGCATTATTTCCAGCGTACGGTGAACGGTACGCGTTTCCTTTCGCATGGTAATGTTGCCGAAGGGTGCAACGGATTTGGAAAGATAGAAGAAATTGTACTTCGATTCCCGTTGAAGCGCTTGCAGCGCTTCCTTCAAAGACGACTTTTCCAGGCCGATGGTGACATTGGTTTCGCGGATGTCCTGCGCACCGCTTACCCCTGCCAGCAGCAGTTGCGTCGCCAGGATGAGAACGCCCATACCATACACACTGATCTTCATGAGGTTGCAAAGATATCGACACAATATCTGTCGCCGTAAGGCCACAGTTCTCCTGCCTACGGATATAGGTTTTTTCATATATTTGTACTGTCTAGAAATTTGTTTTACGGGTTTTCTATTCAAAGCTCCCTATCGCTGTCCAAGGCCGGGGAGCTTTTTCATATCTATTCCGGGAGCTAAGGCGCACGGCCCGAATGGATGGAGTTCTGTTTCATAAGCATTTGGTTATCAGTTATATCAATTACATCCCTCGCCGCTGAGCGTCAGTTCGCCGCCTGCCATCGCGAATTTCGTGTTGCTGGTCATCGAAAGCACCCTGAAAACTTCTTCCAGCGTTTCGGTACCGGCAAACCGTCCGGTAATGAGGCATTTCCGTAATTCCGGGTTCTGAAAGCCGATTTTCACCCCGTACCGCGTTTCCAGCATTTCCGCCAGGGTCCCGAAAGGAATGTCCTGAAAGATCATATCAGCCTGCACCCAGGCGGTCAGCTCTTCCGATTTCACCACCTTTTCGTCTGTAACCGCCGTGCGGGTGTCATAGGTCATTTGCTGGTTCGCGGTCAGCAGCACTGTCTTTTTGTGGCCGTCGTCCACGCTCACCTTGCCCCGGGTCACGGTCACTACCACCTCCGCCTTGTTCGGAAGGGCTTTGATGCTGAATGCCGTTCCGAGTACGGTTGTCCTGATTTTCCCGGTTTTAATGACGAAGGACACCGGCCTTCGGCCTTGCGGATTCTGGTGCACCACATCAAAAAATGCTTCTCCGATGAGCGTCACCTCCCTCGTTTTCTGGTTGAAATCGCGGTTGTATTCGATGCGGGCATCCCCGTGCAATACCACCCGGCTGCCGTCGGGAAGCACCACAAAGCGGGTCTGGTCTTTGGCCGACACGTGCGTCACCTTAGCCGCAACGGACCGTTCTGCCGTGGAATGCTGATTTTTTACCAGGAAAAACCCCCAGGCAGCCCCGAGCACAACGAACACGGCCGCCGCGGCCCGCCAAAACAAGCCACCCGACAGCATGCGCGACTTCGCCGGCGCAGCGACAGTCCGTTTCCTGATATTTCCTTTCATGCGTTGCTGCACATCGGCAAGCTCCTCAGGCGACAGTTCCGACAACCGGTCGAATTTCCCCGCGAAAAGTTCATAGTATTTTTCGACCATGTCGGATTCGTCCTCATCCGCTTTCCCGGCAAGGTATTTCCCTACGATCGACCTAAACTTTCTCCTGTTTTCACTTGGCATGTTTATAGAATGCTTGTTTATCTACCAGTTGAGAAATTCCGGTAAAAGTCCCAGGCAAGCGCCGATTTTTTTTACTTTTTTTTCGGCAAGAAGGATAAATGGCTATTGCAGAAGCCAGTACAGGGCGACGGTCAGGAGCCTGCCGATGCTTTCCCGCAGGCTTTGCTGAGAAGTAAGAAGCTGGTTTTGAACCGTTTTTCTCGAAATATCGAGCAGGTTTGCTATTTCAATGGTGGACAGGCCTTCCAGATAACGTAACCTGAAAATCTCCCGCCGTTTTTCGGGCAGCGTTTCCAGCCACAGCCGGATGCCCGACAGCAGTTCTTCCCGGAGATAGTCGGAGTCGGCGGCGTCGTGGGAAAGCGCCATGTAATCAAGCGGCTCCTCGAATGCAGGCAGGTTTTTCCGCTTGTGATAGACTGCGAAAACCTGGTACCTGACAGCGCTGAGCAAATATCCGTGCAGGTTATCTATTTGCCGCACCTCCCTTTTTTTCCAGAGATCAACAAATACGTCCTGGACAATCTCTTCGCTATCAGAAGAATTGTTGAGCCTTTTATAGGCTTCATTATATAATCTTTTCCAATAGCGCTCGTAAATCAAGTCGAATGCCGACTCCGAACCATTCACGATCATGGCTATCAGGTCATCGTCCGCAGTGTTTTCGTTGATATGCATTCGGGAGGTGTCGAGTTTTACAAAGTAAAAATAACAAAAAAATAAAGAAGTTATATCCAATTTTTTACTGACAATCCAACGGACGAAGTGATAGGCTTGGAAAAAATGCCAAACCCGAAAGTAACGATTATTATTATACGTCATTCCAATTATTTGGCATTGCCTGCATTGTGAACAGTACCCGACGCTGCTGGCGGCGAAGCAATTCGGAAACAGGCCGCATTTGCATTTAGCACTTTAAATGGCATTATTTGCATATTTATAACTATATTCAGGTTTTTGTTGGTTTGAATAATTGGTTTTTTCTGCCGCGTGATGCAAGAGATTTTAACGAATGATGCTGAATTGCTCCAACTCCTGCGGTTGGGCGACCGGGCTGCATTCGAAGAAATTTATAACCGCTACCGGATCAGGATGTACCGCGCTGCGCTCAGCAAAGTCGGGACGAGTGAAAATGCGATGGAGATCGTGCAGGAGATATTTCTGGACTTGTGGCTGCGGCGGGACCAGGTTGTGATCGAAGACCTGGAACGATATCTTTTCTCTGCCACCAAGTACAAGGTCCTCGATTTTTATAAAAAGGAATTTACCCGCAAGCAATATGCCGAATCGGTCCAGGTGACGGGGCCGGGCAAATCGTACGATACCGACGAAACGATTGCCTATAACGAGCTGTCGAGGTCCATTGTCGCATGCATCGAACAGCTTCCTGAAAAAACCCGCGTCATTTTCGACCTGAACCGCATACAAGGCAAGAGCGCCGACGAAATTTCCGGCGTCCTCGGCATTCCGCTGCGCACCGTCGAATACCACATTACCCAGAGCCTGAAAGCGCTCCGCTTCTCGCTGCGCGATTACCTTCTTACCCTGATCGTTACGCTCGGCCCCTGGTGGTAGGCCGAATCCCTGCACTGTGACGAATCCAATATTTTCTTCTTAAAACGCTGCATTATTTATAAACTTTCAAAGATTTTATAAAAGCTTTTGCGGTGTTTGGCGGGTCGTTCTACTTGATTTTAGGACAGACTAATCCCCGACAATTCCCCTGACATAATGATCAAAAATATTAAAGGTTTTCTCCGGCTGCTGGACCGTTACCAGAGAAATCTGGCGGGCCCCGAAGAAAAGAAAACGATGGATATGTGGTATGATTCAATCGATTATACCGCAGAAAACCATCATGTGGCAGACGAGCATGAGGCCGACAAAGCGATGTGGTCGACGATCAGCAGCCGAATGGACCAGCCGTCCGAAGCGGAACACCGGCTTCCGGCGCGGGCGTGGGTGCGCAACTTCTACTTCCGGCTTGCCGCCGCGTGCGTTCTGTTTGTACTCGGGCTCATCGGCTACCGGTTCGCATTCGACGACGCCGAGCAGATCGCCGGGGTGAAGAACGAGCTGATCGAGCACATGAGCCAGGTAACCAACAAAGGGACGGATAGGAAGCGCTTTACATTGCCCGACGGCAGCCGCGTCACCCTGGAACCCGGCGCGACGCTCTACTACCCCGCCGAATTTGCCCAAAACCAGCGCGACGTTTTTTTGAAAGGCGATGTGTTTTTCGATATCGCGCATGACAAATCGCGGCCTTTTTACGTGCATGCCAACAATATCGTGACCAAGGTGCTCGGCACCAGCTTCACGATCAGGGAAAACAAATCGACCAACGCGATTGAAGTGGCCGTTATGACGGGCGTGGTGGAGGTAAAGCAGGTCGATACCGAACCGCGTGCCGAACAGCAGGAACAGAAAGTAGTTTTGACCCAAAATAAAAAGGCGACCTTCTACCCCGAGGAAGAAAAACTGGTGACGGGCCTCGTGGAACAGCCGAAGGTGATCCTCGAAAAATCGGGGCAAATGCCTAAAATCGTTTTCAACTACATTGAAAAACCATTGCCCGACATTGTGAAGGTCCTGGAAGAAGCCTACGGCGTGAAGATCGCGATCGGCAATGAAAATCTGCGGAATTGCATTATCACGGCCGATTTGTCGCAGGAATCCACGCTGTTCAACCAGCTGGAAATCCTTTGCGAGAGTATTGATGCCCATTACCAGCTGAGCAACGACCAGGTAACCGTATCTGGAAAAGGATGTGAACCCACAAAATAGCTATCAACCCTAAACCCTCCTCATGCCTATGTCATAGTGTACGATCAAAAGCAAAAAAAGCCGAAGATGCTGGAAACATCTTTCGGCTTTCTCCCAAACCGCCTGGAAGCGGACATTCATCTGGAAAATGAATGATGGGAGTTGTAAATCACCGTGTTAAGAGATCTAACAATCGCAAATCAATGAAAAAAAGACTTAAAATCATAAGTCCGCTGTGGACAATTATGAAAGTTTCAGGCATCCATCTATTCTTAATGTTTATCGCAACCGCCTACTCCTACGCCCACACCACGAGCGCACAGGAGCTGTTGACGCAGCGCGTATCCATTCGGGTAGAGCAAAAACAGATCCGGGAAGTGCTGAGCACCCTGGAAGCGAGTACCCGCGTGAAGTTCGTATATAGTGTACAGTTACTTCCCGTCGACCGTAAAGTAACGCTCCGCATGGAGAACAGGCCGTTGAGCGAAGTGCTGGAAACGATATTTTCTCCGGATCATATCAGCTACAAGCTCATCCGGAACAAGGTTGTGCTTAAAAAAATGGAACGCGCAGCGGCTGACATTCAGATTATCGAGCCTGCCAATGCGCTGGCCTCCCTGGGGCGTGCGATCGACCGGACGCTGACGGGCGTGGTGAAGGATGAAACCGGGGCGGGTTTGCCGGGCGTAAACATCGCCATCAAGGGCACCACTTCGGGCACGTCCACGGATGTGGAGGGGCGTTTCTCGCTTTCGATTCCCAATGATGACGTCACGCTGGTTTTCTCTTTCGTGGGCTACACGGCGCAGGAAATCCGGCCGGGCGTTCAGAGTGCATTGCAGGTAACCCTCGCAGCCGATACCAGGGCGCTGGAAGAAGTCGTGGTAGTAGGTTATGGCACGGTGAAGCGGCAAGATTTTACGGGATCGGTAGCCTCGATGAAGCTGGAAAACTCCCCGATGGCCATGCTGCCCAGCATGAATGCATTGGAAACATTAAAGGGAAGCCTTCCCGGCCTCGATGTGGGCGCGAGCAACACAGCCGGCGGCCAGCCTACCGTGCAAATCCGCGGCCAGAACTCGATCAACGGCAACAACGACCCGCTTATCGTGCTGGACGGCGTGATTTTCCTGGGTAGCCTGGCGGACATTAACCCCGCCGACATTGCCAGCTTCGACGTGCTGAAAGACGCTACCTCCGCCGCCGCCTACGGTTCCCGATCGGCCAACGGGGTGATCGCGATCACGACCAAAAGAGGAAAAGCCGGCAAGCCGGTGATCACATTGAACTCGTCGACGGGCTTCCAGACGTGGCAGCGACGCCCGGAAATGATGAAAGGCGAAGAATGGCTCAGCGTCGTGAATGCCCGTAACAAATACACCGAAGGATCGACCAACTGGCTCAAACCGGGCGAGATCGCCAACCGCGATGCCGGCCGCGAAACCAACTGGCTGGACGAAACGACCCGCACCGGGGTAATCCAAACCTACCAGGCAGCCGTGTCGGGCGCGAGCGAGAAGGTGAATTACTACCTCTCGACGTCGTATGACGGCAACCGGGGAATTGTGAAAGGCGACCAGTTCAAACGGATATCCGTGCTGGGAAAAGTGAAAACAGAGATCACGAAATGGCTCGAACTCGGCGTGGACGGCAGCTTTTCGAAAAGGGACTACTCGGGAATTGCGGCCAACATCGGCGAAGCGCAAACAATGTCGCCCTACGGCGTGATGTACCGCGACGACCAGGGGAATCTTGAAAAATACCCTTACACCCAATCGGCCGTAAACCCGCTTTGGGGCATCGAAGACGGCACGCGCGACAACAGGGATAACCTCTACAACTACCGCCTGAATACCAACGCGCTCATTACCGTGCCCTGGGTGGAGGGCCTTACCTACCGGGTAAACTTTCTGAACAATGTGAACAAGAACGAAAGAGGCACATTCACCCACGAAAACTTCTATGTACAGGAAGGTGAAGGATTGGACAGGTATTCGCCGGCAGTGATCCAGGGCTTTCTGACCAATGCCACCGGTAACCTGGAAAGAAGCGGCGTCACCAGCTGGGTTCTCGACAACATTATCAACTATAAGAACAATTTCGGCAAACACGGCATTGACCTGACACTGGTAGCCACGCGCGACAACCAAAAGGCGACCTACATGAATGTGACCGGCAACAATTACGCCGCTAACGGAAATACAGCGCTGGGACTCGACGGGCTGCACAAGGCCACGGTGCAAAGGGTGGACCTTACCGGTGTTCCCACGGGGCAGGACATGAGTGTGTTCCAACGTTCCAACATCGGTTACCTCGCACGTGTTAACTACTCCTTTGATGATAAATACTTCTTCACAGGCTCATTCCGCCGAGACGGAGCGTCCGTATTCGGTGCCAACAACAAGTTTGCCAACTTCATGGCGGCCGGCGTGGCCTGGAAAGTGACCAGCGAAGAGTTTCTCCGCAACTTCCAGCAGCTCAACAACCTGAAAGTCAAATTCTCGTTTGGACAAAACGGAAGCCAGGGCGTTGAACCTTACGGAACATTGTCGACCATTGCCAATGCGGCCGGCGGCGGCGTGCGCTACCAATGGGCCAATACCCCCGGGGCGATTTATTACGGCTTGTACCAAAACACGCTGGGCAATGCGGACCTCGGCTGGGAAAAAACCACTTCCTGGAACGCGGGCTTCGAATCGGCGTGGTTCAGAAACCGCGTAATATTCGATGTGGATGCCTATTTCGGCGCTACCACCGACCAGATCTTCACGCGCAGCATTCCCGTAATGACCGGTTTCAAAACGATCAAAACCTCGATGGGCCAGGTTAACAACCGCGGGATCGAGATTACTTTGCGGACCGTCAACTATCAGGATAAAGACCTGACCTGGGGAACGTCGTTCACTTTCTGGCAAAACCGGAACAAACTCGTGAAACTCTATGGTGAGGACAAAAACGGAGATGGCCAGGACGACGACGACATCGCCAACAACCTCTTCATCGGCCATCCGCTGGGCTCCATTTTCGGGTACGAGCAAATCGGCATAGTGCAGGAAAACGACGCGGAATACATTGCACTGACCGGCGCGGCACCGGGAGCGCCCAAATACCGCGATATCGACGGCACGCCGGGCATTTCAGCCACCGACCGCAAAGTGCTCGGGTACAGCAAGGAAAACTTCCGCCTGAACATGAGCAACACCGTGAGCTACAAAAACTTTGACCTGTATGTGCTCGTATCGGGTATTTTCGGAGGTGGAAACTGGTACAAGAAAAACAACTCAGCTGCTTACCTCACTGCCGGAACGGGCCGTTTCAATGACAACATGACCTCGAAGCCTTACTGGACGCCCGAGAACCAGAGCAATGAATTTCCATCGGCATACTTCGCCGGCGACGGCCGCTTCCTGGGTTTACAATCGAGAACATTTGTCCGCATTCAGGATGCGACATTGTCATACCGCCTGAAACCGGAATGGCTTTCGAAAATCAGGATGAATTCCGCGAAGGTGTTCGTGAGCGGCCGTAACCTCGCCACATTCACCAAATGGTTTGGAGGAGATCCTGAAACAGGAACGCCGGTGCGTGAAAACACTTTCCCTGTTCCGTCCACCTACTCCATTGGCGCAAACATTAGCTTCTAAATCCCATTTTCATGAAAAATATATTTTCTAAAAAGACTTTCTGGGCTTTGGTCCTGGTGGCGAATTTTGTGAGCTGCAAGTCCAACGATGATTTTTTGAAAGAGAATCCAGAAACGTTCTATACCGTCGACAATGCATTTGCAACCTCTGCACAGATAGATCAGGCCCTGGTGGCGATCTACTCCCAGATCCGCGATTTGTGGGCCAATCCTTCGGAGGAAGGCTGGATTTTCGTGCTGCGCGGAAACGGTACGGATATGTACGATGTGGCGAGCATCCGCAAAGGCTCGACTTTCAATAACTACGGGCTGATCAACGCCGATAACGGCACTTTCTATAACATTTACAGCACCTACTACCAGATGATCGCCAAGGCGAACCTGGCATTGGAAGCGACCAATCTCCCGCACATATCCTTTGCCTCGGACGCTGAAAAAGCCTCCCTGGTGGCGCAGGCGCGGTTTTTCAGGGCATATGCCTACCGTAACCTGGGCGAGCTGTTCGGCGGCGTGCCCATCGTAACCACCGTTTCGAAAACGCCGCAATACGATTTCAAAAGGACAACACGCGTAGAGACCTACCAGTTTGCCATCGACGACTTGCTGGCTGCCGAGGCCGACCTGCCGGAAACCACTACCGCGGGCGGACGGGTAGTAAAAGGGGCCGCCCAGCATTACCTGGCGGAACTGTACCTCGCACTGGGCACGCAGCTCGCTGCGGAAGGTCAAGGCGGGGATGCACAAGCTGCATTCACAAAATCCATCGCATATGCCAGCAAAGTGATCGACGGCGGCACGTATGCATTGATGAAAACGCGTTTCGGCGCAAGAAGCACCGAGGCGCAGGGTAATGTGTACTGGGACTTGTTCCAGGAGAAAAACGTGAATTTCCAGGACGGTAACCGCGAGGCGGTATGGACCCTGCAAGTGGACTATGCCGCTTACCGGGCCGAGGACGGCAAATCCAAACTGCCTTACTCCCGCACCTACGGGGCTGTTTTCCGTGACGGAGCGAAAGACCACCTCACCGGCACGCTGGAAGACGTGGGCGGCCGCGGCATTGCCCAGATCATCCCGACAATGTACACCCGCGATGACATTTACGCAGGCAAATACGGCGACGATATGCGCAACTCCGACATCGTGTTCCGCCGCACTTTCATTGGCAATGTGAGGACGTCGCCCTACTTCGGCAAGCCTGTCCCCTGGGAAGTGATATACAACGGCAGCCCCGATGCGACCACGAATTTCAATAACCGCAGCCTTTGCTACCCGATCTCCTGCAAGATCGCAACCGACAAATACACGGGCGTGGCCGATGGCGAAAACATGAGCAACCTTTTCCGCGACGACTATTTCATCCGTCTGTCGGAAACGATCCTCCTGCGGGCGGAAGCGAAGCAGCGCAGCGGCGACAAAGCCGGCGCAGCTGCCGACGTGAACCTGCTCCGGGAACGCGCCAATGCGAGCTACAAGGTGAGTGCCGCCGATATGGACGACAAATTCAATACCATTCTCGACGAACGCGCCCGCGAGCTGGTGTACGAAGAAGCCAGGTGGAACACGCTCCTCCGCATGGGCGGCACGATCGCCGTTGAGCGTATCCGCAAGTATGCCTACTGGCCCGAAGCGCAGGCCACGCTGACCTTCGATTACAACCTCTGGCCCATCCCGCAAACCATTATCGACACCAACAAGGACGTCGTTCTGGAACAAAACCCAGGCTGGCAGCGCTAAGCGGCCCGCATTACTTTTAAATTGCTCAGTCATCCTGCCGGCATCTCTGGCAAGGTGGCTGAGCTAAACCTGAAATCCAATGTTTAAGATTTTACGCCCAATAGGCTTCCTCGCGGCACTCTTGCTGCTTACCGGGGAAATGGTAATGGGTCAAAAAAGTACACAAATCATATCCCCTTCTGTTTTTCAAAACCCTCCTTCCACTTACGGCATCCGCTGCTGGTGGTGGTGGCTGAACGGGAACGTCGACAAAGAAGTGATCACCCGCGACCTGGAAGAAATGAAGGCCAAGGGATTCAGCGGGGCATGCCTTTTCGATGCGGGCGGCGCCGAGCAGCGCGGGAACGCGCAGGTACCGGCCGGACCGATGTTCGGCTCACCGCAATGGAGAGAGCTTTACATACATGCCATGCGCGAGGCCGACCGGCTGGGGCTTGTGATGTCCATGAGCATTCAGAGCGGGTGGAACCTGGGCGGGCCCGACATTACCGCCGAAGAATCGGCCAAGCAGGTGGCGTTTTCGCAGGTGCAGGTAAAGGGTAACACCCGAATCTCGCAGGAGCTGCCGATGCCCAAAACGCACCACGATTTTTACCGTGACATTGTGGTACTCGCCATTCCCACGAAAGTATTTGCCAACCGGCCGCCTATCCGGGATTTTGAGAACAAAGCCGCTACCCGCGAAGTAGGCGCTTCGGTGCCCGAAACACGGCCATTGCTGACGGACATCCCCGGCACACCAGGCGAAGAAGACGCCTCCAAAAAGCAGGTATTGAACATTACGAGGCATTTTAAAAATGGTAAACTCGAATGGAGAGCACCGGCGGGCGAATGGACCGTGCTGCGCTTCGGCTACACCGCTACCGATGCCGAAGTGTCCACATCCAGCGGCGACTGGCAGGGCCTGGTGATCGATTATATGAGTGAAAAAGCATTCAACCGGTATTGGGACACGAATGTGGAACCGCTGTTGAAGGCCATTGGCCCGCTCGCCGGGAAAACATTGCGCTACCTGCAAACCGACAGCTTCGAAGCAGGCGGAATGAACTGGACGGACGGTTTTGAAAAGGAATTTATCAAACACCGCGGCTACGACCCGATCCCTTACCTGCCCGTGCTGGCCGGCAAGATCATCGATAGCCGGGAGGTAAGCAACCGCTTTTTATCGGATCTGCGCAAAACGCTGGCCGACCTGATCGCGGAAAAACATTACGGCGTCTTTTCCAAAAGGTCCGCAGCCTACGGTATCGGCATCCAGCCGGAATCCGCAGGGCCGCATGCGGGGCCTTTCGACGGTTTGAAAAACTATGGTTACAGCGAGATCATGATGAGCGAATTCTGGTCGCCGTCTCCCCACCGCCCACGCCCTATCGACCGCTTTTTTGTGAAACAGGCAGGCAGTGCGGCGAAAATTCATAACAAAAAGCTCGTTGGCGCCGAGTCGTTTACGACCATCGGGCCGCATTGGAACGATGTCATGTGGTCGGATATGAAGCCGAGCGTGGACCATGAGTTCTCGGCGGGGCTAAACCTCGTTTACCTCCACACCTTCACCGCCTCGCCGAAAGCGATGGGCATTCCGGGCCAGGAGTATTTCGCAGGAACGCACTTTAACCCGAATGTAACGTGGTGGAACCAGTCGACGGCATTCATCCAATACCTCACGCGCTGCCAGTACCTGCTGCAAAGCGGCACTTCCGTGGCCGACGTGCTGTATTACTACGGCGACCACTCCCCTAACCTCGGCAGGCTCAAAGAAGACGACCCCGCCAAAGCATTGCCCGGTTTTGATTATGACCTGATCAATGAAGACCGCCTGATGGAATTGCAGGCAAAAGACGGCAAAATCTTCCTTCCGCATGGCGTTTCGTACCGGGTGCTCGTGCTGCCGGACCATAAGACATTGTCGCTGAAAGCATTGCAGAAAGTGGAAGCATTGGTGAAAGAAGGCGCGTCGGTGATCGGTTCCAAAACCGTGACGACGGCCAGTTTGGTAAAATACCCTGCTTCGGAACAAACCGTGCGCCAGATCGCCGACGGGCTTTGGGGAACGGGCAATGAAGCAACCGGCAGCCGTAATGTCGGCAAAGGCACCATTGCCTGGGGCATTACCGCCGCCGACTTCCTCCGCTCCAAAGGCGTCCATTTCGATATGGAAATCACGGCACGGGAAACCGGCTCGCGCTACGACTACATTCACCGCGAAGATACCGGTGCGGACTTCTATTTCATCAGCAGCCAGAATCGCGCCGCGTCCAAAATGACGGCCGCTTTCCGGATGACCGGCAAGCAACCCGAGCTTTGGAATCCCGTGACGGGAGAAACAAGACCCGCGACATCGTTTTACCAGAAAGACGGCAAGACTTACATTCCGTTGGAATTCGATCCGTACGGATCGGTGTTCGTAGTCTTTCGGGATGACATTGCCAAAGATCAGAACGGCTCGGCCGCGTCTAATTTCGTACACCTCGAAACGGCCACCACGCTGCACGGCTCGTGGGATGTGGCCTTCGACCCCGCCTGGGGCGGCCCGGCGGCGGTCGTTTTCAATGAGCTTGTGAGCTGGCCCGATCGCAACGAGGAAGGCATCAAGTATTATTCCGGAAAAGCCGTTTACAGCAAGAAATTCGATGCCAGCCAGGACGTTGCAGAAAGCAAGCAGGTGTTCCTTGACCTGGGCGAAGTGAAAGACATCGGCATTGCGAAGGTTACGCTCAATGGAAAAGATCTCGGCATCCTGTGGGCGCCGCCGTTGCGTGTACCGGTAGGAGGTGTGCTCAAAGAAAAAGACAATGTCCTGCAAATCGAGGTCGTGAATACCTGGCGCAACCGCCTGATCGGCGACCGGACGAAGCCGGTTGAAAAGCGGTTTACCAAAACCAATGTGAAAGTGCTGGAAACCTGGCAGTTGACACCCTCCGGCCTTCTCGGGCCTGTGAGGCTGCTGACCGGCTCCGAGCAATAAGGAATGAAGAAGATCAATACGGGAATGTGCCCTCGGCACCTTCCTGTATTGATCTATCAAATGTCCTGTTACAAGTCAATTACTTTTCCATCCTGCACAAACCGCGTGTCTTTCACTGCCCCCGTGCCATTGAAACGATATTGCACCCCTACAATATCGGCAGGCTGGTGGTCGAAACGCAGCGAATATGCTTTGGTGTCATTGACGTAGATCGTGACATTTTTGTTTACCACTTCCAACCTTAGCTTAGTCCAATTACTCAGATCTGCGCCAAACCCGGACAAGTCGGCATTTTCGCTGTTGACGTCCTGTCCGCAAACCCACAACTTCAAATCGCCCACGCAGGGTTTGGCGGCCAGAGGCAGAATAATGATATCGTCCTTGCATTGAATCAGCACTTGCATTTTCTGGCACGCATTGCTTCCGGATTTAAATGTGTTTTTTACAAAGGTTTCAAATGTAAAGTTGTCGTTTCGAAGCGTTCCAAAATCGCGCTGGTTGAACAATCGGATGCGCGGCGCCTGCGGATGCAGTGAAAGGTCGTACTTATTCAATACCTGCTCACTAACCTCCACGCCCCCGTTTGCGACGCATTCTTCTTTTTTGAAATAAACAGGCATTTCTTTGCCCTCCGCCAGGCATAACCAACCATTGGAAGTGATCTGCAAGTCGTGCGTTCTCACGACCTCATTGTCCGCAATCAGCTTTGTGCGAAAGTAGCCGGGATAGTAGTAAATCGCAGAATGCGCCTGGCCGTGTTTCGGCACCCTTTTTCGACGTCTGCTGTCCCAGGTCTGGACGATAAACACACAATCCGTTTTGGCAGCGCTGGCGTTGTAGTGGAATACGACCGAGTTGGGCACGCCATCCGTAAGGATCTTATTCGCCCTGAATGAAAATAATGCGTGATTTGCCTTGTCGGTTACCTTCTCGGCGCTGATAAATGTCAGCGCGTAAATGCCGGCCAATATTGAAATGATCAGCAGCCCGAATAATGTGAATCTTTTGTGACCGGATTTTGCGGGCAAAGTCTTGGGCAATGCAGTTTCGGGTGAAGGGCTGGCCCTGTCATTGTCCGCCTGGGTAAAAGTTCGCCAGTCGGCGTAGCCGGCAAATTGGGCGAGTGTGTTTAATGTCGTCTGCGTCGGAGCGCTTTCGTATTTCAATTTTCCCCATATTCTTTTCAGCGTCGTAACGCTCAGCCGCACGCCGGTGGTCAGATTTACCTGATCGCTCAATTTCTCAAAATCATAATTTGTCCAGTTAGCACTATCGCCCCAACCCAGCTTTTGCTCAATGAGCGAAAGACACCTGTCGATGGCCGATTCCTTGCTGTTTATATCCATAATGCTTCCTTTGGCTGAACTTGAACGTACTTGGCGCGGCTTTGAACAAGCATTCCAGCGATCGCAAATCCATATTTGCACACACCATTGCCCAGATTAAACATCAATGACAACGCGATCTACTTGGCTGCCAAAAACACTTTTTTGATCCGCGGAGCCGTATCGCTAACCGAATGCCATTCATTTTAAATCCTACCCCAATGAAAGTATTTACCATGTTCACCGCCTTGTTTTTAGTTGCCTTTTTGTCTGCCAGTTCGCAGAAAACGCCTGCCGCTTGGGAAAGCACCGAAGATTTCATTACTTACAATCGGACAATAGAAGCGATCCGGGAAAACGGCCGGGTGGGAATCCGGTTCAACGAGTCGAAAGGCGCTGGGATGGCCTGGCTGAAAAACAAGGAATTCACCGGCGGCACCATCGAGTTTGACACGAGAGGCCGGGATGTGATGCAAAAGAGTTTCATCGGCATTGCATTTCACGGAACGGGAAATGACCAATACGAAACGGTTTATTTCCGCCCGTTCAACTTTCATTCCCAGGACCCCGTGCGGAAAATACACGCCGTGCAGTATGCATTTGAACCGCGCTTCGGTTTCGAAGCGCTTCGCAACAGTCGGAAAGATGAATTCGAGGCAGCCATCGAACCTTCCGATATTTCAGCTACGGACTGGTTTCATGTAAAAATACAGGTGAAGGACAATAGAATCCGGGTATTCCTTAATAATGCAGAAAAGCCATGCCTGGACGTAGAAACCCTTAACCCCTCCCCCGCTGGCAAGAAGGTCGGTTACTGGGTAGGCAACAATTCAAACGGAGACTTTGCAAACCTGACATTCTCGGAGTAACCCGCGGTCATTAGCAGCATCCGAACTGTCGTGGAAGCATCAAAATAGCGCGTACCCTGGCGCACAGGCAAGCAGTTTTTTCTATTCATACAAATACCCCGGACAGAGCATCCGGGGTATTTGTATTTGAAACCGCTCTGCTTACGGGTTTTGCGTGAGCTTCGGGTTACGATCAATTTCCGCCTGCGGGACGAAAAATATCACGCGGGGGGCTGTGGGCAACACCTGCTGAGTGATGTTCGTGGTCGGCGTGTTGTTCAATGAATGCGTTCCGGGGTAATTCCTTTCCATCGGCAGGTTGTTCCTGAAAAGGTCGTACGCGCGGTGGCCTTCGAATGCGAGTTCGAGCCAGCGCTCTTCCATCACCACGTCCAGCACTTTCTTCGAGCCGAGGTTTGCCATGCTGTACAGCTTATTACCGGTGAGCCCCGCGCGCTGGCGGATCAGGTTCACGTCTTCCAGCGCCGCTGCGGCCTTGCCCAGTTTGGCATTGGCTTCCGCGCGGATCAGGTGCATTTCGGCCAGCCGCAGGTACACCGGCGAGCTCAGGTTGATCACGCCTTCCTGCATGGAGTATTTATTGATATAATACATCGGCGTCGACGGCGTCAGTTTCATATTATGCTGTAATACGCCATTTACCAGGTACGGAGAAATGAAACTGCTTCTGAGATCGTCCGGATTTTTGCCGAGGAAGTCGACGTACTTTTGCGAAGCATAAATCTCCGCCCAGCCGCTCACGCCCTGGCCCTGCGCCGCCCCGGATGCATCGCCGCTGAAATACATCGAGCCGATGGCCGAAAAGCCCCTGTCCTGCACCCTCATGTGCCGGATCGCGAAAATCGTTTCCGCATTGCTGGCAGGGGCCGTTCTGAAATAGCCTGTAAATTCTCCGCCCTGAACGAGCTTGTACCGGCCCGAATTGATCACCAGGTCGGCGTACTTAACCGCATTCTCATTGTCGCCCTTATACAGGTAAACCCGCGCCAGCAGGGCCTGCGCCACTTCTTTCGACGCAAAAGAGTTCGATTTGTTTTCCGACATCAGGTCGGCGGCCTTCGTCAGATCCTGGATCACGGCGTCGTACACTTCTTTCACCGAACTGCGGGTAATGTTGTTGATCTGGTCGTCGCTCAACCCGTCCATCAGAAGCGGAACACCCGGATTGCCGCCATTGTCCTGCGGGTACGGACGACCGAACACGCGCACGAGGTTGAAATGCATCATTGCCCGCAGATACAGGTTTTCGCCTTTCAGCTGCCGCAATGTCACCGACGACTCGTCGGGAACGTAGGCGATAATTTTGTTGGCCGCCGCGATCACCTTGTAAGCCTGGCCCCAAAAGTTGGTGCAATGCCCCGACGTGTTGATATGCGTATACCGGTAAGCCCGCGTGAGGTCGTCACCCGAAGACTGCCCCTGCGCGATCTCGTCACTCGGATATTCCATCAGGAAGTGCACGCTGCGGACATAGGCCGCATTAAGCAGCACCGCATAGGTCCCGATGGTGGCGGTTTCGACGTCCCCCGCATTGGTAAGCGCCGATTCTTCGTCGATGGACGTCGTGGGTTCGTAGTACTTTTCACAGGATGCCGTACCGAGCACGAGCGTTCCCATTAATAGTAATTGATGTATCGAATATTTTCTCATGTGATTTTAGAAGGAAAAGTTGATCCCGAAAAGGTATTTTTTGCTGATGGGATATCGGAGGCTGGATAGGCCGGAGCTCAAATCGACCTGTGACAGGGAAACTTCCGGGTCGGTGCCTGAAAAACGGGTGCCGGTCCAGAGGTTATCGCCGCTCACAAACACCGATACTTTCGAAAACCCGCTTCTGCCCAGCAGATTATCCGGCAGCGAATAGCCCAGCCGGACGTTTCTCAACCGGATGTAACTTCCGTCTTCCAGGTAGCGTGATGACGATTGGTTCGAATCCTTGTTACCGCCCACGATGGGTTTTGGGTGGGTCGCATTATCGCCCGGTTTTTCCCAGCGGCTCCATCCCTCGGCAAGCACCATCTGGTTATAGCTTTCGTAAAGGCCGTCGTTGTCGAAGTAAACGCGGCTCTCGTTATACACCCAGTTGCCATACACGAAGTTGAAGAATGCCGATAAGGTAAAATTCTTGTAGGTCAATGTATTGGAAATACCTCCTGTGAACTTTGGTGCAGCGGTTTTTCCTGAAAACTGACGGGAATCGGCCGTTTGTGCCTGGCTGTAAGTGCTGGTCAGTTCCTTGGTCACATTGCCATTGGCATCCTTCACGATCCGCTCCCACTGCGGGTCGCCGTTTTCCGGATTCACGCCCGCCCAGATCGGCAGGTTGTACTCATCCATATTATGCCCGACAGCGATCGGCTGGCGCGCGCCGGAATTGAACACCGTAGCGCCGTCGCTCAGTTCGAGGACCTTGTTGCGGTTAAAGGCCATATTCAGGTTGGTTTCCCAGTTGAAATCCTTGCCTTTCACATTTGTAGATGTCAGGCTGAATTCAATCCCCTTGTTACGGATTGACCCTGCATTGACCCAAACATAGCTGTAACCGGTGGTAGCTGCCAGCGGCTTGCGATAAAGCAGCTCAGACGCCTCTTTCACGTAAGCATCCACTACGAGATCAATGCGGTTGAAGAAGCTCAGGTCAAACCCGATGTTGGACGATTTGATTTTCTCCCAGGTCAGATCGGGGTTGCCTTTCTGCGAAGGCGCCGCACCGGGCAGGCCCGAGTAGGAAGCATCGGTCGAAATCGTGTACAAGCCCAGCGAAGCGAAATTGCTGATCCCATCCGCATTGCCGACGGTACCATTGCTGGCGCGGAGCTTGGCGAAAGTGATGGTTTTGTTGTTTTTCAAAAACTCCTCATTACTCAATATCCAGGACGCGCCCAGCTGATAAAAGTTGGCCGTGGAATTGTTTTTACCGAAAAGCGATGAGAATTCGTTGACGAACGATCCGACGAGGAAATACTTGTTGTCGTAGTTGTAATCCAATTGCCCCAGAAACTTCCGGAAAGCGACCTGCTCGTTGAAGCCGGTAGGGTTTGTGAGCACGTCTGTCGCGACGGACATCACATCACGGCCGGGAGGCAATCCCTTACCCGCGGCGCTGCTGCTGCTGGAATAAGTAGTCTCCGCCTCGGCCACACCGAGCAAGGTAACACCGTGCCGCCCGAAATCCTCCGAGTAGCGGATGCGGTTCGATGTCAGCAGGCGGTTCGAGTAGGTCGTTCCATTATAGAGCTCCCCGCTGTTGGCACCGCCTTGCTTGGTGCGTTTGTCATTGTAGCTCGCACTCTGGCCGTTTAAGAAATTGATCCGGTTGTACGACGATAGCGTGATCTTGTCTGTGAGCTCGTAATCAAGATTCACATCGGTCGAAACATTCAGGCTTTGCGCTTTGGAATAATTGTATTGGATGGAATGCAGGAAGTTCTCCCGGTCGCGTCCCAGCCACCCCGGATAGCTCCTCGCGTCGATCGGGGCGCCGGCTTCGTCATAGGCCGGGTCGAACGGGAGGTTGTTGTAGGCGTCGTACAGCGTGTTGCTGTTGGCATAATTATCCTTATTAAACACACCGTTGAAAAGGACTTTGGCGGCCAGCTTCTTTGTCAGCTGCGTTTGCAGGTTTGCGCGGAAGTTGTAGCCGGTCTTGTCGTTCTCGACCTGCGTGCCCTGCTCTTTGTAGTAGTTGGCGGAAACATAGTAGGTAGTTTTTTCACTTCCACCGGATGCCGAAATGTTGTGGTTGTTCACAAACCCGGTCCTGAAAGCCTCGTCCCACCAGTTGGTATTGGTTCGCAATACAGAGGGGTCGCGCGGGTAGAAAGTGCTCTGGAAGTCGAACAGCTCCTGCGAATCCATCAACCGGAACTTGCCGGTAGTAGCCTGGGCAAATCCGAGGGTGTTGTTGAATGAGATCTGCGTTTTACCCGCTTTCCCCATTTTGGTATTGACGATAATGACCCCATTGGCCGCCCGTGAACCGTACAAGCCCGTCGCCGCCACGTCTTTCAGCACCGAAATACTCTCCACATCCACCGGGTTGTAACTTCCTCCGATGTTACCGTCCACAACCACCAGCGGCGAGGTGCCCGCCGAGATGGTACCTGCACCGCGGATGAGTATACGTCCCGCGCTGGTGGGATCGCCCGACGAGCTCGAAACCACCACGCCCGGCGCTTTGCCCTGCAACAGATTCGGCAGTTCGTTGGACGTCACATCCCGCAGCTTCTCGTTGTTGATCGTAGACACGGAGCTGGACAGGAATTTCACCTTCTTGGCCGAGTACCCCACGATCACGACCTGATCGAGCTGGCTGATCGACGAGTTCATGGCGATGTCCAGCCTGGTTTGGCTGCCCAGCTCCGTTTCCATCGGCGCATAGCCCACGAAACTGAACACCAGCGTGGCATTATCCAGAAGATTCTGCGGAATCGTGAGCGAAAACTCGCCATTGAGGTCGGTGGTGGCGCCGATGGCATTGTTGTTCTTGACGGTGACCGTCACGCCGACGAGCGGTTCGCCCTTCTCGTCTTTCACGCTGCCGGTTACCGTGCGGTCGGCCTGAAAAATCCCCGACGGGGCTCTGCCGGCGAGCGGAAGCGCGATGCCGGGGGAAGCGCTTGCGAGGGACAGCCCTATCATCCACGCGAGGGGACATCGCAGCGACCGGGCCATTGTGTAACTGAGAATTGGTTTAGGATCAGGTTTTTTCATATAAGCAAAAGGTTAGTTACAAAGCAATGTAACTAATATTGCACTTATAATTACCATCGCGGTTTACTAAAATAATGCAATTTTATACGGACGTATAGTAAGTTTCGCCGAAGAACTTTTGCCAGTTGCATTATATGTCCCAATAACACTTCCGGATTTCCGGGCACCGTTACATACCAAATGTGCACGAGAACACGCCCGGAAGCACTTTGTCACTGCCTTCCAACAGGACAGGCAGCGGCATTCCCGGTATGCAAATAAGGCTTCTTGGATTAAGCCTATTCACCTTCCCGACTGACTGCCGCGCCCGCATGTCAGCGGACAGGCGACGGGATTTCCCCGCTTACGCCGAAATACCTTTCGAAAAATGCCTGGATGGCATGGAAATTTTGATTCGCCGGCATGGATTAAGTTATATCACCAAAAACGTCTAGTGTTATGTCCAAAACAGTCGTCGGGATTTTTGAATATGAAAGTGATGCGCAAAATGCACAAAACTATTTGCTGGCAAACGGGTTCGGTGATGGCGATGTCGACATCAAAACCGCCAGCTACAAGCCGGAAGTGAACGATACGGAAGATGGCCTGCTCGACAAGATCGGCCATTTCTTCAGGGAGCTTTTCAATGGCGATAATGATGACGAAACCGAACGGTATATCGAAGCCGGTAAGCGCGGGACCATTGTGACCGTACATGCATTGAGTGCGGACGAGGCCGTGGCCGCCGCACACATTATGGACGAATACGGCGCCCTGGATGTGACAGACAGCAAGCATGCCCCACAACCGGGCGCGCAATATGAAGATGCGATCGTAAATCCGCCGAGCACCGCCGAGAGCGATCAGCCCGTTCCCGATAGCGTGCCTGCCCGCGGTTTACATTTGCGGAGCCGCATCATCGACCGCACTTTACCGCAAGAGCACCGCCTGCGCCAGCGGGCCGCCGATGGCCCTCCCGGCTCCGATCCCGGCCAGCAAACCACGGAGCTCCACAAGACCATCGCCGAGCGCGACGCGTTGATCAACGAGATTGTGAGCAATGAACCAAATAATAAGGCATAACAAAACGATAACAGAACATCTGGCAAAACCGATAGTAACCTTGCGGCGAATTGCCGTATTGATTCTACTGATCGATGTTATTTACAGATGTTTCTAAAATCCGCCTTTATTTTCGCAAGCTGCCTCCTGGCATTCACCGGTTACAGCCAGCCGGGGACAAGTTCCACCGCATTACCCCGGCCCAAGCTGGTCGTAGGCATTGTCATCGACCAAATGCGCTACGATTATCTGTACAGGTATTACGACAAATACCAGGAAGGCGGCTTCAAGCGGATGCTGAATGAAGGGTTCAATTGCCGCGACCACCATTACCATTATGCCAATACATCCACCGGGCCCGGTCACGCGTCGGTGTATACCGGCTCATCCCCTGCCATTCATGGGATACTCGCTAATGACTGGTATGTGCCGGCATTGAACAAAAACATCAATTGCGTTGCCGACAGCACGGTTTCAGGGCTTGGCACGGCGAAGAACGGCAAAGGGTCGCCGCGCAATATGCTGGTGACCACCGTTACGGACCAGCTTCGGATTGCCCAGAATTTCAGGTCGAAAACAATCAGCATTGCATTAAAAGACCGCTCGGCAGTGCTGCCCGGCGGGCATACGTCCAACGCCAGCTACTGGTACGACGGCGACACGGGCAACTTCGTCACCAGCTCCTATTACATGTCGGAATTACCGGAATGGGTACGCGCATTCAATGCGAAAAAACTGCCTATCAAATACCTCGACAAAGGCTGGAAACCATTGCTCCCGCTTCGCGCCTACCAGGAAAGCACTGCTGACGACCAGGCTTATGAAGAAGGCCTGGATGGGAATGAAAAGCCAGTATTCCCCTACAAACTGGCCAGCTCCGAGCCCGACCTGGCAGGCTCCACGCCCTGGGGCAATACCCTTACGAAAGACATGGCGCTGGCGGCAATCCGTGCCGAGAAGCTGGGTCGGGGCGAGTTTACCGATTTTCTGGCATTGAGCTTCTCCGCGCCGGACGGCGTCGGCCATAAATTCGGGCCGAATTCCATTGAGCAGCAAGATCTTTACCTCAGGCTCGATCAAGAACTGGCCGAGCTGTTCTCATTTCTGGATAGCTGGACCGGCAAGGGCAACTACACGGTTTTTCTCACAGCGGACCACGGCGTGATGGATGTACCGGAGTTTTTGGTTAATAACAAAATTCCCGCGGGACGTTATAGTTCGTCGGAGATTTTTGGCAAAATAAAGAAAGATATAGCCAGCGAATTCTCCGAGGATTTTGTGAAAGCCATCTCGTCGGGCCAGATACATCTGGACAAAAAGCGAATGAAGCAAAAGGGCGTGAGCGTGGCGGCGATCCAGGATGTGATCCGGCAGTCGATCAGTGAAATGCCTGCTGTGGCTAATGTAGTGAACCTTCGAAATCTGGAACAGGAACCGCTTACCGATCTGCAAAAACAGCTTTTCAGGAATGACTATAATCCCAAACGCAGCGGCGATTTGCTCCTGGTAATGCAGCCGCACTGGATCGGCCGCGGCAAACACGGTACCACCCACGGGACATCCTATAATTACGACACGCAAGTTCCATTCCTGCTGTTCGGATGGGGCGTCAAGCACGGGGAAACGTTCGACCGCACGTACATCAGCGACATCGCACCCACCGTTTCCGCACTGCTTCACATTCTGCCGCCAAGCGGATCGATGGGAAAAATAGTGGGACCGGCGCTGGTGAGCACTCCGTAACCGTCTCAGGCTCTCATTGGTCGACAAATCGGACATATCTCCAAAAGTGTGAAAGAGATGTATTAAGTTTAGGATAACTTAATTCACTACTCATTTTCCAGTCCTTTTCAGTAATACGGATGATTTCACCTTCAAAAAAGGCTGCTGTGGTTTTCATGCTGGCCTTGCTTGCCACCAGTTGGAGAGTAGCTGCCCAAAGCTGCATTGTAACCGGCCAGATCAACGGCGTTGGCGCTATACCCATTCAATTCAGATACATACAGAATGGCGTGGATAAGATAGATACGGTATTCGCCACGGGTGATCGGTTCCGGTACGTCGCCCAGAAGCCCGACAATGGTATGTTCGATATTTTCATCCAAAACCCGGCGTGGACAGCCGTGTGGTATGAGGCCGGAAACCTTACTGTTTCGGGCAACATCGACAAAGCGGGCCAGCTGGAAGTGAAAGGCACTAAGGAAAACGACCTGCTCACGGCCTTCAACCAACTGAGGTGGGCCTACCGCGAAAAGGCTCAGGGGCAGCCTGCCGAAGCGGTGGATAAACTGATCGAAGAACACACGCGGAAGACCTGGGCATTTATGAAGGTAAACACGCCATCGTTAACCGCCATGTACCTTTTGAACGGGCTGACCAACGGCGCCGATGTCAAAATTGAAGACCTGGACGAAGCATTCCACGAATTCCCGCCCCAAATCCGCGAAAGTTACTATGGAAAAAGGGCCAAAGAACGCATTGAAATTGTAAAAAACCAGCCTGTAAAAGGCAAGAAAGCGCCTGATTTCAAACTGGTTTCGTCGAAAGGCGACTCGGTGCAATTGTCTCGGCATTCAGGTAAATATGTACTGCTGGATTTCTGGGGACATTGGTGCGGGCCGTGCATCCGGTCCATGCCGGAACTGCGGGAATTTCATGAAAAGTATAAAAGCAAAATCACCCTTATCGGCATTGCCGCCGAATGGGGCGACGACAAGGAAACCTGGCTCAAAACGATCGAAAAGCACCAGGCCAACTGGATTCAGCTCACCGATTTCCGGTTTGACCAGGGCGACATCATGAAAACCTACAATATATCCGGGTTCCCCACTTATCTTCTCATCGACCCGAAAGGAATGGTGGTAGCGAGGGAAAACAATTTCCAGGCGATAGCAAAAATCGTCGCCGAAACGAAAGCGCTCCGATAGCACGGCATTGTGCATGAAGGCGACGGACAACTACCTGCCCCTGCTCAGCCAAAGCTGGTAAATGTACAGCGGCACCGACCACCCCATCCAGAAAAGCGACGGGGAAATGTCCGCAAAGCTGCCCAGCGATTGCACGATGGGAAGTTTGACTGCCAAACCTGATATGATAAATGCCAGCGTAACAAGGTAGCTTCTCACCATCCACTCTTCATGCAGCCTGAATTTACGCTGGATGGCAGCATAATAGGCCACAACGGTGGCACTGATCCACACGGTGACCCAAACCTGTAATGAAAAAGCGTAGGCCCAATTGACTGCTTTGGCGGTGGTGAAAGCCAGGATAACGGCGCAAAGACTGCTCAACAGAACGGCGAGCAGATACAAAAAGCCGATAACCCGGTGCAGTTTCCGGCTATAAGTGCGCAGCTTTTTCCAAAACTGAACAAAACCCAGGACAAGCGACCCGCCCCCCGCGGTGATGTGGGCAATCAAAACCCACCTCCATTCGAAATATTTGCCCAGGGCCGCGGGCGTCAGCAACAGGAAATGGTCGGCACCGTGCATGAAAAGCCAGGTGAGAAAGAAAATCAGTCCCCAGGTAAGCACCGGTACGAGGTCGGAGACAGTCAAGGCAAAGCCGGCCCAGTTGTCAGTTTTAGTCGTCATGATCGATAGATTTATGACCACAAAATTGACTAACCGGACCGCTTGGGGCAATAACCGAGAAAAGATTCGGTAGGTGGATGGGAATTTGAGACGGATTTAATGGTAGGTATGGAAAGATTGCCCTAGAGGTTCACGAAGAAAGTGATGCATTAACCTCATCCGCTGCGTGATATCCCGCTTGAATAGCTCCCTCCATGTATCCATACCATTTCGTAGCCATTTCGCTTCCTGCCCAGTGAATATTTCCAATCGGGTTGCGAAAATCTTTGCCGGTCTGGCTCCATAAGCCTTTTGGGAAACTTGCGGCATATCCACCTCCCGACCATCGTTCTTCGATATCATTCCAGATATGATCTTTATAGGCAAGAATATTGGCGCCCTCCGGGCCATACAATCTCACTATCTGATCGACAAGTAGCGCCTTTCGCTCCTCCATCGAACGGGATGTAAATTCACCCGTGGTTTTCTCTTTTACGAAGAATAAAAGTACGCCAGGACCCGTTCCGGGAGAGCAGTCATAACTTGCTACAAACGGATAACGGTCGGTAACTACCTGGCCCGACAATGCGCGTTCACGATAAAACGGCCGTCTCTCACGCCAGAACGGGCGGTCGTAAATTGCAAAGCACTTAATAGGTGTTCCGAGTTTCAGCTTTTCAACCAGGCTCTTTCTCTTTTCAAATAAAGGATTACTTCCTAAATCAATCGGCAGCAAATGTGCCGGAGGAATCGCCAGGATTACCTTTTGAGCATAAACGGATTCGTTCGAAGTGAAAATTCTTACGCCAGTATCGGTATGAGCTATCTTCATGACAGGCTGGTTAAATCTGATCCTGTCTGAAAATTTTGCCGAGATATTTGATAACAGATTTTGAGAACCTTCTCGAATGATGGACTGCTGCGCGCCGCCATCGACTTTGATTATTTTCCTGAACTCTCCGGCCGAATAAATATTGTGAAGCGCATGCAATAATGACATGTCGCCGCTGCGCTGGGCAGAGGATATTTCAAAGCCTTTGCTAATGCCAAAATAAGATCTTCCGGTAAGAGGTTTGATGCATTTGAAAAAATCCTGAACCGTATACTTGTCCAGGATCTCGCTCAGACCATTAGGGAAATTATTCCAGGTGAGCCTGGCAAAAGCGTCTGAAAGGCCGAGTACAGCCCGAAAACCGGCGCGATATACAAAGTTCATATCAGGGCCTTCCTCCGCAGAAGTGTAAAAACTTTGGCGGCCTTTATGTTCGTAGATGTGATGCTCGTGATCAAAAGTATCAAATGTATGATAGCCGGCTTCCGCGATCCATTCATACATCAGATCATGCCCCGGCCCAATCCATTGAGCTCCCAATTCAATATTCATATCATGCTGAATCGGATAAGTAAGCACCCTACCACCGATGCGGTCACGGGCTTCAAGAACCATGAATTCTACGTTTTTTTCGTACAATCTTTTAGCTGCCGCGATACCCGAATATCCGGCGCCAACAATAACCACCTGGGTGTCGAATTTGTCGCGCTGCATAATACACACGTTTTGAATGTTAAGTCATTCGTTTGTCAGGGATTTCAATCAGGCAAGTGAATCCTTTCCCCGGAAATGAGCTGATTTCCATACTTCCCCGAAGATATTCAAGCCTGTAACGGATATTCTGTAGTCCCATTCCTTCCGAACCAGTCAGCGTTTCAATTTCAAACCCATTTCCATCATCTTCATACATGAGTGAAACACTGTCACTCAAATCGATCAACTGAATGCCTATTTCGGACGCATTCCCATGCTTTACGCTGTTGCTGACCAACTCCTGGATAATTCTTAACAAAATAATTTCACTGTCCTGAGCCAGGCGTCTGCTCCCAAACAACTCCGGCAATAATTCTGATTGCCGGAGTTGTTTGTTTTGAATAAATTTCTTCCAATGCGGCTAACACCCCATTATTCGCGAGGCTTACAGGCATAACGTCATGAGATACCCGTCGCACCTCTCTCGCCGTATGATCCAGCAAATGGTAGGTTGCCGTCATAGCCTCCTTTTCTTGACGGGGAATAAGGTCGTCAATCGATCCGAGTTTCAGACGCAATGCGCTAAGCAGCGAGCCGACCGAATCGTGAAGGTCCCTGGCAATTCTCTGCCGCTCTATTTCCTGAGTTTGGTTGACTGCCAGGAGCATGTCCGTTTTTGCCTGACTTAACTTCAGGATAGCGGCATTCTGAAGTTTCAAGGTATTTTGATAAACAAAACAGACTACCACGCTCAAAATCAGAATTTCCCATATCGGCCCGTACTTGTACAATTCAAATATGAACCAGCTTTCTGGCAAAAAACCTAATGTGCTCGAACTGATATAGACGGAACATATTGTAAACGGGGTGATCGCAACCAGATACATTCGCGCCACCGGACGCCTGGCCCGAAATGCCAGCAGATTGTAAAGCACATTGAGAATGCTGAAAGCCAGACCTGTAAATAGCGCAGGAGCATATATGACACGTGCCGCTCCTGGTATGAATGCTATTAAAAATATAGTCGCTGCAACAAAAGTCAGCATCTTCCCTGCCATTGCCCAGTAGCGGTGCCCCGAATCTTCTATCCCCAGAAATATAAGTGAGAAGCGGACATGGCAAATCACACCTATCGCGAGAAAATAAATCCAGGTATTGTGTGTCGGCAGGATGTAGTATAGTTGCGGGAGGTATTGATTAGGTAGCCCTGCTCACTTACCACCATGCCGCTAACGGAAAATATGTACCCGCTATAAAATGCATACATGACGTCCCGGGACAGCAGGTATAAAGCCAGTCCCATGACAATCCCCAACAGCATGATACCGACAGCGATCCCATGTGCATTATAATTGATTTTGGAAAGATGCACGAATTCGTGATAATCAAACATTCTTAACGGGACAGCCAGATAGCCGTCTTTCTTTTGTATTCTTAACGCCCAGACATAAGCACTATCAGGTGCAACCGGGAAGTCAATGGCAAACACACGATGAGGTATCGGGCGGAGCCGGGATGCAGTTCTCCAAGAAAAGTTACGGACGGACTTGATCAGCTTCCCCTCCTCCCACACATAGAAATCTAACCTATCCATGTAAACAAAATCAACCTCCACTACAACTCTCCGAAGTTCCGAGGTAACATTTTCAACCTGCATGCCCAACCACCAAAATGAGTCGCTTTTGTCGAAATACGGCATTTTGGAATCACCCACGTCGACCTTTCCCTGCTGATACAGCCGGTAGAAATCTTCCGGAGTCATTGAACCTTGTTTGTCTTCAATATGAAAAACCCGGCCGTGACCGGGGTAAACGTATTTGAAATCTGCTGTAATCTTGACTGTACTCACATTGTGACCATATGCAGTATACGCAGGGGCAAAAGTTAAGAGAAACAGGACATGCAAAACATTTATTTTTGTCTCCATATCCGGTATCATTTTAAATCAATTTCCATTTGTGGGCAAAATTGACCAAGCTAGCAATATTTTTTGCTGCCAGCTTTCGTATGATACTTTTCCGGTATGTTTCCACGGTGTATTCACTCAGGCATAGCTTATCGGCAATCTCAGCGGTGCTGAACTCCCTGGCAACCTCTGTCAGGATATCAACTTCCCGTTTTGTAAGATTATACATTGAAACAAAATCATCATGGGGATCGGGACGGCTCTCGCGGGTTTTGATTATCTCCTTGACGGAATCCGGCAAATACGGTTTACCATCCATGATGCTTCTTACAGCTGCGTGCAACTCCTCCTTCCCTGCGTCTTTCGGCACATATCCCATAATGCCCATATTCAGAACCTTTTTGATCAGCGCGTAATCCAGGTAATACGAAAGCACCAAGATCTTTGCTTTCAGCGACGATTTCTGAATATAGCTAAGGATTTCAACGCCGTCCTTTTGGGGCATATTCACATCAAGGATCAACAAATCCGGCGAAATGGTTTCGAGCTTATAAATCACGTCATTTCCCCGACTCACTTTTGCAACAATGTCTATTTCTTCGATTTCGCAAAGCGTCTTTTCCAGACCATCCAGGAAAATCTCATGATCGTCGGCCAGGATCGTACGAACTCTGTTCATATTGAATGACAAGGTTTTAGACAATTCAATAATAACAAAAAATCATGGAATATTTCTAACATACCGGAGAACCTGGCAGAAGGCCTGATTCCTCCGGCATGTAGACTCATCTGTTAACGCTTTGCCCAGTCATTAACCTGAGGCTCAATCTTCATCGTCGAATTGGCTATATATCCTGCGCGCTGATCCGCCCAGGCTTTCCTCGCTTCGTCTTCCGAATTATGCCACTCTGTTGCTTCATTGATAACCTGATATCTTTTGCGTTTGAGATATTGTTGCCATGAATCCATGATTTTACTCATATTTGACTCATGGGTGCTCGGGTTTCCGCTTACTATGAGATGATCTACTTTCGAGTACAGCACGTGACTTTCCCTGGAAGAGGGATTGGTCTTATAGATCGCCCAGGAATAGTAGAAAAGTTTCTTCTGTTGGATTGGCCTGGCTGGCGACATAGTGCCTATGTTACAAGCCAGGAGCAGGATCAGAGTTAAAGTTTTCATAAGATACAGATTGAATGTGATACAAAGATTTTGAGATAAAAGAGTCGGCATGAAAAAGCTGTTATGATTGCTGGTGTTAAAATCTTGCGGAAACACCCAGCGAAACAGTTCGTAAGCCTGAATTCAACGTTGGAGTCAATCGAAGGGATACTGTTTCGCCCCTTCGGGAAAGTTCATTTCTGATGATATGGACTCGCCTGGCCCTTTTCGAGGCCGTCCGGTAGATCAGGAAGCTCAAACCGCCGCCCACCACTGTACTTGTGACGACTGTTCCGATAGCCAGGGCCCTATAATCGCTAAGTTCTTCATCATAGGACGCATGCCCGTATTTTACGGCATGGGAATTTAACGCAGTGTCCTTGGCATCAGCAAGCTGGACAAATCCCACAATCGTACCAATCAAGGCGGCACTTCCGAAGAAGGTTCCCCAAAAGACGCCAGCACCCTTCGCTCTTTGCTCTTCTTTGAACAGTTTCCGTAAGTCAGGTGTACTTTTGCCCTGAACGTCCCTGGCATACGTGAGCATAGAGGGTCGAACGCTTTGATTTACCGGAGGGGATAACGCCTCGCCTGACGGCTTTCGAATAGCATCTACCTCACCATTTGCATATAGGATTGTTACGACCTCTTCTTTCTTGATCGTGTATTGCGGGCCATTGGGATTGCTGAAACGCTTGTATTTAACCGTCGTTTCATCAATCTCCTTTATGACCGCATCTATTTTGACATTGTCCTTCGTGACAATGACGTCAGCTGACGGTGTTTGTGCCACGCGTTATGTGCCTGGCAACAAGCACAGTAAACCATAGATAATAGTTTTCATGGGACTGGATTAGCGCAGAATTCCTACTCGGTTAAAGGCTTTTCGGATGGGGCCTGGTGCGAGCCATGGCCTCTCAGCTGCGATTCCGTGGTTCGTACCAAAAATATCTCCACGCAGCTCCCATCTTCAATACCTACCAGTAGGTATATTACTGTCAATCAGAACCCTGAATATGAAATAAGGGCATAAGCCGCAGTCTTAATAGCGGCAGATAAAAATGCATGTAAAAATGCCAGAAAGATAATTGTCATTAGCATGGACATCACCAGCGACCTCTGTGACCGCATCGTAGCGCGGCAGCTGCGGCACAGCCTGCTGGATTACTGGAACCCGGATGCCTTCACCACCTTCACACTCTGCCCATCCTGCATCCTGAGCAGGTAAGCGCCGCTGGCATTCAGGTCCAGGCGGAATTTTTCGGCGGTAATGCTGATCGTTTTCAACACTTTGCCTGAGCCGTCGATCAGCGTGGCCTGGCTGCCTATGTAGCGTGGGCTGACGCGCACCTGTACCGGTCCGGAGGCGGGATTGGGGTACAGCACCACTTCGTCGGATGGCTGGAAAGTCACGCTCCGCATTCGACTGTATGTGAAGCTCGCGTCGCGGTCGGTGATTTTGAGCCTGTAAATGTTCTCTCCGCTGCGGGGCGATGAATCTCTGAATGCGTAGGATTGCGTCACCTGGCTGTTGTTCATCGCGGGTACTTTCCCGATGGTTTCCCAAGCCTTGCCATTGGTGCTGCGCTCAACGGCGAAGAAGTCGCTGTTGATTTCCGAGGTGGTTTTCCAGTTCAGCAATACCGCGTTTCCTTCCTTAGCGCCCTCGAACGACGCCAGCGTAACGGGCAAGGGATCGCTGGTGCTTTTGGCAAAAAAACCGCTGAAACCCGTTACGTTAAAGCTTACTTCCCAGCGACTGAGCGAACTGTTCCAGAATATGTCCGTATCCGCCGGGTCAATGGTGGTGATGGCCCCCGCGTAGGTCTCCGGCAGGCCGGTGGCGTCCGCAGCCCCGTTGCTGCTTTGCCCGTCACGCTTTTCTATTTTGAGATTGGCTATGCCGGAAGCATCTCCGGGACCGGTGGGCAGGCCGATGGAGTTAATCGCATTAAAATCGTCAAACTCTTCCTGGGTGAAATAGAGCGTCACCTGCCCTGATCCGTTGGTGGCTGGGGTGATCTCATAGTGGCGCTTCACATACTGTGCCGGCTGGGTGCTTTCGATCCACAGTTTGGCAGTGGTGCTGCCGCTTGCACCGTCCGTGGTGTTGCTGCTTACCCGGGCGATCACCTCCGGGCACGCGCCGTAGTATACCGTACCCTGCTGGGTGGAGACGGACGTTGCCCCATGTGCAGCCAACGCAGCGGCTCCTACCGGCCCCTGGTATTCATAAGCGCCCAGGTCGTAAGTACCCACGCGCGTGTAGCCGGTGATGTCGGTTGGAGCGGCTGTCGATGCCGGGTCACCTGCATTGACAGCCGGGCTGCATGTGATCAGGTGATAATCGCCTGCCATGGAAGGTGTCGTGTAAGTTGCACTATTGTCGGGATTTGCGAATACCTCGGAAGCTGTTATATCTGCGCCATCTATTTTCTTGCTGCTGATGTTGCCGTTATCGGTATTGGTGAGTTCTTCTATAAGGCTAAAAGCGATGACGGGGACAGAATTGGTTACATTGTAAATGCCATTGTAATAAGTGGCGCTGTTCCCCAAAATAATGCTGTTGCGGATTTCGGGGCTGCTGCTATCATTATAGATGCCCCCGCCGTAGGCGTAGGCGCTGTTGCCGCTGATGGTTACGTTGGTGAGCACGGGTTTGGAATTGACAATATTGGATATACCGCCTCCAAAGTTATAGGCACTGTTGCCGCTAATGAGTACATTGGTGAGTACAGGATGACAATTGACTTCGTTATGCATGCCTCCGCCGAAGCGCATGGGTTGCCCGGCACCGTTCTGGCCGGTGAGGTAGTTTCCTTTAATGACCACGTTGCTGAGCACGGGGCTGCAATTTGTGGTACCAAATATGCCTCCTCCACGATCTATCGCATTGTTTTCGCTGATCATTACCTGGTTAAGCATCGGGCTGCTGTTCTCATTATATATACCTCCTCCCCAGTTGGGGCCTGTATTTCTGCTGATGGTCACATTGTTCAGGGTGGGGTTACTACGGAGATTGGCGATTCCACCGCCACGGTCACTGGCTACATTCCCGGTAATCACTACGTTGGTCAGGACCGAAGTGCTCGCGCCATTGTACATTCCGCCGCCATATGCTTCGGTGCGGTTAGAAGTGATGATAAGGTTGCTTAATGTGGGTGAAGCATAGCGGTTGGACATGCCGCCGCCCCGATCGAGGTTGGTGTTTCCGATGAGATGGCCACCACGGAGTACAAAACCATCGAGGACGGCCTCGTCGGTCATGGGATTGGCCTCCGAAAAATGATTGGTAACGATGCGAAAATTGCTAGTTGCGGTGGCGGGGCGAAGCAGTATGCTGCTATCAGCGCCAAAAACCCTTTGCGACAGGTACTCCTCCGTACCGGCAAAACTGCCGTAAATCTTCACACTGTCTTTCATACTGATCGTGGCCGTCAGGCTATAAACACCCTTTTTCACAAACAGGCTGTCGCCGAAAGCGGCATGGTCGATCGCCGTTTGCAGATCGGTGTAGGCATCGGCCCAGGTGCTGCCGTTGTTGGCGCCGCTGGCTGTGGCGTCCACAAAGTACTTGTTCCGGTATTCGTAAGCCCCCATATCGATCGCACTTCCTACTACCCGGGGACCTCCCGACAGATCTCTCGCAAGCGCAAAAGTGTTAAGGCTGCTGTTTCCCTGATTAATGACCGGGGACATGGCCGATGGCCTGAAATCGCTAGCCGCTACACTCACGAATCCCGGCGCGGCGCTGATCACCGCCGACGCGCTAAAACCGCTGGCGGGATTGTTAACATCGGTGGTTTTGATCAGCGAGTTAGCGGCCGTTCCCGTTGCCGCGCTGCCTGCTACCGTAATGGCATCGGCAGCACCATCGGTCCACAATATACTGTTGATCAGCCCGGTAATTACATTATCCTGCACTTTCAGCACCGTGCCGTCAGGATTATATAGCGTGGTGTTGTAAACTTTCAGGTCGGGTATCAATTCGCTTTTTCCGGCTGCATAAATTACCGGCTTATTGCTGGACACGTTGTACAACAAACTATTGGTCACAGCGACTTTTGCACCGTTGCGCAAGCCTATTGCCGCACCATCATTGGTGCTGGTGTTATTGCGAAAAGTGCAGGCATCCAGCCGCAGGTAGCCGCGTCCCGTCGCCGCCACTCCCCCGCCGATGCCGCCGGCTGGGCCGCCCTGCGAGTCGTTATTTGCGCTTTGACCGACGAATTCGGTATTAGTGACCTTTACATTGTAAAACGCATTTGTACCATCGTAACCAATATCTGCCAGGTTAAAAAGCGCCAAACCGCCTCCCTGGTATTCTGCAAGGTTGTTTTCGAAGTGGCAGTCTGCAATCCGTAACGTATCCGTAGCACCCTGTTTGGCGGCAGCGTCAATGTAAACTGCCCCTGTTTGAAATGCCTGGTTGTTTTTAAAAACGCAGTTGCGGATGGCTGGCGTACAGCTCACATCTTCGCCCCAGGTGGTGATCATCATGGCGCTGCCGCTGTGGCGCGGGAAGAGGTTGTTCAACACCGAACCGGCATTGGCGTTACCATCACTGAATTCGAAGCCATCGATCACCGTCGAATTATCTACCGGACTGAATGGTGCAGTTTGTGTTTCGTCAATGCTGACGACCATGATATGATAACTGTTATCCTCGCTACTGGCTGCGTCGCCGATATTCCCGCTGAGTATCGTCTTGTTGGCTGCCCAATCCCGCTGGCTGAGCGATGTTTCGTCGCCAGCAAAGCCGCCGTACAGCTTTAAATTGCTTCTTCTGACACGAAAAAAATCATCGCGGTTGTTGGTGGAAGACGGATAGTAGGTGCCTGCCGCCACCCAAACCTGCTCGATAGCGGTATTGGTATGGGCCTCCTGAAGTACGGTTGCCAGACTGCCCGCGGCATTGGCCCAGGAACTGCCGTCGCCGGTTCCCATGGCAGAGGGCATCACATACACGACCCCGTTAACATCGCCCGAAATCTGTGCAGCAATTGACAGCGGAAAACAAAGTAGAAAGAATAGAAAGCGTAGCTGTTTGTTCATATGTGTCGGCATGGACCATTTACATGGATAAGGCATTCCGAGGTCCAAGCCATGAAATTGGGAAGACAAGGCGGCGCTTTCCGCTTTCCGATGCGGACAAAAAGCGGACAAAGGTTTATCAGCTGATAATCAGTTACTTTTCACCCAAGGCTGTGATAAAGCTTTCCAACTTATCCTGTTCGGGAAGATGTAGTACAGCCCGCAGACGCCGCTTACCGCGGGCCACGCTGGCTTTGCCGATACCGAGGCTGTTGGCTATTTGATAGTTATCGAGCTTCAAAAAAATAAGGGCCGCCAACCGTTCCATAGCCGGGGTGATATTGTCCGAATTTTCTTGGAGTTTAAGGAAGAAATAAGGATAGGCCCTGGAAAATTCCACCCTGAACTTTTCCCATCCCTCGTCGGTAAACAACGGTTCGTTCAGCAGCTTTTCGATGGACGCCGCCGAAGATGATTGTATGTTTTTTAAATCTATTTGCAGCGATTTAATGAGATTGTTCTTTTCAATAATGTGATTCGTAAACAGCGCTATTTTTTCACGGGCATCACTTATTTTTAACTCCGCGGCTTCATGCTGTAAGCGGAGCTCGCTCAGGCGGTTGATATTTTTTATGCGTTTTCGATTGTAGAGAAGCGCAATGATGATGGCGAGCAACACAACACCCGCGATAAGCACTCTCCTGAAATTCCTTTCCTGCCGAACCGACGCTTCCGCCAAAACCAGGGAGTTTTGAAGTTTGTCGAAATCTATCTGTGCTTGAAGCGTTGAAAATTCGCTCTTTTTTAGTTGTTCGCGTTCTACATCCCGGTATTTGTTTTGCAAGTTGAGACAATAAAAAGCGCTGTCATATTGACGGGTATCCTGGTATATGGTGGTCATCCACTTCAATGCGTTGATCATTTGTGGATTCAGGTTTTTGATTCTGGATAAATTCCAGGCTTCCTGCGCCGCTGCCAGCGCCGCTCTGCGATTATTCTGCCCGTAATAGAAAGCTGCGTATGCATTTTGCGCCATAGCGATATTCAACGTATCGCTACAAGCTATGCTGGTATTCAAATAGTTTTGAAGCAATGGCGATGCTTTTCCGTATTGCTTTTCGTGGATATATGTTTTTGCAATATTCCCCTGGGCAATCCCTTCCCATAGCTTTTTATGCCTCGCGTCCGGCTCGGATTTTATCCGTTCGAGAATTAAATGATAATATCTGCGGGCGCTATCGCATTGTTCCAATTGTAAATAACTGCTTCCCAGGAGATCATATTGGAAAATAAAAACCCGCTCGTCGCGATGGAGAGGGTCTTTATCCCAATGTGCGAGGAACCGCTTGCCATAGTGAATGGCACGAGTGTAATCTTTTTGGGAATACAAACCCGCACTGATCCCAAAAAAACGATTGTGGGTAAAAGGGAAATATTTGGTGCCTATTTTTTCCTGGATTTCTACGGCTTTTAAATTGTAAAGCAAATAGGTTTCATCGCCCGGCGGAACATCCGCCCTGATACTGTACAACTCGGCATTAAGTTGTTCATCGTGTAAGGGATAGGCCAGTTTAATGGCTTTCTCCACTTCCGGGTAATACCTTTCCTGCATGCCGTGTTCCCTGGCCGCCATTATTTCAAACATCATCAACCGCACCTGAAGTCTGCGATCCGGGTGTTGGTCAATATAATGACGCAGCTTGTTAATATCCCTCCAATACTTTTTCCGGCTCGCAGGATCTTTTTTCAATCGAAGCGAATCAAAAAAAACCTGCGAAGCATAGCTCTGATCCCTCCCCGATTTCTCCCAGGCTTTTAGATAAGGCCTAATGGTTTCATCCTGCCCAAAAGAGGCGCGGACAAAAACAATAAGAAAGAAAAAGAGGGGCCATTGTAATTTTATTATCATCGACTATCATACTAATATTCCGTCACAGGCGAAACGAATTCACCCCTTGAAGCGATGACAATATAAAGAAAAGATTGAAAGCCGGATGTTTACAACTTAATGCGCCAGACTAACATTTAATGATGGATTTCAGACAATTCAACAAAACGCCTGTTCTTGTACAGAACTTTCTGGTGCACCTTCGCATCGGGAGGCAATCAGCCTCGTGTAAACATGACATTACTTTTAAGCTGGAAACGATGCAAAAACAAGCTTTTCTTACCCTGTTGTTGATACTTACGTCAGTTATTACATATGCGCAGCAGACTGTTAATCGTAAAGATTTGCTCTCGGCGGGGGTGGCCAATCAAACGATTGATAATGTCCAGGCGAAAGAAATCACCATGAACCCGGGCCAGCGTGCGCCGCGGCATCATCATGCCTGCCCGGTGGTGGGCTATGTCGTAAAGGGCACAATTCTCTACCAGATCGAAGGCGGGCCCGCAAAGACACTCAACGAGGGTGAAGCTTTTTTTGAGCCTGCCAATAAGGTTATCACCCACTTTGACAATGCATCGGCAGATACGCCAGCCAAATTTGTTGCTTTCTACCTCCGTAATGGGGAGCAGCCGCTGGTAGAAATATTGCCTGACCCAAAGTGACCATTCGATCCCGGAATTACAATGATCAACAGCAGCAATTTATTGGCTCTGGCCGTGCAAAACAATGCCGATTGGTGTAGTGTTGTTTGTGAAAGCCACGGCGCAGCCAGTATTTGGGAGCCGACCGTCTGGCATTGTTCGGGACAGCCTCCGATGTTTTATCCTGACATCATTTCGCTAAGTCCTGCCTGTGATTTGCAAACGATAGCCGGGAAAATCGAGGATATGGAACGGAATATATCCATCAAAGACGCTTACGACTCGTTAGATCTGCCATCTCTCGGTTTTAACCGCTTGTTCAGGGCACATTGGCTGGTGGCCCCACCCGTAACATCCGGGCCACTAGCCTTCCGCTTCGTATCGACCGACGACGAGCTTTCTCGCTGGCAAAGAGCGTGGAACAACGGCAGCGACCACAATATCTTCCGGACAGGCCTTTTGAAAAATCCCGATGTCCGCTTTGTTGCCATTTACCGGCAAGGCGAGCTCAGCTCCGGAGCGATTATCAACCGGACCGGGCCTGTCGCCGGAATTACTAATTTTTTCTGCAATGCCCAGGATTTTGGCAGCTCTTATCTGACCTGCATCGCTGCTGCGCGCTCAGTTTGGCCTGTTAGCGAGGTTGTAACCTATGAAAGGGAACAAAACCTGGACGACTTCAAGGCCATCGGAATGAAAGAGCTGGGGGCATTATCGGTGTATCTGAGGCGCATTGCAACAGCCAGAAGACAATCGACAGGGCGAAACATTTGCCCAGCTCGTTGAAATGGTTGTGAACCGACGGGATTGTACAGTTTGCCATCCCGGCGACTTATATTCGGCTAATTAAATGAAAGTGACTTGCAGCAAATGGCCATCAACATTATACCACTACAAAAAGACTCCTACCAAGACATCATCCAGGTATGGGAAGCATCTGTCCGTGCGACGCACTCGTTTTTGTCAGAAGCGGATATTCAATTTTATAAACCGCTCATTCTGAATCAATATCTGGATCAACTGTCGCTTTTCGGCATTCTCGATCACGCCAACAAACTTGCGGGTTTTATTGGCATCGAGGGGGTTAAAATCCAGATGCTTTTTGTGCATCCCGACAATTTTCAGCAAGGGGTCGGTCGGGCACTCTGCATGTATTCGGTGGAAGAACTTGGAATATGCCAGGTGGATGTGAATGAGGATAATCCGGGAGCATGCCTTTTTTATTCCAAACTTGGCTTTAAAATAGCGGGCAGATCGCCGTTGGACGAAAGCGGCAAACCGTTTCCTATTTTACATCTTGCAATTTGAAATTGATAATTTCCTCATGAAGCTAAAAGAAGATCAGACCGGCATACTCCTTTCATTTAACATCTGGGCTAACCGACGGTTGACAGATCAGATCAAGTCCCTTTCGCAGGAGGAATTCACGCGCGAAACAGGCGGCAGTTTTCCTTCGCTCCGCCTGACGCTCATTCATTTGCTCGAATCTGACTGGCTCTGGCTCAACCGCTGGCAGGGAAAACCACTGGTTTTACCGCCCGAGAATTGGGATACTCAAACCCCCATATCGATCTCGGAGATCTGGCTGGGGATTCAGGAGCAAATTGAGGAAACTTTTGAGTCGAAAGCCGAAGGGGCCATGCAACAGGTTATTCATTTTGTCACCAAAGCAGGTGCTGCACTTGAAATGCCGTATTGGCAAACCGTGAGTCACATGGTGAATCATGCCACATACCACCGCGGCCAAATGGCGAATATGATCCGCATGATGGGTCACAAGCCCGTGGCCACCGATCTGTTCCTGTTCTATATCGAAGAAAACGGGAGGCCGGAGTAAATTGATTTTTGGCCGGACGCTTAGATTACCTGCATTTAAAGAACTGCTGCCTGCCAGAATTGCCATTTTCCAACGTGAGCGTGCTGTCCGAGAGATCGGTGATTTCGTAGCGGATATCGGGAATGGTTATCAGCCCGTGTGATATACCTACGTAGCGCGCGTGGAAGGTTTTTCCTGTCACCCGATATTCCCAGGGTTGTCCTTCGGCGGGCCGGCAAGTGTCTGAAGCACTTGTTGCGATGTATAGGTAGGCGGGATCGAATGTCCAACGTGTTTTGGACGGGCTGGTTGACGACCGCAATTCCCATGTCCCATGCAACTTATTCGCATCAATTGAAACTTCCGATTTGTTGCAGCAACAAACCAGCACGGTCAAAAGGAAATATAGTATAGCCTTCATCTTGCCTGAGGTTTTATAGATGAAGATAATATTTTTGATCCAAAGGTTGGATTTAGAATATGTAGCAAGTCACCTCAGCTATTCACTCTTAATAACATGATAATCAAAAGAAGAAATCGTTACCGGCCCTAGTAACCCCGAAGGTTGCAGCAGCGAAGAAGCTTTCCAGGGATTTTCCCTTGTCCATGTTTTTCGGTGCGACTCAGGTAAATGCTGATCGCCGATCAACCGGTTCATCCAGTTGTTGACCACCTCCACCCGAAGGGTATTTTCGCCTTTTTGAAGAAAGTCAGTTATGTTTAAGCGGTAAGGTTTTGTCCACACGCCGCCGGCATACTTGTCATTTACATAAACTTTTGCCATCACCATCACATGGCCCAGATCGATGTACTGCGCTTGCTGCGGCAGGGAATCCATGCTGAATGTAGTACTGTATGAAGCGGTACCTGAAAAGTATTTGATGGTGGAATCCTTCGAATCTTTCCAATCTATAAGGTGCTCAAACGTGATAGCCTGCGCCGGGGCGTTGATACCTTTGAAATGGACCTGCCAGGGCCTTTCCAAAGCCAACAAACGCTTGCCCGCGGGGAAGTTTTCAGGTTGTTTTTTTGACTTTGATTCAACCTCATTTGTGCGGGAAAATACGATGAACGTACTTCCGTAAGCCTCTAATTCCAGCGGAAGGGTTGTCGACTGGGCTGTGCGGCTGTGCTCCGGGAGCGATCGCACTTCACCCGTTAAGGGGTCCCAAAGTTGAGGTCGCCCCTGGTTTTGCCGGAATGTGGCCTGGAACTTCACTTTTTGGGGCTGCTGGTTTGATAAAAAATAAATATTTCCATCCGGAAGAGCCCGATGGCAGAACAGCACGGAAGCAGAATCTGCGGCAATGTGTAAGTCGGGTATAACCGATAATGTAGCCAGAATGTTTTCGAGCGTATTCTGATCGCCAAATACATATCCTTTCCCCACCTTTCCAAATCCGGTTGGCGTGGTGGCTTTCCACAGGGCTTGCGCCATTCGCTTCACCTCCTGATCCGCCTGCGGATAATTTGCCAGGCTCGGTGAGCTTTGCGGGGCCGGCCCCAGGATCGCAAGTCCCTGATTCACTAATGCTGAGATTTTACGCAAAACCTCCGGACGCATGGTTGTCAGTCGCGGCAGTACCAACACTTTGTATTGCATTCCGCTTGCCAGTGTGAGTTTCCCATCTTTCACAGATGCCTCCTGCAACAGGACTTCCGCGTTGATGTAGTCAAACGAATAGCCTTTCGGCAGCGCTGGATCACAAATGCCTGTCATTTTGGGCGTGTCTTCACCGATAAAATAGGCCACGTCCGCCACAAATCGCCCCTGTTGAAGCAGCAGATTGGTTCTTTTCAGATAACCGGCAAATACATCCATCTGATCAAACCAGGTGTTCTTACGGTTAAATTCATTCCCAAACTCCGTGTTCATCCCCGGCCAGCGATCTTCATAAGGCTGGTGGATAAATACGTGAAGAAGGGTGCTGTTGATCCCTTCCGTAAAGAACCTGTCCCCCCTGGCTTTCATCACATAAGGATAGCGTGCAAAGGCCTTCCCGCCAGCGGTAAACGATTCGGCCCATACTTTTTGCTTACCATAAATGTGGGCAGCGGAGGACGCAGCTTTATTCTCGATATCACCCAATGAACCTTCGCTCCAGAACTCCCCGCCTACCTCGTCGGACTGCCCGCCGTATTGCAAGAACTCCCCGGGAAATCCCCAGTGCCCGTAGTTTTCGAGCCAGGTGGTAAGCCCGTGCTTGTGACTTTGCTCGCGCAAACCACCCACATAATCGTAAGCGACGCGGTCGGCAATCAGGCGGCGCAAGTCCCAGAGAAAGCGGTCCGATTTGTCCTGACTTTCCACCACCTTGCCGCTCAGTGCCGGCAGAAACGGCACAGGGTTATACCCATATGTTTTGACAAAACGGGCTTCCATATCGTCCGTCCAGTTTTGGCCGCCTGTTTCATAGCTGTCCTGCACCACGACTTTGAATGTCCGCCGGTCCTGCGGAGGTATCCTGCGCAGGATTTCGCCGAGATAGGCGTCGAAGTGGGTGGCAACGTGGCGCTTGCTCATTTTATCCACTTCCAGCCCGGTGCCTTCCGGAGTTGCCGGTGAATTGGTCACGCTGGTGGTTTGCATCGCCAGCCTGACTATCTTCCACTCCCCAGCCGGAACATCCCAGGTTAGCTGCCCATTTTTGTAAAAGGAAGTCAGGTCTCGGACAGCTTTGGCCTGAACAATGGTGCCGGGATCCGTCACCTGCGGCTGCTGCCGCCAGAGATAGTCGGCCCAAAGCGGAAGTGGTGTTTGAAACATTTTGGCCAATGTTTTTTCCGGGTACCGTTCCACCTGCGGCTCCGACGATAGCGAAACGGCTATGCGGGCAGTTCCCGCAGGAGCCACCACCAGCCTGAATGCAGAAGCCTTCACCTCGGGCAATGAAATCACCACCGGGGCCAGGGGCGCAAAGCCCACATTCAGTGCGGTATTACTGCGATCTACTTCAATGCGCAAGAGTTCCCGGTATTCATTTCCTTGCTTATAGTAGAGTACGGCGGAAGTTTTGATGGGCTTGTCCACCTGAATGGTCAGGCTGCGCATGGGTTGATTGCCCGAAACTGGCATTTCAACCGATGCCTCCGCTTTGTCTTTCTTGGCGAGTATTTGGGAATACGCTTCTGGCTTGGTCTGCACGGGATAAGCCAGCACTTTTACGTCCTGCGCGTCTGGCCCCAGCTCGGGCAGCGGGCCCTGCATCTTTTTGGGTCCGGAAACCGGTACCTCGGTAGACGCAAGATACCGCATGCTGGCCTCCGGCTTTATCCACGGCCCGCCGGACTGGCTCCACCCCGGCGAGTTGAAAAGGCCAATTTCAATGTTCAGTTCGCCTGCTTTTTTCAAGGCAGTATGCAGGATTTCCCACCAGGCATCCGAAAATAGTTTGTGCTCACCATAGGGAGCGCCCACATTGATATGCCCGATGAATGCGCGGTTGATCCCCACTTTTTTCATCGATTCCAGATCCTTAACAACTCCTTCTTTAGAAATATGATCCGAAAGCCAGTACCAGTAAACAGCCAGCGGAAGCGAGTCCGGGCCCGTGCGGAAGGAAGTTCGCAAGCTGCTGATCGGCACGTTTAATGGCGGAGATTGCGGTACAATCTGCGCCGAACAGGTAAGCGAAAACGCCAGGCAGACTGCGAGATAGAATTTGTTCATAACGTATACCGGCGTTTTCAGCCGATTGGGTTTCTTGAAAGTAATATTCCTTTTTTAAATTAAACTTTAACAATAATCCAAACGCTTAACCTGCGATTGGTTTTTATCAAAAAGTACAAAATATTGACCAGGAAAGGCCATTTCCACTTGTTGCGACAGCCAGGCTATGTTTCCCTTCTTCGAAACGCAACAGGCGAGAGCCCGTTTTTCTTCTTGAATAGTTTTGAAAAGTAAAAGACCGACTCAAATCCTGTCTGGTGCGTAATTTCACTGATATTCAGGTTTGTATTAATGAGCAGATCGCGGGCGCGCGATAAGCGGAGATTGAGATGGTATTGGTTCGGCGAAACGCCGGTTATCTTCTTAAAAGCCTTTCTGAAAGCGGAATAACCCATGGGCAGCTGGCTTGCCAGTTCTTCCACGTCCACTTGCTTCTCGTAGGATTCCTGTAAAATGAATTCAGCTTTTGCGATCAATCGGCCAACCGGGTCATTGTCATAATCCTTGAATTTCGAAATGGTATTCAATATGCCCAGTATCTGAAGTGTAATGCCCGCAATCTGCTGATGGTAACCCAGGTTAGCCGCTTTTAGCCGGTCGAAAATCCGGTGCAGCAATACCAGGATTTCCTTGTTCGATTTGATATCCACGAAAGGTCGCGCCGGATGGAAGTTCAGATTGTTCATCAGCTGCCGGATGTAATATCCGTTGAATCCCAGCCAGTATTCTTCCCAGCCCGATTTCACATCCGGCTTGTACCGGTGCCACACGCCGGGAAAAAGAAAAAAGCACTGCCCTGCGCTAACTTCCGTCGGCGGCAGGTTTTCCGCTTCAAATATGCCCTTTCCCCTGGTAATGAAAATGATGTAATAGTCATTCAGTATCCGCCCCCTGTTCCAGGTGAGCTTGTGGCTGTCGGGATGCGGCTCATTGGGGTATTGCTGGTTAGGTTCTACTTTGGAGTAACCCGCGGTGGTCAGGTAAAGCCCCCAAAGCTCCTCGGTTTGACTGACATTTAAATACTTGATAAAGTTGTTCGTCATTGTCTCTGCATTAGAATGATTATTCAGATAAAAGCAGCTGCTTTCTCTATGATCAGCGATTTAAATATCAAAAAGTATAAACTATGCTGAAATCTCCTGTTAGCGTTGGTGTACGTGCTTCGACCGCCGGGCGGCCCCGTGCGCTCAACACTAATAATTGACATAATTAAACATAATTTTGTACTTTTTGATAAAATTACGCAGCACACCGAATTGTCTCATATTGGCAAAATGTAATTTAGAATCGAAAAATTACTGTTTTGTAATTTCATTTTCTGACCATAATCCTTTGCCCTATGAGAAAAAACTACCTCGGTGGCTGGACTCCCTGTTCGGTCATTCTCACACTTATTATTCTTTTCAGCCACCTCGAAGTGGTTGCACAAAACCTGAACATCACGGGTACCGTCCGCGACGTGCAGGGAGCTCCGCTTCCGGGAGTCAGCGTTGTGATGAAAGACGCAGCAACGGGCACGATTACAGATGTGGATGGAAAATTCTCCATTCAGGCTCCAGAAGGAAGCACGCTCACTTTCAGCTTTATCGGCTATCAGACAGCAACCGCAAAAATTGCCAATTCGGACGTGCTGAATATCCAGTTGCTCACCGATGAAACCGATTTGAGTGAAGTAGTGGTGGTTGGCTACGGTACGCAAACGAAGCGCGAGCTGACAGGAGCGGTGACGAGCATTAAGGCGGCCGAAATGAAGGACATTCCCGCCACCAATATCAGCCAGCGGCTTCAGGGAAAACTGGCGGGTGTGCAGATCAACCAGAACACCGGCCAGCCGGGGGCTGAGCTGAGCATCCGGATACGGGGCGCGGCGTCCATTAATGCAGGAAACAACCCGCTGATCGTCGTAGACGGTTTCCCGACAACCAGCGGCCTGAACGTGATCAACCCGGATGCCATTGAATCGATAACGGTGTTAAAGGATGCGGCAGCGGCCTCGCTTTACGGCTCGCGGGCTGCCAACGGGGTGATCCTGGTTACCACCAAGCAAGCTAAAAACGGACAAAGGAATGTGCAGTTCAGCAGCTTCGTGGGCGTGCAGTCGGTATCGGACCGCGGTAAACCCGACCTCATGAATGCCCGCGAATTTGCCCAGTTCAAAAAGGAATATTACGAAGATGCCGCGCTTTATGAGGGCTACACAGGCGGCGTTCCCGAACAGTACCGGAATCCCGAACAATACGGCCCGAATGATGGTACAAACTGGTTCGACGTGCTGCTGCGTACGGCTGCCATTCAGGATTATAACCTGTCATTTTCTACCGACGCCAAAACCGTGCAGTCTGTCGTGCATTTGGGTTATAACAAGCAGGATGGCGTGATGCTCAACAACTCGGCCAGCCGGTTCACAGTCCGGGCAAATAATGTGTTTTCCATCTCCGAAAAACTACGGTTTGGTCTTAACCTCGGGGCGACGCATTACACCACCAACATCACTCCCAACCTGGGCGAGGGCCGCAATGTAATCCAGATCGCCTACCTGTCGGACCCTACGCTGAAATACAAAAATGACGATGGCACCTACCCGATCGGTTTCGCGCCTCCCGGGATGTTTTCAACGCCCAATTATTATCAGGTACTTAAACAAACGGTAAACCCGGCCAAGTACATGATCCTGATGGGAAATGCTTATGTGGATTATCAGATATTGAAGGGGCTGACATTCAAGTCGAGCATGAACATCAATACGAGCAATGACATTAACAGGCTATTCCAACCATCGACCATTCTCGGAGGGCCTACGCCCGCAGCCTCGGCCAGCGGAAGCTACAATACGGCCAATTACATGTCGTGGTTATCAGAGAATACTTTGACCTACAACAAATCTTTTGGCAACCATAACCTGGAAGCGCTGGCGGGTTATACCACGCAGAAGGTTACAAATGAGAACAGCAATATCAACGGCAGCCAGTTTCCGGACAACAGCATTGAATGGCTGAATGTAGCCGCCAACCGGATCGGGAATGTGGGCGCCAGCGACTATTCCCTGATTAGCTACCTGGGGCGGTTGAACTATAACTTCAAAGGAAATTACCTGGTTTCCGTGGCTTTCCGAAGTGACGGTTCGTCCAAATTCGGCTCCAATAACCGCTACGGCACATTCCCTTCGGCCTCGCTGGGGTGGGTGGTGTCTGATGAGCAATTCATGAAGCGCTTCAAATCTATCGATTTTCTCAAACTGCGGGCGAGCTATGGAAAGGTGGGTAACAACAACATCGGTAACTACACTTACCTGGCAGGTGTGAATCCGGCCAATTATGTATTCAATAATGCTTTGGCATCCGGCCGCGCACTGGCGGGAATCGGGAACTCCAATCTGACCTGGGAAACGACCACCGGTTACGATTTCGGTCTGGACCTCTCACTGCTGAACAACCGCATCAATTTCACTTACGATTATTACAAAAAGAAAACAGACGGCCTGCTGTATGCCATTGATATTCCGGTACAATCAGGCTACTCGGCGGTTACCTCAAACATCGGACGGTTTGATTTCTGGGGACATGAGTTTGCCATTGACACGCGGAACATTGAAGGGAAATTCAACTGGAGTACCAGTTTCAATATTTCATTCAACCGCAACCTGGTCCGTAAGCTTGGCACCAACGACGCGCCTATCGGTGGCTATCAGGAATATTGGGACGATAACCGCACGGCTGTCGGCAATCCGATCGGACTTTTTTACGGGTACATCAACACCGGGGTGTACATGACCCAGGAGGAATTTGAAAACCAGCCGCATGGCGCCACTTCCATGGTAGGTACTGCGCGTTTTGCGGACATCAGCGGGCCGGATGGAGTACCGGACGGAAAGATCGACATCAACGACCGCACATTTATCGGCAATCCAAATCCCGACTTTGTGTACGGAATGACCAACACGCTAAGCTACAAAAAACTGGATTTCTCCATGGTTATCGCCGGAACAGTTGGTAATGATATCGCCGACGACGCATTCCAGTCCACCGAAAATATCGACGGCGTCTTCAATGTGCGCAAAGGCGTAGCGAACCGGTGGCGCTCGGAGGAGAATCCGGGGGATGGCATTTACCCAAGAACGCGTGCGGGTACCACAGCCGATTTCCGGAATTTCTCCACGCGGCAGGTGTTCAGCGGTAGTTATCTGGCTGTCAAGAATATCACGCTGGGTTACCTCATTCCAATCGGCAGTAAAACAACCGTAAAGAGCGTCAGGGCGTATTTCAGTACGCAAAACCCTTTCATGTTTACCAAATATCCGGGCATGAACCCCGAAGTTGGCCTGGCGGGACTGAACGGTTTGAATCTGGGGCGTGACTTTACCGCTTTTCCGATTGCGAGGGTGTACACGCTTGGCCTTAATGTTAATTTCTAAACCCGCATTTTGAAAACCTACCGGTAATTATGAAAAAGACACTTATAATCGGGATCGTGGCCGTGATGCTATCCGGCTGCAAGGAAGACTTCCTAAACCTCACACCGCCCACCAGCCTGAGTTCCGCAACCTATTTTCAAAACGAAGAACAATTCAGGCAGGCAATCAACGGCGCGTATACACCCATGCGTGAATTGACGGACGTAGGCGTATATGACGACGAAATGCGGTCGGATAACACTTTCTTCACCATTTATCAGGCAAACAGAGGTCTGGATAAAGCGCGCGAAGCTTATCCCCAGTTCCTGATCGATGCAACCGCTTCCGCCATTCCCAACACGCCCGGCAGCCGGTGGCGCGCCAGTTACCGGGGCATTGCGTATGTGAACACGATCATTGACCGGCTGGCAACCAATAACGCGGTTTCCGCCGAAGCGAAGAATGCCATTCTGGGCGAAGCACTTTTCTTACGTGCCTATTACTATTTCAGTCTGGTAACCCATTTTGGCGGCGTTCCTTTGTTGCTGAAAGAAGTTACCAATCCGGAGGAATCTTTCCAGCCACGAAACACGGCTGCGGAAGTGTATGCCCAAATTAAAACCGATGTAAAAAGCGCGATTGACCTGCTTCCTGTTGCCAGCACTTTTCCGCAAAGCGGACGTGCTACCAAGGGAGCGGCCAAGATGTTGCTCGCTTATGCATTGATGTCGGGTGACACCAGGGACTATGCCGCTGCCGAAAAAGAGCTGCTCGATATCACTAAAATGAATTACGCGCTCTTGCCGGATTACGCCAAAGTATTTGACCCCACGAACAAAAACCACCAGGAGTCGATTTTCGACGTGCAATACATGGCCGACCGGGTGAGCGGGCAGCAAAGTGCTTTTGCCTGGCAGTTTATGCCCAAAGTCACCAATCCGCAGTTCCTGATGGGTTTTGATGGTGGCCGTATGAACATTTTTAGCGGCTGGAACGTGCCTACCGATGAGATGGTGGCTTCTTATGAAAAAGGTGATTTAAGGTTGCCGGCGTCGATTGCTGTTGTCGAGGGGACCATCAGCGGAGTCGAAGATTTCACGGCCGAGCTCCTTACTTCTCCTGTCAATTACACGCCGAAGGCCGGGAAGGCATTCCGCTACATGATCCGTAAATACTTCCATCCCCCTTACGATATCGCCTTCAATACGCCGGACAATTTCCCCGTGTACCGCTATTCCGGGGCATTGCTGTTGCTGGCTGAATGCCTGGTACAGCAAAACAAAGCCGCGGCTGCCCTGCCCTATCTGAACCAGGTGCGTCGCCGGGCTGGATTGCCCGACCTGGGAGCTGCTACGCTGGATGCCGTTTCCAAAGAAATGCGTCATGAGCTTGCCTTTGAAAACCGCCGCTGGCAGGACCTGATCCGGATTGGCAAGGCCATTGAAGTAGCCACAGCCAAAGGAAACCGGTTGAAAGCCCAGTACGGCTGGATTCTTCCTGCCGCCTTCAATGTGACACCTCAGAAACTGCTCGACCCCATTCCGTTCCGGGAAACGCAGATCAATACCCAGTTGGAGCAGAATCCGGGTTATTGATTTTCATAAACAAATTGGTTCAAAATCCCTTGCTTATCCGGCTGAAATGTCCCGGCCGGATAAGCATCAGTTTCGCCTCAAATTAGAAAGTATTATCATGTATATCAGAGTACAAATATTGGTAAGAATGAATGCATTGAACCGCTTGCTGGTGTTTGTACTCTGTTTATGCAGTTTGCAGGGGAAAAGTCAGGCAAAGGAGCCTTATCTGCCGTTGTATGGCGGGGAGTTTAAATCAAAGTCTGTTCAAAATTCACCTGATCCGATCATCCATTATCAATGGAAAAATCCCCGGGCCGACGATAGTTTGCAGATTTACACGCTGCTTCCCCGTCAGATAACTCCCAGTCGTTCAAACGCTTTCCGAATAAAGGATTCGGGCATTACCGTCTCAGGCACGGGCGATTTGCAATTTGATTTCGGTCAGGTCAATGCAGGATGGATCGAGTTCGATTCGGACGATCTGAATGGTGATGTGCAGGTAAGCCTCAGCGAATACAACGAACCTGCCATTCTCAATGCAGGCGCGCAGCACCCCGTCAAAACGCTCAAACCCGCGCGATATGGAAACACTTACCGCCTCGAACTGAACCAGCAGCTATATGAAGGTGTCCGGTTTGCGTGGCTGCATGTAAAATCGCTCTCGAAACCGTGGAGTTTGACCAATTTCCGGCTGATCTGTCAGACCAAACCAGTCAACTACCTCGGCAGTTTTTCCTGCAATGATACATTGCTCAACCGCATCTGGTACACCGGCGCATACACCGTAAAACTCAATCTCTTGCAGGATTACCTCGGCGCGATCCTGATGGAGCGCAGCGACCGGCATTCGTGGACAGGCGACGCATATCCTTCGCAGGCGGCGTCTATGGCGGCTTTCGGCAATTTTGATTTTGTTAAAAAGAATATCGCATTTACCGCACCGCAGGACAATGGTATTGCCGCCTATTCCATGTACTGGGTGCTGGGACTGGTGGATTATTTCAGGTATACAGGCGATGCGGACTTTTTCAAAGCGTACCTGGATAACGCCGCAAAACGGCTGGACGCCGCCTATGCGCATTTCGACAAACTACCCAACCTGGCCTTTATGGGCTGGGACGAGCGGCTGGGTGCGGGATTTGAGCGACCAAACCTGCCCGAAAGCGAGCGGGCGTATCGCTGGCTGTGTGTTAATGCATGGTCAAAGTTTTCCGAATGCCTGTCGGTGCTCGGGAACCAAACGCTTGCCGAAAAGTACCGCCAGTATGCGGCCGCTAAGAAGAAACAACTTTCCAATGACCAACTTTCGGGCTACGGCGTACACGCACTTGCCGAGGTTTTCAATGCCGAACCAAATAGCTCTGAAACCGTGCTGAAACTGGCTTCAAAATGGTTTACAGACCGGAATGCGCGCCTCTCCTATTCGCCTTTTAACCAGTATTTTATTTTGCAGGGAATGGCCAGGGCTGGCTACATGCGGGAAGCGCTCACCACAGTCAGAGACCAATGGGGCGGGCAAATCCGGTACGGCGGTACCACATTCTTTGAAGTGTTCCGCCCATCGTGGAACGATGCACTGGCACCCAACAGCGCGCCCATTAACAACCAATGCGGCTACACAAGCCTGACGCACCCCTGGGGCGCTGGCGTAACGAGGTGGTTGTCCGATGAAATCCTGGGTGTACGGCCCGTTTCCGCCGGCTTTAAAATATTCAGCATTATGCCGTTTCTGAACGAATCGCTGACCTGGGTAAAAGGCGATGTACCCACGCCGTCGGGCATTATATCGGCGTCTTTTAATTCGGTAACGGGTGATTGTGAAGTGCAAATTCCAAAAGGTACCACCGCGGCGAAAATCGGACTACCCAAGAATGGAAAGTCCATTAACAGAATTACGCTTAACGACCGCCCGGTAAAAATCACGAGCGAAGATGCGCGCTACGCCTATCTTTCGGACCTGTCGGCAGGCAGCTATCACATCAAAATCACTTACGGAAAATCTGCGCCTGCGGTCAGCAATACCGGAAAGGATGAGCTGACTTATGCGCTGGCCCGGTTTACGGTCGACTCAACGATCGGCGGTAACCGGAAAACCCGTTTAGGCAAAGACGGATACTTCCTGGCGGGCCGCAGTACGAACGAAAACACGCTTAAAAAGCCAGCTTACATTGATTCGATACGGATCGACAGGGCGATCAACCAGACGTGGGCAGATCAGCATTCGGACGAGAATTCACCACAGTCAGCCGGCACGAATGCCAGTGCGTTCGTCACACAAGATCCCAAACCGACGCTGCAGACATTTACGCTGGATATTTTTCAGCACGATTCAACGGCTTACGAGCTGACACTCCATTTCGTCGATCCCGACCGCAAAGGAAGGCGCTCGGCCATTGAAGTGTTCGACGCGCATACATTGGAACTCCTCGCTCCTGTTCAGGTAATCGGCAATTACCAAAACGGGAAATACCTGAGATTTAAAGTGGACCGCTCCATTCGGATACGCGTCAATCACGTGCGGGGGCCCAATGCTGCTCTTGCGGGGATCTTGTTTAATTAATTTAAATCTCACTTGTTAAAAATTCACTTTCATACTCATCATTCAAATAAACAATTGTGTTTCAATAAAGCCATCTCACAAGCTTTGCTAAATAGCATTTCTTCGCAAATCGTATTTCGTATTTCATTTAATTATCTCTTTAAAAATAGATCATTAAATATAAATCAAATGCCATTTTGTATCAATTTAAAACCCACACAAAAACTAATTTAGACCTAGCAAAATTATCATTAAATTATAGTCAATAAATACCAATGAAAACAGAGATCACACCGCAGGATATATCCAGTTACCAACAAAATGGCTTTATTGTCATTGAAGATTTTTTATCCGAGCAGGAACTAGCAGAGTGGCGAAATGCGCTGGACGAAGCATTGGCCAACCGCAAAGGAAACAAACTCCCCGACCGAAAAGAGGTTTACGGAAAAGGCGATGATGCCGACAAATCGTACTACGATAATGTATTTGACCAGCTGCTGAACCTCTGGCAGGATAATGCCGGAATCAGGAAACTGATGCTCGACGAGCGCATTGGGAAAATGGCCGCCCAACTCGCCGAGGTAGACGGAATACGAATCTGGCACGATCAGGCGCTGATCAAAAAACCCTGGGCCAACCCAACCTCCTGGCATTTGGACACCCCTTACTGGTCGTTTACCGACCGCCGGGCATTGTCGATTTGGGTTGCCCTGGACGATGCAACATTGGAAAATGGCTGCCTGTTTTTCATTCCCGGATCGCACCACACGACGACATTTGAAAACCCGGGTATCGGCAAAAACATGGGTGCTATTTTTACAACTTACCCACAATTTTACAAAACCAAATCGGTGGCAGTTCCGATGAAAGCGGGCAGCTGTTCATTTCATAATGGCCTCACCATTCACGGCGCACATGCCAACATGACCCCGGGATACCGGCGCGCCATGACCTGCGCGTATATGCCGGATGGAAATACATTTAATGGTATCCAGAATATATTAAGTGACGAGGAAGTTGCTGGCTTATCGATTGGAAGTTTATTAAATAAAGACGCAATAAACCCATTAATTTATTCGCGTTCCTAATACTTATTTAAAATGAAAAAACCCGCATTCACATTTTGTTTAACAATCTGTTTATTATGTGCAATACATGCATATTCCCAACATCAAACTTACTCCGATGGCCGGCCCGCCGCGCACCGTCGGATTGAATGCCGGGATGAAGGTATTGTGCTGCAATATGGCGATGGGCAGGACAGTTGTGATGTGTACGGCGCGCGGGAAGCTGTCGTGAATAAAGTGGGCAATACGTATTATTTGTTTTATGATGGAGCCGGGAAAGACGGTTGGAAAGCTTGCCTCGCTACCAGCACCGACCTGAAAAACTGGAATAAGAAAGGTGCCGTTCTGGACTTGGGTGATTCGACGAGAATGGATGCAAAAAGCGCATCATCCCCTTGGGTAATCAAAGAAAGAGACACCTGGCATATGTTCTACCTGGGCACACCCAATGCAACAGCCGCTCCCGACCGTGTTCCCGGCTTCCCATACCTGACCATGAAAGCGAAAGCGCCATCGCTGGGAGGTCCGTGGACGAAGCAATATGACGTACAGCCATTCACAACTAAGCCGAATACATTTTATTCACTTACAGCGAGTCCGGGATTTATCGTCAGGAATAACAATGAGTTTTTACAATTTTTCAGTGGATCTGCTCAGGATGGCAAGGTCGTAAAGCGCACCGTTGGCATTGCCCGAACGAAAAACCTCAACGGCAGCTGGGATATTTTGGCAAGTCCGGTCGTGCCGCTCGATGAGCAGATTGAGAATTCAAGTTTATATTATGATAAAGGCCAGAAAACGTGGTACCTTTTTACCAATCATATCGGCATTAATGAAAAAGGAAACGAATTCACGGATGCGATCTGGGTGTATTGGGCAAAAGACCTTTATCATTGGCAAAAAGAAAACAAAGCCATTGTATTGGACAAGCAAAACTGCAACTGGTCCAAAGGTGCCATAGGCATGCCAACCGTAATTCAAACCGGAAATAAACTAGCCCTGCTTTACGATGCGGCTCCCGGCGAAAGCATCAGTCACATGAAAAGGAGTATCGGTCTGGCCTGGATTCCGCTGCCGATTAAAATGGAGAATTAACGAATGGATATTAAAATTCTGAGTCCTCAATGGGGACATGAACACCTGCCAGTGGACGAATTTATTGCCAAAATAGTAGATGCCGGCTATGATGGCATTGATACCTGGCTGCCGGACGATCCGATGACCAGAAAAAGGCTTTTGAATCATATCGAAGAAGAGGGTCTTGTTTTTGTTGCACATCAGCATCAGGCTGCCGGCAATAACTTTAAAGAATTCCAGGCCAGCTTTAAAATTAACCTCGAAGCATGCGCGGCTGCCTCACCCGTTCTGATCAATTCACATACGGGTAGAGACTACTTTACGCACGATCAATTGCTCTCGCTTATTGACATTGCTTCGGAAATAGCAGATCAAACAAACATTCCAATCGTTCACGAAACGCACCGCGGCCGAATGGGCTATTCGCCGCAATCAACAGAACAGCTTTTTATACAAAGACCCGGTTTTGAAATAACCGCTGATTTCTCGCATTGGGTATGCGTCACGGAAAGCATGCTTGGCGATTTTGAATCGGTTTTATATGAAGCGATTGACAGGACGCGGCACGTTCATGCCCGTGTAGGCTATGAGCAAGGACCGCAGGTGACCGATCCCAGATCCCCCGAATGGGCTTATGCACTCAACCGGTTTTTAGTTTGGTGGGATGCGATTGTAGCCGTTAACAGGCAGAAAAACAGGAAAATACTGACTTTTACAACTGAATTTGGCCCGTTTCCATATATGCAAATGATCCCATTTACAAACAAAGCCATTGCAAGCCAATTCGACATTAACTGCTATTTGAAAGATTTGCTCAGGGAGAGATATATCGTGAAAGTAGATCCGGAATCCTGGTCGATAGGCAAGTAGAGTTCAGAATCACGATTAATCTTACCCAGACATGCATTTAAAACCCATATTTACAATAATAGCACTACTGGCATTAAACCTGACAGCTTATGCTGAAACGGAAGACATTGTAATTCAGGATAAAACAAAGTCGGTAACATTAAGTGTTCCCGGCAAGAAATTATCACTGGTAATCGATTACGGGGCCGGGTGCATGGTCAGGCAATTATTGGTTAATGGCGTAGAAACATTGTCAAAGAGTGGTGCTTATACGGGGATCAAAACAGGCGACAGTATTTTCAACTCCACCTCATCACGCCAGGTTAAGCTCAGCCGAAAATCCGACGGCATTACCCTAAGCAATATAACTTATGGAGGCGGTGCAATGATGGTGAATGAAACCTGGGATTTTGCTATTGCAGGTGACCAAATTCACTGGAATATCACCCGAAATTACAGCAATTCGGCCCGGGTACAGGAAGTTGCTTTTCCCAAATGGAATTTTGCCGGACTGGATGTTTGGAAAGGTGGAATTCTGGATAATGGCGGCATGGTTTGGTGTAAATATTTAAAAGGGAATAACGATACGTATGGCGTTCATACCGGCGGCGTTACATTCTGGAACGACAAGTCAGGAAATGGATTACGAATAGCGCCACCGAAAGGAAAAGAGAATTTTTCAACAAAATTCTCCAATGAAAATAATGCTTTTACGTGTACTCAGCAGCTTAGCCCGGTAGCATTAAAGCAGCAACACAACCTCAGCAGGTTCGTTGCAGGCAAGGCGGATGTTTTCGCTCCGTTTATGGTGGAAGCAGGTACTGTGAGCGCTACTTTCTCGCTGCAATATGTTGACTATTTCAAGGAGTATTCGCGGGGGACATTACCGGGTATCGACGCCGGGGCTGTTCGTGAGTTGATGAATACCACCGGACGTTATGGTGTTGTCGATAACAATATCATTGGCGCCAATGGCTGGCTTACCAATTGGAAATGTCTGCATGAGCCCTTTTTCTCGCAGATCGGCATGGCGCTTAACGACATGAACTACACCGCAAACATGGCCGCAACACTTGACCAGGAGCGTGATTTGGCCATGAAGCCCGACGGCCGCGTACTGTCGCGCTGGCATAATGCCCCGGGAGATGAGATACCAGGTACATATAACCCCGAAACCGGTTATTATGAAGCCATGTGGGGTTATACGATCGATTCGCAGCCCGGCTATGTGATCAACACCAGCGAACAATTTGATTTGAGCGGTGATCTGCAGTGGCTGCGTTCGCATAAATCGGCATGCGAAAAAGCGCTGGACTGGCTTATCAGCCGCGATGCCAATCAGAATGGGATTTTTGAAATGATGAACAACAATATCGCCGAGAAAAAAGCCAGTGATTGGCTGGATATTGTGTGGGCAAGTTACGAAAATTCATTTGTAAATGCGCAGATGTTTGAAGCGCTTAATTTATGGGCTAACTGCGAGGATGTATTGGGAGATCGCGACAAAGCAGCATATTATCGGGCGGTCGCGGCAAAACTTAAAACGGCATTCAACAAACCCGTTGAAGAAGGCGGTTTTTGGTCGGCTAAAAAAAAGCAATACGTTTATTGGCGTGATAACGATGGTTCTATTCATGGCGATAACCTGGTTACTCCGGTTAACTTTGCAGCCATCGCATTTGGAATTTGCGATGACAAAGAGCGCATTGCCCAATTGCTTGATCAGATCGAGCAGCATACCGCAAGCGAAGATCTGTTTCACTGGCCTTTATGCTTTGATTCGTTCACGCAGGCGGAGGTATCTCCCGGAAACTGGCCCTTTCCCAAATACGAGAACGGAGATATATTTCCCACCTGGGGATATTTAGGCATTCGTGCCTACACCCAATACGATAAAAGCATTGCGCTAAAATACATCAACAAACTACTGCTTCAATATAAAAAGGACGGCCTCTCATCGCAACGGTATAGCCGCACTACGCAATTGGGTTTAGGCGATGATATTCTTGCAGGTATTTGTACGAGCATTACCGCACTGTATCGGGATATCTACGGCATACGTCCGAAATGGAATAGAATGGGAATTGAACCAAACCTTAGCCAACATCTCAACGGCACACAGTTCAGCTACCGCCTGCGCGATACACTTTATCAAATAAAACTAAACGTTGACGATTACAGCCTTGCTACCGATCGTTTCATGATCAAGAGTAAGCAAAGTTTCGGCGCAAATAATAACGGCAACCTCACTAATATCTATCCGCAAAACCGTGAAGATTTGATATTGCAAATCGAAGCGAATTCAAATAGTCAGTTAAAATGTAATCTTGGCAAATCGTCACCCGAAGGGCTGGCCTGGACAGTGGCATCCGAAGGCACTTACAATTTCAGATTAAAAGGCTTGTTGACCAAAACACAATACCAACTGATCATTGACAATCGCAAGACGTTAGTAACACCCGATTCGAATGGCAATATCGCTTTTAGTCATACATGTAAAGGCTTGTCAAGTTTTGAAATTGCGAAGGTTTTGTGAGGACAACCCGCCTTCATTCCTGCCTTGTTTCGCCGAAAGTACCACTCCACGTTGCCGGCAAGGTCCCATAAAATGGCTGCCCTCCTCCCAAATCTATAAATATATGCTGCAATACCACGCCGGGATCGATCATGTAAATGGCGAGCTTGTGATTACCGGCCGGTAGTGCTGGTATTTCCAGCGTGCGCTTCGCCGAGTTGGCGAGCACGTTTTGCTTCCATTCGGTGCTGCGGCCGATGGTTGTGAAATTGAATATGCTAACAGGTCCATCGTCCACTTTCACGGCATAACGCATTTCGAAATCCTTATTGAGCGGATAAGTGGGCAGGGTACTTACGGTGATGGTCGCCGGGGCGTCCGTGAATGTGTGAAATTCGTATTCCGCCGCCGGGTTGTTGGCAACGTTCGTCGTATCCGGTGTTCCGCTGAATGTGAGCGGGAATGCCTGCAATGCGTCCCCGTTACCTGCCAGCGCATCTACGACTGTCCAGTTACGCGTCGAAGTGTTTTTCAATGCAGTGTACCTGGCCGCATTCATAAAAATGTGCTTATCGCTGGCAACATAGCCTTTGAAACCCGGCAATGTGTTCGCATCCGCGTTGTTGGCGGTGATTTTGAAATCGTAAATATCCTCTCCCGCTTCCACCCGGACGTTACCGCTCAAATCGCCGATGCGCGCTTTCGCCCAATCGACCTCCACCCAAATGCGCTGCTCGCTTTGGGCATTTTCCGGCTGCAATACGCCTTGCGTAGCGCTTACCCTGATCCACGGCTCCGAGGCAGTGACGCGGAAGTTCCTGGTGACATTTTGCGTCAGAAATACGTCGATAAACCGCTTCTGCTTGTTCCACCGGTCGAATGCAGGCAGGGTAAACTGGCGCTTTTTGCCTGATGCCGCGTAGGTAGTGTCCAGGCCTTCGGGCAATGCGCGGAACGCGGGCAGGTTTGGCGTCACAGCAAGTTTGATGTCCGGCATTTTAAACACCGGCAGCCCGCGCGGCATCAGGTCCATCATGCCCTTCCATTTGCCATTCAGTAGCTTTTCGTTGAAAATACCCGTTTCTACCACGATTTCGGCATAAGCCTGCCCCGAAAGCCGGGCGTAATGCGCCGCACTCAGGCGTCCCTGCCGGGCGTATAGCAAGGCTTTGTCGCGGTAAAGGAATTTGCGGTTCATCAGAGCAGCCCCTTTCACGGGGTAACCTGCCAGTTCAAAAAACGCGGGCTGGTCTTTTTCAGCGATTTGCGACTGGATGGCGGCGGTTTCGGATACGAGCTTATTGTGATCGTCGAGCCGGCGCTGCGCCTGGTCGCCGTAATAATTGTGGTTATAAGCGGTATTGCGAATGCCGGTAGTCGGTTCAGTCTGGCTCCAACCCATGTATTCGGGCTTCCTTTCGAATGCGAGGTTGTAATATTGCCAAAGTACCTTCGAAATGGCGACGCTGTTTTTATTCCCGAAAATGCCGGCCAGCCATTGTTGCAAATGCGTTTTGGAATAGCCCGGTTTTTCAAATGGTTTTACATGATAAGCCATATCCAGGAAAAGCTGCATGGCGTATTCGCCGGGTTTGATATCGCCGATATTCAGCACCCACAAATGCCGCGCATTCAATGCAAACGCCTTCGTCATTTCCTCCTGCATATGCGCGGGATGCGTCGTGTTCAGCCACAGATAATCGTGCGGGCGGCCCCAATACGAGGCGTGATAATACACGCCCGAGCCGCCGGAACGCTGGTTTTCTGCCGCATTGCTCAGCCTTTGGATATAACCGTAGTTATCATCCGGCCATACGAGGGTAATGTCTTCGGGGACTTTCAATCCGGCATCGTATATTTCCAGAACCTCCTTATAAGGTGTAAATACCTGCGGTACTTTGGTAATGTCCTTATTCACATACTTTCGGAGCATTTCGCGCTCCACGCGGATGATCGTATCGAGCAATGACACGGTTTCGGGAATGGTTTTCACGCCCTGGATTTCGCCATCGTGCACGCCCCGCATTCCGGTGGTGTAAATGCCGTTGAAATGGCTGCTCTCCTTAATCCGCGATTCCCAGTATTGCTCCACCTTCTTCCGGTTGGTCACAAAATTGAAATGCCCCATCGTCTGCTCGTCCCATTCGCTCACATTGTTGCGGAGCATGGGTTCCGCATGCGACGAGCCCACGACGATCTGGTAATCTTCGGCGGCTTTAATATTGCCCGGATAATGGTAGAATGCCTTGGTGCTCGGGTGCATCGCCGGCCAAATGAGGTTGGCTTTAAGGCGCAAAAGCAGCTCGAACACCTTCGCGTAGGTCTTCGGACCGATGTCATTCGTTTCCGGCTCGAAGGTTTTCGCTGCCCAGGGTTGCAGGCCCCAGTCCTCATCATTAATGAATATCCCCCGGAATTTGACGGACGGCGACGCCGAAGTGTAGTCCGGAATGTCCAGCGAGAGCGTTTTCCGGTGCGCCGGCACCGCATCCGCCCACCAGTACCAGGGCGTAACGCCTATCTTTTCGGAAACCGCAAACGCACCATAGGCCGTCCCGCGCACGTCGCTGCCGGCTACCACCAGTGCCTGTGCAATATTTTTCAAAGGTTTATTCAAAACACGCAGCGAATACCGCTCCCACTGCCCTGTCAATGCGCCATCGGCGTCCTGCTTTCCCAGGCGCCCGACAATTTCCGAACCGGCGCGACCAAGTACGATTACATTCCCGCTTGCATTAGCCAGGTTGGTGCCCACTGTCGGTAAATACCCGCTTACCCGCTCAATGTCCGCCGCCAGCAAATGCGCAACGATCGAATCGAGTTTAGGGCCGCCTTGCTGGTAGTAAACCGAAACTTTGGCGTTGGCAGTGACGAAGTCGAACCGGGCCGAATGGGCCGTATTTAATATAAACAATTGACATAAAACCACTAATGCAGCAGCTGCAATCATTTTGAAGCGCAAAATTTTCATTAAAACTGACATAACACGCCCCGCTTTCAATGCTGAAAATCGAGGACGTTTTCGTGGATTTCCTTTTGTTCCTGCACCTTGCCGGTCGTGATGTTTTTCATCGATACGTTTTTAACCGGCAGCTCTTTCTGCCCCAAAATGCGCGACTCGAACTTCACGTCCTTCACTGAGATATTGCTCAGGTAAATGTCCGAGATCGGCGTCAGTTTGCGGATTTTGGTCGGTACGAGCGTGCGCCATTGGTAAAGTACGTCGGTTTCGATGCCCAGCACGCCCAGGTCTATTTTCCCGGCGGTCAGGTTCGAGGCGTAGATGTTTTTGACATAGCCCCCCATTCTTTCATTGGTTTTAATAAAAAGCAAATGGTTGAGCTTCGCGCCGTCGACCACCTGGCACTGCGAAATGTCCACATTTTCGATCCCGCCCGAAAGCTCGCTGCCGATCGCCACCAATTGGTGCCCGTTTTTGACCGTCAGGTTGCGGATCACGATGTTCTTCGAAGGCGTTTTCAGCCGCCAGCCTTCCGGATTGCGGCCGGATTTGATGGCAATCGCATCATCGCCCTGGTCGAACACGCAATCGGTGATGAACACGTTCTGGCTCATTTCGGGGTCCACGCCGTCGTTGTTATGCCCGTGCGCGTATACCTTCAACCGGCTGATCACGACATTCTTGCACAGGTAGGGATGGATTGTCCAGAATGGGCTATTGGTGACCGTAAAGCCTTCCATCAGCACATTTTCGCACCGGTTAAACTGGATAAACTGCGGCCGCAAATGCGCCGTGTCGTTCACCATCTGCCGCTGCTCCACGGGCGTGTAGTCCTGCGCGAGGTTATAAAGCCGCTTAATGCTCTCCATATGGGGTTTCGGTCGGGCAAACCATTCTTTCCAAACCTCCATTTTCGCCCGCACCTCGCCCTCGCCGGTGATCGCCACGTTTTTGCATTGGTAGGCATAAATCAGCGGCGAATAATTGTAGCATTCAATGCCCTCCCAGCTCGAATGCACCGCCGGCAGGTAATCCTCCGGCTTTTCCGAAAATAGCAGCACCGCACCTTTGTCCAGGTGCAGGTTCACATTGCTTTTCAAATGCACCTTTCCCGTGAGCCACTCGCCCGCAGGTACTACCACCTTGCCGCCGCCTGCCTGGTTCGCCGCGTCGATAGCCTGCCGGATCGCCCCGGAAATTTTTTCCTTATCGCCCGCCACCGCGCCGAAATCGGTAATAAGGAAGCGCTTCACTCTGCTGAAATCGGGTACCAGAATCTCCGGCATCTCAAAACGCGCCGGAACTTTGAGCTTTTTCACCGGCACGTCGGCGCGGGAACCAACGGCAAGCAATGCAAATGCGACGACGAGTAACCGTAATTTTTGAGTCATAAAATATTCCATTAGTGATTTAAAACCGGGGCACAACGACAATGCGCCATGCCCGGTTCACCGTATCAATACTCTGGATTCTGCGGATACCCTTCCGTATCCCGGTCGATGACCGACTGCGGAATGGGGCGCAGGTAATACTTCTCACTCACGCCGCCGGGGTTCGTCAGTTTGGTGAGCGGGTTGTGCTCGAATGCGCGGTCGAGGCGGTGCGTGCGTTTCAGGTCGAGCCAGCGCTTGTACTCGCCTGCTAGCTCGCGGGCGCGCTCGTCGAGGATGAAATCGAGGTCCACATTCGCGGCGGTGACGTTCAGGCTTTGGCCGGTTACCGCGGCGCGCTGGCGCACTACATTCAGTTTTTCAGCGGCTTTGTCTTTTTGACCTAATTTAAAATAAGCCTCCGCAGCGAGCAGATACGTTTCCGCCAACCGGAACAAATAGATGTCGCGCGTGCTGGAATAGGCCCGCTCGTTGTTGCCGGGGAAGTTCGCGAGCGGATCGAAAAACTTGTTGATCATCGGAAATTTCAAAACGCCACCTATGTCCTGGAAATCCTGTTTCCATTTGTCAAAACGGACGATTTCCACATTCGGGTTGGCCTGTTTCAATGCTGCCGAGTCGGCTGCGGTAAAGGGCTGGTCCGGGTAAGGAAAATAGAAGCGCAGGTCGCCCTTTTTGATTGGCTGATTCCCTATTTTATCATCCCTTACCGCGTAGAATTTGCTCAGGAAAGTACCGTCGTAGCGGCTGTCTTTGGCAGTATTATACAAGGTGTACAAAAACTGCGTCGGCATGAAATCGCTCGTGCGGCGGCTGTAAGTCTGGTATTCGCCATCGTAGAAGCCAGGCTCGCGGAAAATGCGCCAGCCGAAAAACAGGTTCTGGCCGTGGCCGATGGTTTTGTTTTTCAAGCTGATCGGGTCAAACTGGATCGAGAAAATGATCTCGCTGTTCTGCTGGTTGGTGGATTTAAAAACGTCCGCAAATGCCGGTACCAGCTTGTAGTTACCACCTGCGATCACCTCCTCGGCATATTGGGCGGCTTTGGTGAAATCCGCCGACCCGCCAAATGCCTTGTAGCCGCGCGTGAGGTGCACGAGCGAGAGCAAATGCTTCGCCGCGCCCTGCGTCACCCGCCCGAACTCCGCCGTAGTTGCGTCCACACTGGCCACCGACGCATTGAGATCTTCCAGTATAAAATCATAAACCGCCTGCTCGGTATTCGGCTCGAAATGCGTCACAGCGGTATTGATCTCCTCCTTTACAATAGGCACACCCCCGAAATTCTCCGCCAGCAAATAATAGTAGTAAGCGCGGATAAACCGTACCTCGCCTACCCGCTTGCTGCGCGCGGCATCGGTCAGGCCGGGGATCGTGGCCGCCTTGTTGATGGCCGTGTTGCATCGCTGAATGCCCGCGTACAGGTTGGAAAACAGCTCTTCCACCGCCGAGTTGTCCGATGAAAGCGTCCGGTACTCGTTCAGCTGCGTGGCGCGCACCACGCGGTCGCCCACGGTACCGCTCACGGGCTCGATCTCGCCGCGGGTGATGATGTCGGTGCCCCAGCAGAAAAGCTTCGGGTCGGTTTCGTACACATCGCGCATCGACGAATAGCAGGAATTGATCAGTTTTTCAAAACCTGCGGCATCCGTATAAAAATTTTCGCTTGTGACGCCGCTGATATTTTCCTCGGTGAGGAAGTCCTGGCAGGACGACAGGCTCATTCCGGCCGCCAGCATTGCTATATATAATGTCTTTTTCATAAATGTCGGGAATTAAAAAGCCAGGTTTACGCCGAAAAGATAGGACGAGGTGCTCACCGCCGTGCCGTAAGTGTTGGTAGCAGGCCATTCGGGGTCAAAACCTTCATATTTGGTGAACAGCAGCGGGTTAGTAGCCGTGGCGTACACGCGCAGATTGCTGATTTTCAGGCGCTGAATAAGGCCGTTAGGCACGTTATAACCGAGCGTAATGTTGCCCACGCGCGTAAAATCCACCTTGCGGAATGTCGGGATCACCGTGTACGGGCCTGGATTGCCGGGACGGAACCAGGTTTGCGACGGGTTCTCCGGCGTCCAGTAGTCTACCTTCACCTGGTTGTAGTCCGAGTTGTAGTTCATCAGCGTCGCATCGAACGAGCTCTGGTATTGTTCGCCGCGGCGGGTGTACACGAGAATGTACAAGTCGAAATTGCCGTAGCGGAATGTATTCCCAAGCGAACCGGTCCAGCTGGGAACGCGCTTGCCGATGATCTGCCGGTCGGCCGCATTGATCACGCCGTTGCCATCGAGGTCTTTCACGCGGATCTGGCCGGGCGTCTGGTTGTATTTTTTCGAGGCTTCGGCCTCGGCGGTCTGCCAGATGCCGTCGAACACGTAATTGTAGTTCACCTGCACCGGCTGGCCGATGAACAGGCTGTTACCCACGTCGTCCTTTTTGCCGCCGTTCAGTTCCAGGATGCGGTTTTTGTTGGAGTCGAAAACAATGTCGGTCTTCCACTGGAACTTGCCCGCAACCACATTAATCGAACTGATACCCAGCTCGATACCCCTGTTCCGCAGCTTGCCCACATTATCCATAATAGAGCCCCAGCCCGACGGCGCGGGGAGCTGACGGCTCAGCAGGATGTTGTTGATCAAACGGTTATACACATCCACGCTACCCGTAATGCGGTTATTGAAAAACCCGAAATCCAGGCCCACATTCACTTCCCGCGTCGTTTCCCAGGTAAGGTTCTTGTTGGGAAGCTGGTTAGGCGCGTAGCCTTGCGCGAAACTGCCGCCGAAATCATAGAACGTCTGTCCCAATGCCGCCTGCGTAGAATAGGCATTTACGCGGTCGTTACCGGTCACCCCGTAGCTCACGCGCAGTTTGAGGTCGGTGATCTGGTGTATTTGTTTGATAAACTGTTCCTCCGACAGTCTCCACGCGACCGAAGCCGACGGGAAGAAACCCCACTGGTTACCTTCCGCTAAGCGCGAAGAGCCGTCCCAACGGCCGGTGGCGGTGAGCAGGTATTTGTCTTTGAAACTGTAATTCACCCGGCCCATTGCCGAAGCCAGCGTCGTTTTGGTGTAGTTCGAGCCGTAAGCCAGCACCCGGCCGCCGGTCGCCAGGTTGTACCAGAGCGATTTGTACGGAATGCCGTCCACGGTAATGTTGCTGGTTTCGATGCGGTCCTTCTGCATGCTTTGCACGATGGTGGCGGTGAGCTTATGCTCGCCGAACTGCCGGTCGTAAGTGGCCTGATTATCCCACACCCACGTAAGCTGCTCGCTGCTGGCATTGCCGGCCTGCGTCGGTACCGAGCCGCCGAGGCTTTGCTTGGACAGCGGGCCAAAGTAAAATCCACTTCTCTCGGTAGAGTAATTCGGCGAGATGGTCGATTTCAAAGTCACGCCTTTCACCGGCTCGAACTGCACGAAAATATTCCCGAATGTGCGGGCATTGCGCACCTGACGGATCTCATTTTCCTGGTCGAACGTCGGGTTGGTCACTGCATTCGTCGTGTACACACGGAATGCGGGCGCGCCGGTTTCGTCGTACGGGTAGGTCATCGGCGGCAGGCGGTAAGCCGAGCGCAGCGCTTCGGAGCTGCCGAGGTTTTGCAGGTTTTGGGAAAAATAAATATTCAAACCCGCTTTCCATTTGTCGGTAATCTGGCGGTCTACATTACCGCGGAGAGTGTAGCGCTTGAAGCTTTCGGGTTTCACATTCCCGTCTTCCTGCAAAAGCCCCGCGCTGATAGCGAAGCGGGTTTTCTCATCGCCGCCGCTGGCGGTAATGTTGTGGTTCATTTGCAGGCCGTTTTTGAGGATCAGCTTCGGCCAGTCGGTAAACTTGCCTTCGTCGATATTCCGCCATTGGTCGGGTGTGAAGAACGCTGCATTGTTGCGGGAAATATCCTTGCCCTGTGCTTTGAACATCTCGGTGCGGAAGGCTACATATTCCTGGCCGTCGAACATCTCGGGCAGGTTCGTGGGCGTGCGTACGCCGGCATAGGCGTCGTAGGAAATGGTCGTCTTGCCCGATTTCCCGCGTTTGGTGGTCACGATCACCACGCCTTTCGCCCCGCGCGAGCCGTAAATGGCCGTCGCAGAAGCATCTTTCAGAATGTCGATTTTCTCGATGTCGGCCGGGTTGAGTTCGTTGATACCCGTCGTCGAGGGAATGCCGTCGATCACGTACAGGGGCGAATTGGAGCCGCCGATAGAGCTGATACCGCGGATATTGATATTATAACCGCTCCCCGGCTTGCCTACGTTTTTCACCACCACCACACCCGGCATTTGTCCCTGCAATGCGCCGGTAGCGTCGGGCGTGGCTGCGCGGGCGATTTTAGTATTGTCCACCGAAGCGATCGCTCCCGTCACATCCGCTTTTTTAATAGCCCCATAACCCACCACGACCACCTCTTCCAGCACCTTGTTGTCATTGGCAAGCTGCACATTGAAAGTCGTCTGGCTGCCTACGGTCACCTCTTTCTGCGAGTAACCCACGTAGCTGAACACCAGCACCGCCGACTGGTCGGGGATATTGAATGTAAAGCCGCCGTCCACGTCCGTTACCGTGCCGCGCTGAGTGCCTTTGAGGATAATGCTCACGCCTGGCAGGGCTTCGCCTTTATCGTCGGTCACTTTGCCGCTTACCGTAATATCCTGGTGTACACGGGCTTCGTCTTTCGGGCCAGGCTTGGCACCGGAGTTGTTTTTCCGGAGAATGATAAAATCCCCGCTCGTCTGGTAACCGATGTTATAAGGCTCCAAAAGGTCGCGGAGCACGTTTTCGAGCGATTCGTTCTTTACTTTCACCGACACCTTCGCGTCCGGCGGGAAAATGCCGGGGAGGTAGGTGAATTTCACATTGGCCTTGTGCCCGATCATCGTCAGCGCCTTTGAAATCTCGCGGTTGCTGAACTGCGCCGTCACGGTTCTTTTCATCAAATCCTGCGCACTTCCGTCGCTGGCAAAGGCGAGCGTCGCCAGCGAGAGGAGGATAAATATGGGAACACCTAGTATTTTCATGATGTGCAACGGTTTGGGGACCGTGTTGAAAAACTTTTGCATATTTTTACCCGTGTTTTGTTTTAAATGTTTTGAAATGAAACATAGGATTCCCGGTTCCTGCCGCGGGCATTGCCTGGCAGGAAAGTCATTTCGCGATGGTTGGGGAATCAGTCAGGACCGGACGCGTGGCAGCGCTTCCGGTTTTTTGTTTTTGGGTTAAATGGGGCTAATGTCTGGTCATGGTGCTGGGGTTCTTGGGTTGAATTTTAGTTTAGCTTGGTCAGAGGTCGCAATCGCCTCCTGTAATGACTATTTCAGTCCCGAATACTTCATAGGTAGCGCCTACCGTCTGGCAGATAATGTCCAGCTTTCGGAACATCGGCATATCGCCCAGCGGCGCGGTGAGTTTGCACGACGCAAAGGCCGCATTATCGTGGCGGATCGTCACGCCGTAGGCCGTTTCGATGGTATGAAGAACATTTTCTACGGAAGTATTGTCAAAGAAAAACTCCTTCACCTGGCCTGTACCACTCACCTGAACGGGCTGATCGACAAGCCCTTTCGCAAATGCCTGGGTATTTGCATCGAACACCACCTGCTGGTTCGGAATGAGGAACACGGGTTCTTTACCTTTCCCTGCCCTCCCGGCAGCAAACACTTTCACTTTACCCGACGTCACCGCCACCCGGCTTTTGATTTTGCCCGTGTTGGAAGTCACACGAAAGCTGGTACCCACCACTTGCACAACAATGCGCCCCGCGTACACAATGAATGGTTTAGCGGGATTTTTAGCCACATCGAAATAGCCCTCCCCGTCGAGATACACCACCCTTTCATTGCCGGAAAAATTGGAATAGCTGAGCTTGCTGCCGGATTTCAGCTCCACCGTGGAACCATCGACGAGCCGGATGGTATGCTGTTTGGCGCTTACATTGACTTCTTCTTTTAATGGAACGCTGGCTACGTCAACTTGCTCGCGGTACACTAACGGTTCGTCCCTAAACGTCCCGCGAAAATTCCACGCCAGTCCGCCCACGATTAATATCGCGGCGGCGGCCATCCACCAGCGGTACAATGGCCGCGCGGGGCGTTCGATCATCATTTCCGGCCCGGCCTCGTCCAACGCTCCGGCCACATTCGCCCACACTTTTTCGCGAAGCCCCGGCTCCGGCTGCTCGCGCATTTCATGCAGCGACGCCCACAGCGACCGCGCCAGCCTGAGCTCACCGGATTGATGAGGATATTGCTGCTGAAAATCCGCCCAGAAACCGGCCTCTTCGTCCCCGCCGGAAACCATCCAGCGGCGGAAGCGATCGTCCCTTAAAAAATCCTCAGCCTTGAAGTCACCGTAGTTGTTCGCCATCTCACTTTTGCATTATATACATACAAAGGAGGCTTAATCCGGGTTGACCCAAAGAATTTTAATATTTTTTTCCAAAAAGCTGATAAATGTGGCTGATCGTGCGGAAACGCGGCATCAATGCCAGATAAAAGCCAGCGCCAGCTCGAAAACCGTGTAGAAAAGGCGGGAATTTTTGCGGAGCAAGGTCAGGGAATTGTGGAGCGTGTTGCGGACGGTTTTGTCGGAAACGTCCATGATTTCGGCGATTTCGCTGATGCTAAAATTTTCGTAATAGCGCAGCGTAATCGCTTCCAGCTGGCGTTTGGGGAGGTTTTGAAGCACCGCTGCGAGCTTTTGGGTGAGCTCTTTTTCCTCGTCGTGAATGCTGTGCTCCTCGCCGGGAAGGTCGTACTCGTGCAGGAAAGCGTCCAGCTCCACTTTCGGGAAATTTTTCTCCTTTTCGGTGATGCGGTAGATGTCGCGGCGAAGGCTGCGGAAGAGGTAGAACTTGATATTATCTACCGGGGACACATTGGCGTGACTGCGCCAGAGGTTGATGAAAAGGTCCTGAATAGCGTCCTCCACGCGGGTTTCATCGGCGATAAAACGCTTGCCGTAGGAATACAATGCATCGAAATACAACGCATAAATCGTCGCAAAAGCGTCTTTGTCCCCCGACCGAAACGCATTCCATATGTCGATATCCCGTTGCAAATCTTTTTCCGCTATCAGAGAGTTTGACGGTCAAAAGCGGGATTTGCCCTTAACTACTATGCTTTTTCTTATAATTTTTATAATAGTTACTACCGATACGAGCAAATAACTATTTTCAACTCGTCATAGCTCCTTTGTAACCATTGACTGCACAGATAAAGGAAGAATGCACGAATGTCTGCGGGAAGTTACCGAGCATCGTGTTCGTTTTCAGATCCATCTCTTCGCTGAAATAGCCCAGATCGTTGGCGCAGCCCAGCACCGCATCCAGTATTGTCTTTGACTTTCCCAGATCGCCGGCCAATGCATAGTAGTGCGCCATCCAACAGCTGGCTGCCAGAAAAACGCCTTCCTTGGCTGAATCAAATTACAATAAATGCCTGCGGTAAAGCGCACCTTCCCGGTATCGATCTTCAATTGCCAGGACGGTGTTTTTTAATACCGGGCTGCCGGGATCATCAAAACCAAATGGCGCAAACAAAGCGCAAGTGATATCAACATCCTCCGACCCGGGGTGAACCGCATAGGCGCCTTCGCTGGTAAGACAATGATCATTGATAAAAGCACGGATAAGCCGGGCATTTTCCAGCCATCGCGATGCTGTATGCAGGTCGGATTGGTAAGGTGCCATCACTTCAAGCGCCCGCGCAGCAAATGCTTTGCTGGTCGTATAATGCTGCTGTTGCTCTTCCTCCCAAATACCGTTATCCTTTCGCTCCCAGTTCTCGCAAATGTAGTCGGCTATTGCCTCGGCAGTGTCCCATTCTATTTTACTGCCATATTTTTGATAAATCCAGTTGCAGGCTAACAGAATATGCGATTCCGCATCGAGCTGAAACTGATTGGCAGCGGTGTTTCCGATGATGGCCGGCACACTGCCGCCGTACCCCCGAAGCGGCAAAGTGAACGCCTCTTTACGAATCGTTTGGTCAATTCCATAAAAGCACGGCACATGCGATAACCCGCTCCTCTTTCTCGCGCCCGCGACAAATGACAGGAACTTACGCTCAACCTCCCCGTTGGTTTCAAGGCCGACCAGCCCGGAGGTAATTAATGCCGCATCACGCATCCACACGTACCGGTAGTCATAGTTTCGCTTACCTCCTATCACTTCCGGCAGGCCGACCGTCGGGGCAGCAACAATTCCGCCCGTAGGTTCATACACCAATTGCTGTAATGCGCGCAGCGAACTGCACACCTCTTTTTCGTAAGGGCCTTCGTATTTAATGTAATCTTCGATCTCGTCCCATTTTGTCAAAGTCGATTGCAATGCATGATCCATTTGCTGCTTGCTGATTACGGCAGCGTCAATCAATGCAACCCATCCTTCCTCCCCGGCGGGCACGCGGTATGTGACCACCTGTCCATCCAGGATCAGCTCATGCGACCCATGTATCCATAATCCATTGGATTTGAACTCAATAGTATGCGGATCAACGACCGAAAGCGCTGCCGGGTCCAGACCATAATTTTCTCTTAGCAATAGCGTGCCGTAAATGTCAACCGGCGTGGGGCCCGTCAGCCTGCAAATTCCGCTAAATCAGTGCAAAGGCATAAAGTCAGTCAGGTGAAACTCGCCATTCGGGACCGAGAATGTCGTGTACAGGACGCTGCTCCGGCCGTCGAACCTTCGCGTAACAAAATTTTTCCCTTCCGCATTGATATCCCAGTAACCTCCTTTTTCTTCATCGATAAGCGAGGAAAAAACTGCTGGCTGGTCGAAGGCACCGGGACAATACCAGCTGATTGTTCCGTCCCGGTCAGGTAATGCGCATGTATGGCGGTCGCTGATCACGGCTAGTGAAACGATATCAGGTTGTCTCATAAGAGAGATTTTGGCATTTTAAAGCAGCAAGCACAACCTGTGAGGCCATGCTTGCTGTGGTTTTCAGAAAGATTTACACATTACGGATGCCCGCTTCCTCCGGCAGATCCGTAGATTTGGCCGGTGGCATAACTGGCATTGGGGTCGGCCAGCTGTACATATATCGAAGCCAATTCAGCCGGTTGGCCGGGCCTTCCCAATGGGGCAGCTTTTCCGAATTCAACAATTTTGTCCTGAGGCTGACCACCGCTCGTTTGCAGCGGCGTCCATACCGGGCCCGGTGCAACACCATTTACACGGATGCCCTTGGGTCCCAATTGCTTGGCCAGCGATTTAACAAAAGCTACATTCGCGGCTTTGGTCTGCGCATAGTCAAACAGATTTTCCGACGGGTCGTAGGCCTGAACAGAAGAAGTGGCAATGATCACCGCACCCGTAGCGAGATGCGGCAATGCCGCCTTGGTAATCCAGAATGGCGCGTAGATGTTCGTTTTGATCGTGGCGTCGAAACTTTCGGAAGTGATGTCAAGCAGTGAATCGACTGCCTGCTGACGGCCTGCATTGTTGACCAGAATATCCAGCCCGCCGAGCTGTTCAACTGCCTGGCTAACGAGTTCTTTACAAAAAGCCTCGCTGGTAATGTCTCCGGGAATAGCGATCGCTTTTCTACCCTCAGCCTGAATGAGCGCAATCACTTCGTCTGCATCGGACTGTTCATCGGGCAGGTAATTGATAGCGACATCGGCCCCTTCACGTGCATAAGCGATTGCGGCCGCCCGCCCAATCCCGGAATCTCCGCCGGTAATCAGCGCTTTCCTGCCAGCCAGCCGACCTGAACCTTTGTATGATTTTTCGCCATGGTCGGGAACGGGGTCCATTTTGGATGCGAGGCCCGGCATTGGTTGTGGCTGTTTATTGAATGGGGGTTGTGGATATTTTGTAACTGGATTTTCAAGCATAATCGGTCTTTTTCGGATGTTTGATGAATTTTTACTGGTTTGTCAACAAAACCTTGCCATCCTAATCCGGCAACGCATTAATATCGGTGGCCCGATCCCTGGAGCAAAAAGCAAATGCCCGTAACTCATTGAATTACGGGCATCTAACAAAATTTGAAATAATTAGAGTGGAGATGGAGGGAGTCGAACTCCTCCCCTACCCCATATGATTATCAAGCAATTAGAATGACCTATAAAATTTGCTCACCGAAGTGCTCACCAGATTGAGCCGACAAACAAAAATACATAATCCTGCGCGAATCGTAGAAGAGCAAGTCGAATAATATAATAAATAAGAGTTTAGGTCTGCCTTTTCGCTGAATAACCCACCAAGGTTGGACATAGGGCTAGATACCCAAACTTTCCCACCAAAGTTACTACCAATCTTCCAGAATTGATGCGGTGCCCGTCAGGATGTGCTTTCAGAGTCGGATTTATTGTACATGCGCTACGAGGATAACTTCTTGTCGTATGGCTGCCAGAAAATGATTTTTTTGCAGTCGCCGCAGTCAGGTCAGGTACGAGTGAGATACCCGAATCCAGAACGTAAGGCGTTACGAAGAGCAGCGCTCGCGGAGGCACCGCTATGTCAATCCTCTTAAATAACTGTAATACATTTGATCATGAATTAATGTCAGGCTATTTCAGGGCAATACCATTCGTTGTATAACCGATTTTATCGTATCTCGAGGCGATGCGATATTGTTCTGCACCAGTGCTAAGGCTTGTAGACAACAGGCGTTTAGACTATGGTCTAAACGCCTTAATTGCCAATACCCGGAATCTTAGCTCTGATCAATAAAATGTGAAGGAGCTCAATACCCCACCGAATTATCTAATTACTAGCGTCTCGTTTGCCGGGAAGTCACCAAGTAGGCTTACGCTCAATAATTTCTCCGAACTTTGTCCAGCTAGCTGGCTGAATTAACTAAATCGTGGTCAATTGCCATCGTTGAAGCCATACTTGCTCCAATACTAAATCATTGGCTTTATAATAAAGCTCTTTTTTGAGTCAACCGGGTGAATTTCGAAGCCCTTCAAAAACATGCAATACAGAACTGTACGTATATATGTATTGCTTGTGTCAGGAATTGAATCTTTGAGTGTAAAAGTCCCAGAACTATCTTGGTCACAAAACCGGGCAGCAAATTCATCAGAGCTAGAATGTTCAAAAATTTCGATTACATCTGCTTCAGGTATAAAGGGGTAGGCCTGACGTCCATCAAAAAACTCTCGTGGAATTTCAAAGTTGCCATTCAGTGATTCAGACAAAAAATCTGAATAATGGTCAAATTCTGTTTCAAAACCAGCTCGATAAATAGAATGCAAGGCATCTACCGACGTTTCAACGATCCTTTTATCATTAGAACGGAAAAACAGGATGTCAAAGTTTCGCCGAGACGGAATTTTGAAATCCCCCTCTGCCAATACACTGACATATTCGTCGGGAATTTTCCCCTGGTCTGCCATTTGAGAACAACTGCAAACCATAATCTGGAAAAGTATTGTCAATCGTCGAACTAATTTCATATCTATTCTTTTAATAGCTTGGGGTCAATTTTCTCTCCGCCATAGGTTGTTCTTAACGGAATCTTCTCAATAGAACGTGCCCGATTTTCATTTTTAACAGCTCTGATCTCTGACGGATCATTTGCAGTATTCAATACTTGGTTATCCTTTGTATTGCCCGATCGATTGTCGATGGAAGCCCAAGTTCAGAGTAGATTTTTTGTATATGATAACGTCCTTTATCAGTTGTATAACGACAGCAAAATTATGAATGAACTGATTCTAAAAGTAGCGGAGCTACCGGCGTTGGTGGTCGGTCCGACGACCGGCACGCTTCCTGGAATTTTTAGTGCCTGCGATCTGCAACCCCAATACCCGTGCGCCTACTGACGGGCGGCCACTGATTTGTTGACCCACTGTGCGGAGCTCGGTGCCAGCTCCATCAAAAAGGACATGCCGCTTCATTTGCAACTTGGATGACAACATCTTGCCGTTCGGCCTACTAGTGAATTGTGGAGGGCGACCTTTATCCCATTTATTGGATTGGCTTGTGACTGGCCAGGTTATCGGGCGTAAATTCGGCATCGTAGCCCCAAGTGCCGCGACATTCTCTTTTTAGGGATAAAGAATCAATATTTTGGGAGTGCAACGCACTCGCACTTAACATAACTGTAAATTATACAATTGTGTCGATTTAAAGACGCCAGCCAGCTTTATTTTAGAATCTCAAATCTTTGCGTTGGCTCATTGTTCAAAGTCGTCACCACCGAGAAATCAATGACCAGATTGTTGTCCGGTGTTGCTGGTCCATTTGTCCATTTACGCACTATGGAATACTTATTTTCAGCAGCTTTTTTCAAGAGAGCAAGTAATTCTGTTTTTGTTCGACGTGAACTGAATAGCTGCATTGTGCCACCTTTAAATTTGTCCAAAAAATCAATATTAAAGCTACCATACTCTTTGGGAAGAGCAATTGATGGATCTGCCCAATATCGTTCAAATGCTGTTGGAGCTGCTGGGAATACCCTGCTTTTATAAATTCCTTGCGCAGGTGCTAAACGAGCCGCGATCTGCGATGTCTGGTTGACATCAAGTGGAACATCGACTACGAATTCAATCTTGTTGACGCTGTAGTTTTTTGAAGCAGTCTTTGCTTTGAAAAACGGCTTCCCATCAATGGTTGAGATTACAATCTTAGAACCTTTAGTTGGATAAAAGATAGCACCTGAACTTACTAGGTATTTATCATTTGGAAGCGTTTTGGACTCGACATCGAAATCTTCGAATGCGATCTTGACATTCCCTCTATTACCGCAGTCAAAGTTTGAACTATCGCAAAACTGGTCTGTTGTTATCGGTAACCGAAACCAAGTGCTTTTGTCATTACTGGGTAAATAGATCAAATTGAAATACTCTATTATGTCGACTGCATTCGTAAACGCCCGAGGACCGAAGAAAAATTGTTCCCCTACCCAACTGATTCGCAAACTTGTTATAGTGTCACCTTTTGCTGGGGTAACAGTGGCCGGGTCAGGCTTGATCGAATCTTCATTCTTCTCTGGACAGCCAAGAAGAAATATGGATGTAAGAATCACAAATAAAGGTAGAGTGAGTTTCATGATTGACACAAAAAATTGGAAGGAATTTACTCTACAACAATAGAAAAACGATATGACTATTCAAAATGGTTTCTTGTTGGCAAAATATCCAGAAAATGCCCATCACATCAAAAATAGCCCAGAATGCCTTGCATCGACTGACCAGTTCTTTTAGAGGCTAGTATTTCATTTAATACAGATTTAGATATCAACAATAACCTTGCGTATCAGCGAAAACTCGTCATGTTCCAAAATATCGATTTTGCCTGAGGTAGCCATATGGACCTGGTCGTGGAACCGCTTCACCCTGGATAGCATCGGCGCGATGATCGTGTTGCTGTGGCTGACGAAGTCATAAAGATCTCCCTGACTTGCCGGCAACTTATACCCGCGCGAACTGCTTGCGATCAGCACGCCGGCGTCACGAAGCTGGGCTATCACCTTTGTCTGAAAAATAATGAAGGGAAACTTTCTTCCCAGTCCTTGCTTTGATATGTTCTATTAATTCAAAACTTGTAATGTAGCGGGTGGGGTTAATGTGCCGGAAATGAAATAACAGATATCCTAAACAGCTTACCTGGTCTTTCACCTGCGGAACGGGGCTCAATGATTTGCGGTGCAGAAAATCATTAGCCAGATTGATACTTAATGTGGCCAGCATCTCATTGTAATCCCCGCCGCTTGCTGGCACGGTTGCCGGACTGTTACCGAAGGAGTCTGGAAAAAACTGGATAGAGATCAATTTGCGCCGGAGCAGCTCAATGAAATCGCCCCGCTGGTCGGTGATGACCGTTTCGTCATAGCAGCGCGCGAGTGTTCCTGCGATGTAAGCCGCTGCCTGGACCAAATCATTGTTTTCAAATCCTACGAACCCAAATGTGGATTCACTGAACAAATTTGAAATATGGTTCTGCTCTATGTACTTGACAAACCCTGTCATGAACGTGTTGTCGCCCAATTTGCTACTTACTAATTCAAGATTTGGCAGCAGCCGGAACAGCTCCCTGTCGGCCAGGCTGTGAAGGAATTTGTAAAATGAGCCTTTGTAACGCAGCCCCTCTCCTATCAATTGCCGCTTGTCGACAATGACCGAGAATACTTTGAACGGTGCTTCGTCCATGTCTTCCAGGACCTCTTGTCGCTTTTGGTGGTTGGTACCTGTAATCTCAGAATCAATGACAGCGCCCGAGAAGTGCCGGTCGCGCACGGCTTGTAGGACCCGCTTTACAAGGGCTATATCTTCTTTGTTTACAATGAGTGCTGTAACGATAAAGTGCGTAGTAGGCACGTCGGCCCCACGCTTAGAAAAATCAAGGGTGTCGTTACCCCATTCGGACAGGAAGGCGACGGTTTGCTGCATGATAATTATTTTTGCTCTGAGGATTGTTTTTCATTGACCGACCGCTGTTGCTGCTCGATCTCTTTAATGTACCGGTAGACAGTAGCCCTGCTGATACCTAAGACCCTTCCGATCTCTTTCCCAGTCTTATCCTTTTTATCGTAGAGTGCTTTGGCGGCATGCGCCTTGGACATTGCGGCTTTGCTCAGGCCTTTGGGCTTCCCTCCCATCCTACCCCTGGCGCGTGCAGCTGAAAGGCCGGCCTTCGTCCGTTCCCGGATCAGGTCACGCTCAAACTCTGCCAGGGATGCAAAAATGTTGAAGATCAAACGGCCTTGCGCAGTCGTCGTATCGATCGCATCGTTCAGGCTCCGGAACCCGATCTGCTTCTGCTGAAATTCAGTGATCAGATGGATCAGGTCTTTCAACGACCGTCCGAGCCGGTCAAGTTTCCAAACGATGATGGTGTCCCCTGCCCTGGCCGTGTCGAGCAGCTTGTTGAGCTCGGGCCTTTCTTTGACCGAAGACACCTTTTCCCGAAAGATCCGGTCACAACCGCACTTTTTCAAGTCGTCGATTTGCAGGTTCAAGTTTTGGTCTTGGGTCGAAACCCGGGCATATCCGAAAATCATATCAATTGTCTCACTTATTCAACCAAAGATAGAAGATAAGACATAGAAATATGAGATAAAGATTTAAGACAGATTCCTATAACTAAATACATAGTAGGTTGATATGTCACCTTGTAAGTATCCCGAAACGACAGACAGTTTGAAATTAGAGATTAAACCTTAATTTTAAACTGATGAAAAAGACCAGATTCACAGAGACGCAGATCGTTTCGATCCTCAAGCAGCAGGAAGCAGGCATCCCAACCAAGGAGATTTGTCGGCAGCATGGCATTTCTGAGGCCACTTTTTACAATTGGAAGAGTCGGTATGGAGGCATGGAAGCTTCCGACGTCAAAAGGCTTAAGGATTTGGAGGAAGAGAATTCCCGGCTCAAAAAGATGTTCGCGGACCTGAGCCTGGATAACCAAATACTCAAAGAGATTTTCGTAAAAAAGGGCTGGGCTCTGCCGCAAAAAGGGAATTGACAGAGGAGATTGTTCGCGAGCACGATATCGCTGTGAGCAGAGCCTGTAAAATCGTTAGCCTTGTTCGCTCTCAATATTATTACAGCAGTAAGAAGGATGATTCTGAGGTAATTGAGTCGTTGCAGGACTTGGCATTCAAACACCCTTCATACGGGTTTAGAAAGCTGTTTGCCTACCTGCGAAGATCAGGTAAGCCATGGAATCATAAGCGAGTTCACCGCATTTATCAAGTTTTGAAGCTGAATAAGAGGCGAAAGGGGAAGCGGCGATTACCCGATCGGGTTAGGCAACCTTTAGCTCAGCCAGCGCAGGTGAATGAAGTTTGGAGTGTCGATTTTATGAGCGACAGTATGGTCGGCAACCGCAAATTCCGAACGTTCAACGTCATTGACGACTGCTCACGTGAGGCATTGGCCATAGAAATCGATACTTCACTTTCCGCGAAGCGGATCATTAGGACTTTGAACCGTATTGGAGAAAGCAGAGGATTCCCAATGGCGATCAGATCGGACAACGGACCGGAATTCACTTCCGGAAATTTCACGATCTGGTGTGAGGAAAAAGGCATTGAAGCCAAATTTATACAGCCAGGCAAGCCAACGCAAAATGGCTATATCGAACGATTTAATCGACTGTACAGAGAAGCTGTATTAGACGCTTATTTGTTCTTCGACCTGGATCAGGTCAGGCAATTAACCGCGGAATGGATTGAAGAATATAACCAGCGACGACCACATGAAGGACTGGGCAATTTGACACCATTTGAATGGAAGGAATCGCTGGTGAAAAAGAAAATTCACCACCAAATGACTGTCTGAGAAACGGGGTACTTACAACCTGTTCTCATAAAACGCACGGAATTTGAGACAAAATGTGTCTAGCCAATGCGGGGAAGCTTACATATTAGTGAGTAGGATCTTTGACTTTCAATGTGAATCCAGCATTGATAGAGCGGAAATCCGTGGTGGATAGAGGATGTGTCAACATTCAATCACCAGAACATGATTAAATGTCTCTTAAACGGACATTATTTGCGACGAGACGATTTATCTCCCCACCAAATGTATGTTAATAGTTGGACTTCGGTTTTCAAGTCTAACTCCGATATTTCCAAAGGACCTTCTGGTTCTGCATTGTAACAATCACAACTAGTAAAAATCCTGTCTATTAAGCGTGCAAATCTTTCATCGTGGTTCTGGCCCGTATCGCGGTCTCTTCTCCACTGTTCAAAGAAGGATCTGATGAATTCTTCTACTACAACGTGATCGTTTAAATATCGGTCAATGAACAGTTTATAGATTGTTTCTGATGGAATAGGTTTTAAAGACATTGCAATGAAATGAGTTAAGCAAGGATTAGAGCCATAGGCAGGTTTTCAAAGCTATAATAGTTACAACCAAGGATTATATTATATAAAATTTTGTCTTTCTCACGAAACCCTGGATTTCGTGACACAATTGGCTATCTACCGCCGACAGCGGTTGACACAACAACCGTGAGTCAAATCTGTGAGTGTGCTGACCGACGGTTCTCCTATCAACCGTTTTTACCGCGTGTTAATCGCTGCTGTCACATATTTCGCAGGTATTTTGAGACAGTACGCGCAAGGTTACCTGTGATTAAAAGGCTCTATGGCGGTATTGATTAAATCGGCAGATTTTTGAGTTCCAATAAGAAATTTGCTGCCATTATTTAGTTCAAGTGCAATCCCTTTATTTCCAGAAACATTATTGACTGTCCCATATTTACTGCTAAACCTCCATCCATAACCTACAAAACTGTAAGTTGTAAATTGGATTGATTTTATTTCTTGCCAAGAAATGGTTTTAGCCTTTTTTGGAAACGGGAGCCAGGCAAAAGATACCCCTTCTTCGCTTATCCTGCTGACTAACCTAACATTGCAAGCATAAATTACTAATAACATGATTGCTGGAAAAAGCGTCATTGATAGATTGAATATCAGCTCTACTGGGCCAAAAGTTTTTCCGTTTAGTATGGAAATCGTTAAGTCTCCAACTAAAATCACTTCGATCAAAATCAAAATAACAACCATCCAAACTGGTCTAAACTTTTGTTCTTCTTGGAATACTATCGGCTTCATAACGGCTATATTTTGTTTTGAGACAAAGCGATGTTTAGGATAAAATACTCGAATAGCTATTCAAAAGGCAAATTCATCCCCTCAGGAGCTCCCTAGGGCATAACCACTCCATGACAACTAGGCAGAGTCGCGTCTTCTTGTACTAATCGAAGAACTTACACAGATCGGCCTGCGTCCCCTTGTTCTATGTTTTCTCATTTATAAAATGAGTTATCTGAACGCGGGTGGCGTTTTCTGGTTTCTGTCCTCTTTTGGCTCTCGCTGATGAAAAGAAAGGATTGGATTTTTCAGGGTCTCATTTAGTCCAGGGAGATTTATTCAAATGTCAATCACATAGATATCCCAACTAAAATTTGCGTTTTGTGTCCAATGATGGTACATAGTAGCAAGATCGATCTATATTTTCAAGTAAACTTCAATGAACATTCACAGATTAGTCGTTGCAGTAGTATTTATCTGCGCATTTGGTTGCAAGGAAAAGGAGGTCTATCCAGCAGAAACCCAACAAGGTCTTAACACTTTTGGAGTTAAGATTGATGGCAAAAAATGGCATCCCAACCAAAAATTAGGAATAATAGTGCCGGACAGACTCTCAGGCGAGTATCATAAACAGGACGGTATTTTGGGAGTTACAGCTACCAGAGATGGTAATGACGAAATAATCGTCCTTACGATTGTTGGAGCTACTAAACCAGGGAATTACACTTTCAACAGCGATTCTAGCAGAAGCACCAGTACACACCTCGGGGGAAATGAAGTTGATGACGAGTATCGATTATTCCCAGGAGGAATTAATGAAGTTAATATTACCAAATTGGACACTATCAACAAGGTAGTAGCAGGTACTTTTAAAATCCAGCTCAAAGGGGTGAAAAATCAGACCATAAAAAACCTTACTGATGGGGTTTTCGATATAAAATGTCAAACGTATTAACAGGCTTAGATACTCATATTCATCCCTTTACCTTTCCCAGTCTCCAGCCCTTTGGTGCGCAGCTGCTGCCGGTATCCGGCCAGTTCCATGGCATTTTTAGCCGTGTCCTTTTCCAGCCATTTCCGGGCGTGCTCCGCGCCAGCGAGGCCGCTATCCTGGGCAACGCTCCAGCAGATCAGCCCGATATCATTTTCCCCCAGGTTTTTCAGGTAAGCCGACACTCGTGGGGCACTGCCTTTGAAATTGGCGAAGATCCCGGCCATGATCCGCTCATAACTCTGCCGGCTGCTTTGCTCGACCTGGTTGCTGCGGATCCGCTCCGAAAATTCCGCCAGCGCTGTACCGCTCGCCCAGCCTTTGTGACGATATCGTTTTTCCTTTCCCATCCTGGGTAGTAGATATCCCCTTCGCCTTGCTCGATCCGGATGCGCCGCTTTGCCAGAAATTCACATTCACAGGTCGAACGCGCTAACGGTTGACGCGACAAGCACACCCCCGATGTGGCCAATGGTGCCTGATGGTTCACCCGTCAACAACTTTTTTGACCTATTAGTGGCGGTTGTCCCATTTTATCCAGGCTATTTGAGACAGGCAATGTTAGGACCCGTCCTAAAAAGTATTGATCGTTTTGCTGTTAATCCTGTTTTGAATTTACTACTTTGAATTTTTACTCAAATTCAGCGTAATCCTGACAGCAATGAATTATCAACCAATTGACGGGTTAAACGTATATTGAAGTGAACCTGGCCACAAAAAATTTATCAGCTTACTAATGTCATCATAAATTGCCCTGATTTTCTCTTGCATGGTTATTTTTACACTATTGAAACCAAAATACGATTGCCATTATCTGAACTGTTTCTACGTAACCTTCTCAAATTGATGTTTTTGCTCCTGTGTTTTACTTGCACAGGTGTAGTCGGGCAAACTGTGAGAAATATTTCTCCCAAAGAAGGCCTTCCGCAATCTTTTGTTTCTGGTTTGGAACAGGATAAGACGGGGTTCGTTTGGGTTGGTACCCGAAATGGTCTTGCCCGGTACGATGGTATCAATTTCAAACTTTTTCAACATAATAATGCTGACAGCTCCTCGCTCTCATCCAATCTGATCCTTAATATAAAAGCGTTTAACCAAGCTATATGGATCGAGCATGAAACTGGCGAAATAGACAAGCTCGACCCGGTTTCTGAAAAGATCGAGCGCTATCCTTTTTCTTTGAAGCTAAAAAGCAATGCCATTCTTCGCCGCGCCTGGTTAGCCGATTCAAAGGGTATAATATGGCGGATCGCGGATGGCAAAGGACTGATTCGATATGCTGCAACAGCACAGATTTACGATAAAAAATCCAGCGGATTCGATAGTGATACATTGTGGGGCCTTTGTGAAGGTGCGGATCGGCAAGTATGGGTTTTGACGCGGTACGGCCTTAGCAAACTCGACAGCAAATCAGGCAAGGTTGAAAATTACGGATGCCCGCAGGTTCCAGACTATCACGATTACCGCTATTCGGTCCGGTTTCCGGTGGGGCTGCATCAGCGCAAGAACGGTGAATTGATGTGGGCCGACAGAAAGTTCCTGTACCTGTTTTCAGTTGCTCAAAAGAAATACGTAAAAAAGATTCCCTTTAATTCACCAAGTGACCGCGGGGTTACCTGGATACGCACGGGTCCCGATGGCCGCGAGTACTTCGAGAGGGGCGAAGCAATATACCGGTATGACGAGCAAAACGGTCTCAATGTGGTGTATGGGCGAACCCAAGTAGATAAGGACCCAATCCAATCCTTTTTAATAGATCAATCAAGCCTGGTTTGGCTGGGAACTAACGCTCACGGTATTTCCCAGGTGGATCTGACAACTCCCTTCTTTCCATCTTTTCCTGTCAAGGAAGGCTTTGCTGGTGATGTGATCAAAGCCGAGTTCGGGCAATCGCTGTCAGCCTTGTTTAACTGGGAGCCAAAAGATGAGCGTTTTGCGGCATCGGGATACCATGTCCGCTCAGCATATTCTAAAACCGGCACACTATGGATGGGTCTGAAAAGGCGGGTTGTCCGGTTTGATGCCAGTACCAAAACATTTTTTCCACTTCCTCAGTTAACCTCCATTACAAACGATTTCGAAACCTCAATAGCAGGAGTGGTTATAAGTCCGGAGGGTGAACCTGTCGTAATGGGTTTCAACCGTATCGCGCTGATCTACAATCCGCGAAAAAATACGTGGGACTGGTTAATACCCGCAGGAGAAATCAGCCGTCAAATCGGCGTAGATGTGACGCCCCAGGACATTTCCATGGATACAGACCATATCTGGATTACAACGGAATTGGATGGATTGGTATATATGAATCGCAAAACAGGCAAAATCAGGCAGCTTAAATATGGCCAAGGACAACAGGGGTTACCGACAAATCAGCTGCTGGGTTTGAGGCCCGACCCCACAAGGCCTGACCTGCTTTGGATCGGCAGCCGAAATGGCTTAATCTGCCTGAACAAAAAAACACTTAAAGCCGAGGTTTTTAACACAGCAGCAGGCCTTCCTGATAATACGATCTATACATTACTAGCCGACAAATATGGCAGTCTATGGTTTGGTACTAATAAAGGACTATGCAGTTTCAGTCCTGTTACGCATAAAGTAAGGATCTTTCAAACCCGTCATGGCTTGTGGGAGGACGAATTCAACCGCTTTCACCAGTTAATGTTTCCCGATGGGCGCCTGGCGTTTGGCGGAACGCATGGCTGGACGGTATTTGATCCGGATAAGATAAAAGATGACAGTTACCAGCCTTCCATTGCCTTAACTGCGCTTAAAATTAATAATGAGACTATAACCCCATCACCCGATGGTTTGCTTACACAGCCCATTAATGCAATGCGTGAACTGGTGCTGCCATACGACCAGAGCACGGTCACGTTTTTTTTTGCCGGACTGCAATTTAATCAGCCGCAGGATTTGCATTACCGGTATCAGTTGTCGGGGTATGACAATGACTGGGTGGCCGCCGGGCAAGTACCATTTGCAAACTACACCAAAATACCGCCCGGTGACTATGAATTTCTGGTCAATGCCAGCAACACAACCGGACATTGGAGTAAGGAAATTAAGAAACTCGTCATCACAGTCAGCCCTCCCTGGTGGCGTACCTGGTGGGCGTATTTGCTTTATGTCGTGATTATAGGAACCAGCATTTGGTATTGGATGCGGCTGCAACTGATCCGCATGGAGCAACGCAAGGCAGCCGAGCTTAAAAAGCAGGAAGCGCAGCAGCTGCGGGTGCTGGTAGACCTGAAAGAGCGCTTTTTTACCAATGTAACCCACGACTTCCGGACGCCGCTGACGCTGATCCTGTCGCCGCTTGCGCCGCTGATCCGCAAATATGCAGGTACGGAGGACGAGGGAAAAATGTTGTCCATTCAAAGAAATGCCCAACAACTGCTGGCACTTATCAACCAGCTGCTCGACTTTTCAAAACTCGACGCCAAGATGCTCTCCATCGAAGAGTCGGCAGGCGACCCCGGTTTGTTTGCGGAAAACGTGTTCGAATTGTTCACCGAAGAGGCCGCCATGAAGGGTGTCACAATCCTTTTCAGCAACGAGCTGCACGGGCATTTCTGGTTTGACGGCCCTAAGCTGGAACGGATTCTGGGCAATCTTATCGGGAATGCGATCAAGTTCACACCTGCGGGTGGAACTGTGAATGTGGCCGCCGCGAAAGTGAACGGGCAGGTATTGTACTCGGTGACCGATAACGGAATTGGTATTCCCGAGGACAGGGTCGCGTATATTTTTAAGCGTTACTATCAGGTGAATGGGAATGAAAGCCAGGCTGTGAAGGGCAGCGGCATTGGATTAGCCCTGGTGAAAGAGCTTGTGGAAATGCAGCAGGGGCGTATCGAGGTTGAGAGCCGGCCGGGGCGAGGGAGTACATTCCGCATCTTCATGCCCTACCGGCCCGCTGCGCAGGTTGCGCCACCTGCTTTGAATGACCGCGTGAAAGAGGAATGGGAAGTGCCGGTAATGGAAAGCGAACAAGTCCGCATTCTCCTGCTAGAAGACAATGCCGAGCTGGCAGACCTGATCGCAGGCAGTCTTCCGCTGCATTATCAGGTCGACAGGGAAGTGAATGGGGCGGACGGCCTGAAAAACGCATTGGAAACAATCCCGGACCTCATCATCAGCGACGTAATGATGCCGGTCATGGATGGTTTTGAGTTCTGCGAAAAGGTGAAACAACACGAGCAAACCAGCCACATCCCGATAATCCTGCTGACCGCTAAAATGGGCTTCGATAGCCGTATGCAAGGATTGACGACCGGAGCGGACGACTACCTTACCAAACCGTTCCACGTTCCCGAGCTGAATTTACGGGTCTACAATTTGCTCGAACGCCAGCGCAGATTGCGCGCGCACATTCAAGGCCAGATCAGCTCACCGCTGTCGGAACCCGGCAAAGCAATAGAACTGGACCCGTTCCTGACAAAATTCCATGAGATGATCGAGCAGGACCTGGACGACTCTTCAGTGAGTGTGGATCAGCTAGCTTCGCGGATGCACATGAGCCGTTCGCAGCTGCACCGCAAAATGCGGGCGGTGGCAGGGATGCCCGTCAGCGATGTGGTCAGGAATTACAGGCTGAACAGGGCGGCGACGTTCCTTAAAGAAGGGTTCGGCAGTTCTGAGTCGGCTTACAAGGCAGGCTTTGACAGTCCGGCCTATTTCAGCAAATGTTTCCGGGCGTTCTTTGGGGTGGTCCCATCCGAGTTTTTAAAAGGGACTATTTGAAGTACCAATATGACAATTCCCATCATGCAACGTCAGTTATAGGATCTGCAACGTCAGTTATAGCCTCAAAAATGATTCCTATCCAATTTTGCATCAGAAAACTTATCTGCAAAATTGTAATACATGAAGCCAAGTTTATTTCCATTCCGTCTGCTTATTATTCCAATGCTGGCCTTTTGCATGCTGCCCTTCTCATGCATTAAAGATCATAAGGTTGAGCACTTCATCATTGATAAGTCTGCTTCTGCCATGGAATGGAAGGGCTACCTAAAAGATGGTAGCGGCAACAATGGGACCATCAAAGTGACAGGAAGATTGTTTGCAGCAGAGCCCGGGATGATCACGGGTGGACAAATCAGTTTCCCACTTTCTTCACTTATCAATATCAACCTGCCTACCGATGAGCTGAAACAGCAGTTGATCCATCACCTGCAAAGCCGCGATTTTTTCGACATGGCTACCTATCCACACATTCGGTTTGACATCATATCCATGGTGCCTGATAAGGATATATCGCATACTTATCACGTAGCCGGCGAACTTATAATGCTGGGGAAATCCAATCCCGTAAGCTTCCCTGTAAAAATAAAGTTGCAGGGAGAAAGGTTGGAAGTGACCGGCGAAACCGGCATCGACCGGACGCTTTGGGGAATGAACTACGCCAGCGACGAAAGCGCACCGGACGGCATGTATGTCAAACCCGGAATCGATGTGCAATTCAAGGTGGTGGCGCTAAGAAAAGTTCATTGACGACTGAACCTATCCGTGCAACGCCATGCAGAAATGTCTCCCCGGGGCGAAGCGCTTTCAAATCTGCTTATTCAATTCTCCACATATAGTTTCAAATAATCAAAACCATCTAGTTATGTCTTTACAAAAATTAATGCACCGCAGGAAATTCATCGAGCGCTCGCTACTCGGGGCGGGAGGCGTGCTGTTTACGTCGGCAGTGTTGGAAAGTTGCACGTTGAAAGATCATGTGATTCCCAATCCGAATGGGCCTGTGATCATGCCGCCCATAGGTGAATACGAACTTGACGTGAATGACTCTATAAAAACCGCTATTGTTACCGGACTAAGCATGATTCCTGTGGCTGGCGAAATTCTTGGAGGCCTAACCGAAATCTTCTGGCCAGCCTCAAAAAAGGATGTCTGGAGCGAAATCCGAAATCAGTTAGACACATATGTATCTGACAAAATTGCTAATGATGACTACACACTAGTCGGAACACTATTGACCGGCTTAGGTGGATCCCTAGATCTTTATACCAAAGCAATTGCTGCAGGAGACATAGCTGATACTGCTAAGCAATGGGATGATACAAGAAACACGTTCGTTACCGCTCTTCCTGAATTTCAATGGAATGGTCACGAGCTGAAGTTACTGCCTCTGTTTGCGCATGCCGTAACTATGTACCTGGGCCTACTACGCGACGGGATACTCTATGGGAAGGAATGGGGCTTCAATGATATTAAAATTCAGCAGTTAGTTACAGATTTGCAGGATCGCATCACAAATTACACCGCATATGTTAATGGATGGACTCAGAACGGAGCTGCTGCATTGCAGGCGGTAACCAAAGTAAACAAAGCGACTTGTGAGCCATTCAAGTCACTTAACGCTTATGATCGTACACTGAAGCTTTCGGTGTTAGACTTTCGGGATACCTGGCCTTATTTCGATGCAACTGTGTATCCTGCAGGAGCCAAGTTCGAATCTTTTCGTGAAGTTTATTCAGATCCGTTTGGTTCGATATCCAACAGCTCTAACAATAGCCCTATCAGCTTACCATCAGTCCCAATGCAGCTTCCTACGAATGTAACTGTGTGGGGTTATAATCGCATTGATGCAGTTCAATTAACCTATCCAACGGGAACTGGCCCCGGAGGCGTTACGCAAACTGCACGAATGGGGGATGCTGCCGGTGGCAGCAATCAGGCCCCACACGGCGGCGTATTTAACCTAGCTATCAATAATCCGATAACTAAGGTCAGGGCCTATTACGCTGCTTACCAGAAAACAGTAGGCGAATCAGACCCCATTGTTGGTGCGATGCAGTTTCAGTTTCATGACGGTACAACAACAGATCTTCTCGGTGGCTTAGACAAAGGAGCTCCTGGTGGTTGGTCAATGGATACAGGCCTTATTGGTTATGACAATAATGTATTGTCTAGTATTTACATTCACGGAATAGAAAAAACGATAGGCAGCGCTGATTGCGTGGTGTTTGGTTTTCAATTTTGGCAGTCACCACAAGCAACGTTTCAGGCGATTGGCAGACTTTACATAACAAGTCCACAAGAGCGAGCAGCAACAGATTTCCATAGTGCTTTTCCACACCTTGGAATATCTGCCGGGTCGATAAGCAATGAACTGAAGTCGGCCCGCGAGGCTTATTGGACCAAAAAGCGCGGATAATCAGCGTCACTGACGGATGTATGTCAATGGCCTGGGCAATTTGCCCAGGCCATTGAGACATGCTGTATGCAGCATGCTCCCAGATTTGATCTCTGGACCACAACATTCTCACAACTTGCAAGATGAAAAGGAACTTTCCGTTTATCGCAGCCATCCTGCTGGCGTTGGCAACCCTGGCCGCATGTACCGATCACAACTTCCCACCGGTGGCGAGTGAAGCTACACCCCCCACCGAACCCCATAAACGCATTGCATTGCTGTGCATGCTCTCCAATGTAAACTACGACCTGGTTGCTGCCTCGGAACAGGAGCTAAGTCAGAACACACTGAGAATCAATGACGCCTTGCAGCACAATGCCGATGTTCGGGATTACCTGGGCACTGACTGGCAGGTGGTTTGGGGGCCGGCGATTTCCAACAGCATGAAAAAATCCACCACCAGCGCCGTGGACAGTTTCGTTACCGATAATACCATGTATGTCGCCCGCGGCACCGACCTGGCGACGGGCAAAGTCATGCATGTAGTGGCCATTGCGGGGACGAATGCGGTGTCGCGGAAAGGTGCGTTTGGAGAAGATTTTAATGTGATCAGAGAAAAGGATTGGGGCGCGCCGAATAGCGGAAAAATCAGCGCGGGCAGCGCGCTGGGGTTCAATATCCTGAATGCAATGACCGATCCTGCCACCGGAAAAACGCTGCTTGAATTTCTGGGTACACTGAATGATGCAGGCCCGGCCGAGGTCGCCTTCACGGGCCATAGCCTGGGCGCAACATTGTCGCCGCTGATGGCCCTGAAATTCATCGAGCAAAAGCAGCAGAAGGGTTACACTAACGTTAACGTAAGCGTTTATCCCATCGCCGGTCCTACGCCCGGCGACAAAAAGTTTGCCGCGTATGCCGGCGGACAATTTGGCGCGGGATATCATTCGGTGATCAACGCCAACGACATTGTTCCTCATGCCTGGCAGAAAGATATGTTCGGGAAAATTCCCTCGATGTACAAAAATGCTCCCCCGTTCAACCCGGGCGGTTCAGGCGGGTTTCACTTGGCGGTTAAGGAGCAGTTGGAGTTTGATGCGCTCAAACTGGTTATCGACTTAAAAACCTACCAGCGCATTGCCCCCGAGCGGGAGTTTGTTTTCCAGGGCAAAGCGAATGTTTACCCGGATGGGTCCGGCACCTACTTTAAAGAAGCCAAGTATCAGCACGTCATTGCGTATTACATCGATGCATTCCAGTTTCCACAATCGGTTATTGATGCCATTTCTGAATGATTTGAAACAGGACTGAAAATGAATGATATGATGGCTAAGCTCTCCGCAGTTATTGTGGTTTAAGTAAATACAAAACATGAAAAGAATATTTAATCTGCTCACCCTGATCATCTTTGGAATGCTTGTTTGGATGACTTCCAGCTGTGATGATAAGGAGGGTAACAAGGCAGGTCCGCAGCCTGGAAATGGTACATTCATTGATCTGGGTGAGATTCCCATGCCAGTTGCCGGACATGCTGACTTTGCTGAAAATGAATTTCAAATAGCCGCATATAGCAACAATGTAGTTTTTGTGGCCACCTCCGATGGTTTATGGAAGAACAATCTGCTTACCAAAGAATGGTCCAGAAGCGGTTTCGATGGAAAAAAAGTTTCCTGCATTTTCAAGCATCCCAATATTGTAAATAAGCTTTTTGCCGGCGTCATGCCAGCCGAAAATTCGACTGAAAAATCGCTGTTTATTTCCAATGACAGTGGTGAAACCTGGAAAGCTGCTCAGTCGCCTGTTCACGATGATCTGGACAATGTTTATGAAACCTACGTGTGCATAGCCGTAAGGCCGGATCATCCCGATCACATTTACGCCAATTTAGCAGGAGGTACCATGATTGCGGTTTCGACCGATGGAGGGAATACCTGGAAACGCATGAATGATGAAGCGCATTCCAGTTTTGGTTACAGAAGCAATATCGTGTTCCTGCCCAATAATCCGGACCAGCTCTTTCAGGGAAGTGAAAACCCCTTCGATGATGCCTGGCTGGGCCGATACGACATTGATGCGAAAGACCCTGCTCGGCTCAAAAATTTTATCAAAGTAGCGGATGTAAATGTCTTCGGAAACAGAAGGCCGGTTGAACTTCAAACTAATGCATTCACGGGCAGCAGCATTTACGTGGGCCAGGAAGGCGCACTGGCCAAGGTAACCGGCTCAGCTACCCAGTTCATATTTAAAGCCCAAGAAGAAAATCCGGCGGTTCCATATACCTATGTCTATGGTATCTGGATAGATCCAAAAGATCCTAAGCATATCCTGTTTGGTGGCAGTGTGAATGGTAGTCAAACATCGGCAAACCTGTTCGAAACCTTCGACGAAGGAAAGCATATCATTACGGTAACGCAAGTTCCAGGTCCGGCCAACATCCAAGTCGCTAAGATACTCGCGACGGAAACAGATCCTGTGATTGTTGCATACGATCCTGACATCAGGAAAATCAGGCTGTTTGTTTACAAGCCAAGGTAAAGCTTTGCAGTATGTCAGCCTGTTCTGAAACAAGAATTTTATCTCATTTAAACTTCAATAACCATGATTTCTGCAAGCATTTTAGCTTTTGTGCGCCTGGGCGGCCAGGAAATGATTTTTCTGTTGGTGGCCATCCTTCTGTTGTTTGGGGCGAAAAAGATTCCGGATCTCGCCAAAGGATTGGGGAAAGGCATCAGAGAATTTAAAGATGCCACCAGCGATGTGAGGAAAAGCATTGAGGATGCCCAATCATGATGCATGCTGTCCTTATTGTAGGCGCGGGCCCGGTTGGCCTGGTAATGGCCGCTGAGCTGGCCAGGCATCATGTCCGTTGCCGCATCATTGATACCCTCCAAAAGCCATTGCCTTACTGCCGCGCGCTAAGCACTACCACCAGAACCCTTGAAGTCTTCGAAGACATGGGTATCCTGCAAAAAGCAGTAGATGCAGGAATCTGGCTCAGCGGGCGCCGTGTCGCCTACGCGGGCGGACCAGCCCGGGACTATCCCGAACAGTCGGGTGATTTTCCCTATTCACACACTTATTTAAATATTCCGCAGCCTGAGACCGAGCGTATTCTCACCGAGCATCTATCTGCATTAGGTATAGAGGTCGAGCGCGGGCTTACCCTCAAAGGATTAACGCAGGATGATGATGCGGTTTCTGTGCTGCTGGAATCCAGCGATGGAAAAATGGAAGAAACCCAATTTCCATACGTAATTGGTTGCGATGGGGCCCATAGCTTTGTCCGCAAAGCAGCAGGTATTGATTTTGAAGGTGAAATGATGCCCTTTGAATTTATGCTAGCCGATGTTAAGATAGATTGGCAACTTCCCAGCGGTTATTCATTCCAGTCAATTCATCCAGCTATTAATACTCCGCCGGATTTTCTTGTTGCAGTCCCCTTGCCAGAGCCTGGCCGGTACCGGGTTTCTATGTTGGCTCCTACCGCTGACATGACATCAGAATTAGGTACGGACCACGGGATCCAATCCGAGCGGCCAGCACCTGGTCTGGATGTATTTCAGAAAAAAGCAAACGATCTGATGGGTGAACCTGCCCGGCTCAGTGCGCTTCGCTGGTCGTCTATTTTCCGGATCAGTATGCGACTGGCAACATCTTATCAGGCGGGTAATGTCTTTATAGCCGGCGACGCTGCACATATCCACCCCCCGACAGGTGGCCAGGGAATGAATACAGGTATACAGGATGCATATAATCTAGCCTGGAAGCTTGCGCTCGTCCTGAAAAAAAAGTCGCCACAGAGCTTGCTGGAAAGTTACACGCTAGAACGGCGGGCAGAAGCCGAAAACGTGATTGAGCGTACGATCCGGGCGACCATGAACACTGGTCCGGCTGGCTTCAAAAGTGACCGGTTGGCTGATAGCCAACTTCTTGTTTCCTACCGGAGCTCTTCCTGGGTTCATCCAATCGGAGACCAGGCTTGGACCTCCGATCTCAGGCCGGGAGACCGTGCCCCTGATTGCGCTGGTTTACGGCAGCAGAGGATCGGTTATCCATTTCGGCTTTTTTATCTTTTGAAAGGCACAGCACATGTTTTGTTGTTTGACTTACGTGATCCTACACCGCACTGCCCGGATGAGCTGCACGCTTTGGTGCGAGACTTGCGGTCCGAGTTTGGTGAAGAAATCGGCCTGTACCTGCGTATCATAGCCATTACCTCAAAGCCACAGCAGTTGAATGTTCACACTGTGTCTGACATTACCTGGGTATTCGATCCGGACGAATCCTTTGCAAGGGCCTATTCCTCACAAAATAAAGCCAGTTGGTTGATCAGACCTGACGGGTATATAAGCTGGTGTCATGTAGGTTATAATAGCCAAGATTTGTTGCCTTATCTGCGAAAGGTCTTTATTAGTGATATGAGTACTTGATAGGCTATATCGAAAAATCCATTACTTTTCTGAGGTATCTTCTATCTGCAGAGTATTGGTATTTAACATAATGTAGGTTGTATAACTTACATTATGTTAAGTAACAATTCTTACAACCATCTACTTTAAGTGAATGCTGCTATGAACTAAAATTAGCTCCGGTTAGTTACATGTTAATTTTCTAACCACTAGCAGGAAATGATACCCTACGATTACCAAAAATTTGTCGACTCACTTCGCAGTCACCTTCAATCCAATATCGAATTTTTAGGACTAGCGGTCGGAGGATCGTGGATAGACAATCAGCTTGATTCGTTTTCCGACATTGACCTTATACTAGTACATCGAAGTCCTCAGATTCCCATGGCTGACCGTCGAGCGCTTGCCAAGGCATTTGGAAACTTATTAGCCTGTTTTTCAGGTGAACACGTTGGGGAACCAAGATTATTGATCTGCCTTTACGACAATCCAATACTGCATGTTGATCTTAAATTTGTGGCAATGACTGACATGAGTAGCCGTATAGAAGAACCTATCATTCTGTGGGAACGCGATAACATGCTGACAGCTTACCTAAAACACTCGCAAGCAAATTTTCCCTTTCCGGACTTTCAGTGGATCGAGGACAGATTCTGGGTCTGGATCCACTATGCTGCTGCAAAAATTGGGAGAGGCGAGCTATTTGAAACGCTGACTTTCTTTTCTTTCATACAGCAGACAGTTTTGGGACCATTACTGCTCATTAGAAATGGCTTACTTCCGAAAGGAGTCCGTAAACTGGAAATGTTACTTCCTAAGGAAGATTTGTTGGCTATGCAAGCCACTATCGCGAAATATGACCAAATCTCTTGCCTCGAAGCATTAAAAAACATCATTGATCTTTATCTAAGCTTGCGCGAAAGCGTTATACCATCTTCGGTGGTCCGCCAAGAGCACGCCGAAGCAAGGGTAAAAGAATATGTAAATAATTTTTCATTTTAGGCCCGATTACTTTAGACAGGTAATTCTCATGAGACACATTGCCCATGTAAGCCTCGTTGTACATGACTATGACGAAGCGATTGCTTTTTATACTCAAAAACTTGGTTTCGATTTGATTGAAGACACTTGGTTAAGCATCGAAAAGCGTTGGGTGCTGGTAATGCCTAAAGGATCTACGTGCAGTATATTGCTAGCAAAAGCGACAACAGATGAGCAGAGCGCCGTGGTGGGGAACCAAACAGGGGGACGAGTCTTTCTCTTTTTATACACTGACGATTTTTGGACCGATTATGCGAGCCTACTCGAAAACGGTGTTTCCTTTGTCAGGCCACCGACGGAGCATGATTATGGCTTGGTAGCTGTGTTCACCGATTTGTATGGCAATATGTGGGACCTGCTACAACCTGCCAGCAACGGGCAAGAGTAGTGCCTTGTAAAGTGTGCACTACATAAAATTTATATAAGTTATCTTATGTTAAATAGAATTTGTAAGGTTAGGAATGCGATTCCTAGTTTTACAGACGTAATCATGTTGGATTTGAATACAAAGCTCTAGCGGACTCCCTGCGTTATCTCATAAGATCGGCACTAACCTGCTGATCGTTTTTACGAGGTTACTATAAGAGGTATTACCCGATATCTTTACACCTTTGCCGGCGACCGTCATCGAAATGGTCGGACACGTATCGATCCGGTTGATAACCGCTTTCTGCTGGTCGTGATGGAGCGCCTTTCGTGAAAAATGTGAGCCTAGATCCCTGCCAAACCGGTTCATTTCAAACATTCCCGAATTGATTCTGCTTACCCGCTTCGCAATCTCAACCAAGGTATCAAGTTTGGAAATATCCAGGTGCTGGTTAATAGACGCATCACGTAGCGCATCCAGGTAAATCCCAGATGCCTGCGCGGATTGCAATGAAACGGCTTTAACGGCCAGTGCTGCATTCTGCCCACTACTTCTCCCCTTCTTTTCTTCCGCATATTCGGGCGTGTTTGTCATACAAATCTGCAATTTGAAGAGCTTGCCGAACTCATCGGTAAACTGCTTCCAGGCCTCACGCATTGCCCAGCTGTCAGTACATGCCGGGTGCGTATAGTAAATTACTCGAAGTTGATTATCAGTATGCATCCTGATTCAGGTTTAGGAATTTCAATATTACTTACTCGCAAAAAGCGAATGGTTCGCACTCTCGAGAACGATCTCATCACAGCTGATGCACCTCCAATCATATACGAGCAGCCGGGATAATAGCGCACATAGCTCAGGATAGGTCGATGGTTTACAGATGTAAGCACTCGCGCCTAGCATTTGTGAGGATTCAATCAATGCCTTCGAAGCTGCTGTCGAAAGCATTATGACCGGTACAGGGTCAACTAGTGCTTTTCTTACCTCAGAAAGCGTCTCCATTCCGTTTTTGATCGGCATATTGACATCTAGAAAGATAATGTCCGGCGTGGAGTCCGCACTAATTAGCTCCTCAACCAACTGCTGACCATTGGATGCAATGTGAAGCTTGTGCGGCAGGTTAATTTCTTCAAGCGCCTGCTGGAAAAACAGGACATCATCACTGTCATCATCTGCTAAGAAAATAGTGATCTCGTCTTTTTCATATGTTTTTTTTGATCCCATCTCATAAAGGATAACGTAGAAAAAGTAGCCTAATGGCTAATGAGAAGAGAGGTTCGCGTGTAAGAATAATCAAGGTACGCCTTTGTCAGCTAAATCACTAATTAAAAGACTGTTAATTCACGCCGAATTAATAGAAGCACCTCGATCAATTCTAACCGACGAGAAAGCATTGAACGCAATATTTTTACCGAAACCTACATTTGCAGATTTCTTCATTGCTAGCAATTTTTAAGCGGTTGCTGACCGCTTGTGCAAATAAGCTGGGTGTATCAGAAACTCGACTGCATCTTGTCGATTCGAGAGGGGTAACGTTGTTGAAACCAGAATGCTGGTTTCATAACTAGCTAAGCACTGAAAGCTCGCCGATAAAATTGAGGTGAGCTCTAGTCTAAATAATTTGAATCTCGTCTGGCCTTCGCTTTTGTCCAGCGAAGCGGACTATCATAACTTTTACTGAAGAATCGACGATTACTGACACTCTGTCCGGTAGGTCGCAGGATCGTGTAATATATTAGATTTTCGACCTTGTGTACCCGATAGAACTCATTCTTATAATATCGGAACATCCGGCCATGTCGATCTTCATAACCCCAAATGCTATCTTTTGGTATTCGTTCAGTATGACCATCCTTATATTTGACCGTTATCACGTTTGAAAAAGCCCAATTCTGTCTAATCGATTTAATAGCTGCCCCTTGGCCAGATTGATTTATGGTATGGCTTGAATACAGTACCCGTTGGGCCTGCCCTTGCCCAGCAAATGCTAGTGTCATTCCGAATAGGCAAATGAATCGATTCATAATCAAAGCCTTTTAAGTTGAAACTACCAATTTACTAAAATTAACTTTGTTGAATCAATGATATGAACTGTCAGAAAGCAATATCGTAATTAAGACTTAGAGACCGGGAACACCCAGCGGCTACAGTACAGACTGAAGGGAGACACATGATCTTTGAAATCATAAGTGTCGTGGACACCATAATTTAATCGAAGACATTTAACGGATACTTTAATTTCGCAGCCCGACTCTTTTTCAAATCAATATCAATAGTTGAAAATCGCGATTTTGACGAAGTTAAAGTTAAAATCGAGCCGGTCACAGGCTCTGTAACCCAACCGGCTCCTCCCCATAAGAACCCGTTGTCCCCTTCGCCGGCACGGTTCGAACTGAGGCAATATGCTCCCGAGACTACTGCTGATACCTTGCCGCAGTCGACCCATTGCTGAACGCTGCCTTGTGACGTAGCCCTGGGACATAATAGCAAGTCGATACCTTGTTTGCCATAGTGGCGCGCCCACTGGTTAAACCATAGCTCAGTACAGAGCAGAATGCCAACACGGTAATCGCCAATATCGACGGAGTCGAAAGTCACCGCTTGTTCCCTTTCAAACCATGTTTGTTCCCAAAAATGCGGCTCCTGCGGAAAATAGGCTTTGCTATGCAGCCGCTGATGTCCTTTTTCTGGCGTATAAACGTAGGCGATATTCAAATACCTGCTGTCTTCGATGGTCGGCATCGAATACACAACTGAGCACACGCCGAGCGCCTCAATTTCAGCTAGCCACTGCTTATGGCGCTGAATACCTCGCAAGCGGAGCTCCTGGGTAAGTTCAGGAGTAGCCGCCATCCACCGGCAGAAAGGCATCTCCGGCAGTAGCACCAGGTCGGGCCGGTTTTCTGCGATGTGAGCTTTCAGGTCCTTCCAGTCCAGCAGGAACTTGGCTTCGTCGTCGCTCAGCTCACAAACTGTTACTCTCATTTTGTGAATGGATATGGTGCTTATTTGATGGTGACGACAATTTTGCCTTGGGTGTGCCCCTTTTCGATTTCACGATGTGCGTCGGCCATTGCTTCAAGAGGATAGCTCGCCGAGATATGGGGCACCAGCCTGTTTTCCTCTAACAGGTTAGCAATGAATTTCATATTCTGTCCATTTGATAATACCATATTATAGAATGCATTGACATTTCGTCGGTCTGCCTCCGCCTTTTCCTCATCGTTAACGTGTGACCATAGGCTGATCAATGATCCACCCGGCTTGACGACCTGCATACTTCTTTGAATATGCCGATCTTGTTTGACTGCCTCTACCACAAGGTCGACGTCTGCAATTTGCTGCTCAAACCGGCCTTGTTGATAGTCGACAAACTCGTCTGCTCCCAATGAAGTTACAAAGTCCTTTTTCCCTATTGAAGCAAGTGCGATTACATGGGCACCAAAATATTTGGCAAACTGAACGGCAAAGTGCCCCACACCCCCTCCCGCTGCTGTGATCAGGACGCGATCTCCATCTTTAATACCGACCTTGATCATCGGTTGCAGGGCAGTAAGCGCCGCAAGAGTGGCAGCGGCAGCCTGCTCGTGACTGATGTTGGATGGTTTATGCGCCAGGTCACCCTCTGGTGCAGCCACGTACTCGGCGTAAGTCCGCCCGATGTACGGGTGCCGCAAGGCGCCGAACACCTGGTCGCCTATTTTAAAATCTGCAACCTTGGTACCAACCCCAACAACCTCGCCTGAAATATCCCATCCCGGGATCAACGGCTGGTCGCTGCCAAACACCCAACTTACATCTTTGTTGCTGCGAACGATAGCGTCTGCCGGGTTAATGCTGATTGCCTTTGTCCGCACCAGGACCTCATTTTCTTTTATTTGAGGAATAGGTAGCAGTGCCATAGCGAAGTTCTCAACTCCACCATGACCTTTAATTGTCATTGCTTTCATAGTCGTTTTGAAACGCTGTCCCGGTTATGAACATCTTTATTAAGTGAAGCCTTTTGCTGGCCACCCGGGACTGCTGAACAAAATTATAGCAAGTTCCGCGTAACTTTGCCGCAGGTATCACCGTTGATACCTCCTCCGGTCATGAACCCAAAAGAAAACACAACCCAGATCCAGGCCCAAATCCGCGCATTGCAGGATACGATCTACGTGATCGGTGGTAAATGGAAGCTACCGATAATCCATTCCATTTGTAAGGGCAATAGACGGTTTTCGGATATTCAGCACAGTATTCCGGGTATTACCAAGCGGATGCTGTCTAGGAGCCTGAAAGAACTAGAAGATAATAAGTTGATCGTCAGGAAAGTGGATCCCGACTTTACAGCAACGATCGAATACGAATTCACCCATTATGCGCTTGAATATGGCAACCTGATACTGGAAATGATTAGGTGGGGCCAGAACCATCAAAAGGTTATTACCGGCAAGGCTATCTCAATGACGAAGCAATAAATGTTATTAGTACGGCTGCGTATATACGGTTGGGGAAAACCAGGCACTAGTGCAGTAGTATCAGCGTGCTCTCAACCATTCTTTCACATTCGGCCTGGGTCATTCCCGCTTTGGCCGAAACAACGATCCCGTTAATACAGTTCTGTAAATAATCTGCCATCGTCTCAGCATCGAGACTATCAGAAAACTTCCCCTCTTTCTTGCCGTCAAGCACAAAATGAAGCAATGCCCCCCTGGTAGCATCAATACTTTTCCTGACGATTTCAACCGCTGCCGGCTCGTCCGGGCCGAACTCGATAATGGAATTGATCAAAAAGCAGCCCTGCGGCATGCCGCCGGGATATGTGCCCTCAATCGACAGTTTGAAGATAAGCTTTATGCCCGCTAGCGGTTCTCTCGTGTTCGAAATAATATTCTCCAGCCCCACAACCGTCTTTTCGTGATACCGGTGAAGTGATTTGAGCAGCAATGAATGTTTGTCCCCAAACGTGTTGTACAGACTGGATCTGCTTATACCCAAGGTGCTCACCAAATCCTCAGGCGTTGTACCACGATACCCGCGAATCTTAAATAGCTCGATTGCCCTGTCTAGAATATCCTGCTCGTCGAAATTACGGTTTCTGGCCATTTAATTGTGATTTAGCTTCAAAAGGTACTGTCGCGATAAAAATACAAACTTATTGGAACTATAATTCCAATATTTTGATTCTGGAACTATAATTCCAAAATCAAACAGTTCAATCATGAAAACTCTAGCAGAAAAGGTCGCATTCGTCACAGGTGGTACACGCGGGATGGGCGAAGCAATCGTCAGAAGACTCGCCTCGGAAGGCGCAAGCGTTGCCTTCACATATGTCAGCTCGCAAGAAAAAGCGCAGAAATTGACGGACGAGATCACACAAAATGGAGGGAAAGCATTGGGGATCAAAGCAGATGCAGCACAGAGTGGCGCACTGACCAAGGCGATAAACGACACCGCCGAAAAATTTGGGAAAATCGATATTCTGGTAAATAATGCAGCAATCGCAGTCGCAGGTCCACTAGATCAAGCTGCCGAAAGGTCTGGGGATTATGATCGTCAGGTTGATGTGAACATCCGGGCAGTGTCCGAAGCTGTGCGCGCTGCTGTGAAATATATTCCAGAAGGCGGCAGGGTCATTAATATCGGCTCGGTAGGTGGCAAAAGGATCGGTGGACCGTTTATGTCAGACTATGCCGCAACCAAAGCCGCCATCAGCGGCTACACCCGTGGACTGGCCTGGGATCTGGCGCCCCGGAATATAACTGTTAATACGGTTGAACCCGGTGCGATCGACACTGACATGATGCCGACCGATCCAGCGGTTCGTGAGGCTTTCACCAATGCAATTCCGTTGAAAAGGCTGGGAAAACCCCAGGAGATTGCTGCGATGGTAAACTTCCTTGCAGGCCCAGAGGCAAGCTACATTACAGGAAGCAGTTTCACTGTCGACGGTGGGATAAATGCTTGATAAGCAGCAGTTGGTTAGGCCAGTATCGCCATTTCAAATAAATTGTGATACTGGCTAAATCTTCGTTGGAAGACACTTTTCTCATATTAAAATCTATAAGACCTAGGGATTGAATTCCTTGATTTACAGGCTTGCACGCGGATGAGTTATTTCCTCTCCTAGCTACGCCATAAACAGAGATCGTGATAAAGCAACATGTTTTGTTTAGCTTCCCGACCAGCTGACCTTCTTCGAGTTTTCTGGTATTTTGTCAAAGGCAGTTTAACGATCATATCAAATGTGATCTGGATATGCCAAGTATAAGTAGTAGAAGTTCAGGAACGACGTTAAGGATTGCCTGCTTACGATGAAAAGCACACTTGTCAAGCATAGAGATCATCCACATCGAGCCCCCACACGGCACCGATCGGGTTGTAAATCTGACTACGACAGAAGTTGTCTTACCGAACATAAAAATAACCTCCCGGCATCGCCAGAAAGCTATTTGTGATACTCAACGTTAATAATGCAAAGGTACGATGTTCCGGCGAGTTGACTTATAAAAGTTGAGCCTAAAGTTGTAGATATGTATCGATTATCCGCGATAATCAATATGAATAGTTCGAAACCCTCGTGATTTACAAAGCCAACATTTGTAGAACAATTTCTATATTTGATACTTCGTCTACAAAGCACCCTTCATACAGGAATGAAACTATTACTTCTTTTTATTGTCCTTTTTACCTTTTCACGAGTATCCTTGGGGCGGCAGGCGGAAAGTGTCCAACTGGACAACTTTCGAATCGAGCAGTTTACAGATGAAAATGGTCTTCCACAAAACAGCGTGTACACAATTGTTAAGGATGAGCTTGGCTTCGTTTGGCTTTCAACAGAAGGTGGCTTGGTGCGCTTTGACGGACAGGAATTTACAATATTTCGTAATTTTGGAAGTACACATTTGTCGGTTAGCATTGGCAACATCGGGATTGATCCGCGGCCAAAGAAGCGGGGCTTGTACGCAGTCAATAACGAAAATGAATTTATCCTCATAGAGAAAGGGGTTGCTTCGGTGGATAAGAGATTCCAGAATCGAAACGGCCAGTCACCGTTCCCATTTGTTCAACGTGGCAAAGGGCATTTATATGAACGGCTGCCAACGTTAAGTCATGACAGGCCTGCGCTGACCCCCTTTGTGATCCCGGCCGGTGAAAATCGCTTTTTTGTATACGATCGGAAAGATCTGTCTTGTTATGTAAACAAAAAACTGATAGGAAAGACGCATTTCGGTAATAAGTATCCGTGGGCTTTTTTTCGCCTGGGCAATAATCTTTACTATCTACAAAAGGGAATATTCACACGCTATAATTGCGTTGAAAGCAAACTCAAAGCTCAGTCGGCAAAGTTATATGGTGATCTGCGGCTAGACAAGCTTTCTGGTCATCCCGATGCGATCGAACTGTTCTGGAACAATGCTAGCGAACAGGCATTGGTACGTTTGGACAAGGCATTGTACATATTGCTTAAAGACAAAAATGGCGACTTAAATTCAAAACTTATCCTGGAAGGATTTGATTTTACAACGGACATCATCAAGTCGGCGTACTATGATCAGAAGACTGACAGGATATTTTTAGGAAGTCAGTTAAATGGGCTTTTTGTCTTTACAAAAAAGAAATTCCAAGTCCAAACCAGTGATTTTCCAGGAACTGACCAGGTTTATTACGGTCAGGCCGCATTCGGTGATCGTCAAGTACTTTCTGCCCAAGGCATCGTTTTTCGAGCCGACCCTTCCATAGGAAAATCCGTAGCCAGCCAGCTCCCTTTGGTAACAGAAAGCGTAACCTGGGATAAGACAAGTATCGCTGTTGATGCTTACGGGGATATTTGGTGTAAAAACCAGAACAGATTAATGGTAATAAGCGCCGATGGCTCTACAATGAAGGCGTCTTGGGAGCTGGCATCGGAAATTTCCCAGCTCTACCAGGCTCCTGATTCGACAATTTGGATCGGTACTCAGACATCGGGCATTTACTACGTTAAACCGTCGTGGAAATTAGGGACTTCACCTAGGCATTTCTTAAATGCGCCAACGGAGATTTCATACATCAAGGACTCATATGGCTTCCTTTGGGTCGGCACAGCACACGGCCTGTTCCGCATTAACAAAACCACACGGCAAATGGTTAGGATCAACGGGCTTGACGGCATGTATATCAGAAGCATTCATCTGACTGATGACGGCCGCCAAGTCTGGATCACCAGCTCGCAACATGGCTTTTTCCTGTTGCGGGACAAGAGATTAACCCGTTTTCCTCTCGATCGGAAGGGTTATCTGGCCAACTCTCATTGCATTCTCGAAGACCGAAACGGCTATTTCTGGATTACAACCAACCATGGGCTTTTTCAAGTGCTCAAATCAGACCTGGTTGAGTATGCAAGGCATGGCGGTATGATCTATTACCATCTCTATTCAAAGTCCGACGGATTTAACACCAATGAGTTCAACGGCAGATGTGAGCCTTGTGCACTGCGGCTGTCGTCAGGGCTGGTATCGCTACCTTCCATGAATGGCTTGGTATGGTTCACGCCAGAGCGCATAACGCCTGAACAGCCAGACAAAGCGATCATAATCCATAGTTTGGAAATTGATCGTAGACCTCTGCCAGTTTCATTTGATAATCAACAGGTGAACTTCTCTCAACAAGCAAAGGAGTTCCGCATCGAAATGTTAACACCATTTTTTGGCAACCCCCAGAACCTAAGGTTTCACTACGCTCTCCAGCCTAAGGGCTTACAGCCGGCAGAAACGGATTGGTTGCCCATTGACGCCATTTTTGGCAACCGGGCGCTGATCACTATTTCTACGCTAAGCAAGGGCGACTACACGCTATTCGTACGAAAAATGGATGGCTTTGTTCAGAAGAACATCTCCTATAAAACGGTTCAGATCACCGTTCCCCCATTCTGGTACCAGACCTGGTGGTTTTACTCACTTGCCGCCGCCCTACTGATCTTGGCCGGCGCGTGGTACATCAGATACCGGATCAACAGAGTCAAACGAGTCAATCTGACACTTGAACAGCAAGTAAATGCGCGCACGGCGCAGCTTCGCGGCGCCCTAAGGGATCTGGAAAAATCCCAGCAGGACACAATTAATCAAATGCAACTGCAATCACGTCTGATGGCCTCCATCGCCCACGATGTTCGTTCCCCGCTTGGTGCGGCGATTACCGTTTCGGAAGAAATGCAAAAAATGATTGCCAGAGGCCAGTACGAAATGGCAACGATGGTAGGAAAAAACATCGAGGACTCTATGCGACAAGTGAAAGCCTCACTGGAAGAAATGCTTTCCTACGTAAAAATTCGCATTTACAAAAAACAAGCGACGACCGAATTAGTCGATTTAAGCGCATTGATTGAAGAAAATATGCAGCTGTATGGTAAAAACACACGGATCAATGCCAACACCTTTCTCAATGAAATACCATTAGATACGTGTATCGAAACGAATGCACCGCTTCTAAAAATAATCGTCCACAATCTGATCGATAATGCCAATAAATTTACAAAAAATGGTGTCGTCCGCGCCTATGTTTCTGTGGAAGAAAAGCAGTTGCGCCTGTTTATCGAAGATTCGGGTCGTGGAATCCCTAGCGAGCTGCGCGATTGGTTCCAAGCAAACGGCAAAAATCAAAGTGAACCAGCACACACCGGTATCGGACTTGTCATGGTTAAAGAGTTGGCTCCTAGCGTGGCCGAAAGCATTGTTTTAGAAGAACTGTCACCCGGGACACGAATAGTAATTACTTTTAAACGGCAGATATTTAATCATCAGTCAGTGCTCACCAGTGACGTTATCGCGCCCTAATTTTCTCTGCCAATTCAATGATATTATCGACGCCAAGCTTCTCAAAAATCCGCGCTTTGTAGGTACTAACGGTGTTAGACTGGATATCCAGCAACGACGCGATTTCTTTTACCCATTTACCGGTAATTAACAGCTCGGCAATCTCTCTTTCCCTTACGGAAAGACTTTTAATTCCGGTCGGACGTTTTCGCGCCTGTTTTTGGAATACTATCGCGTTTAGAAGCCGCTCTTGCACTGCTTCGCTCACATACCGGTTCTTTCTCATGACCGTTTGGATAGCCCGCACTGTTTCGGACTTCTCGGCACTTTTAGACAAATAACCGTTTGCACCGGCCGACACATATTCAAGCGCGTTGAATTGCTCATCAGCCGCGGAGCATACCAGGATTGGCACCAGCTGTTGATGCTCCCGGATACGGGCGATCATGCTCGTACCTACCCCGCCAGGAATGTCAATGTCCAGCAAAATTAAATCATATTGATGATTAAGCAGGTACGACATGGCATCTTCAAAGTCTTCTGCTTCATGGACAATAGAGTGAGGGTAAAGGTCTTCGAGCACCAATCTCATGCTCATCCGTACCAAAAAATGGTCATCAACAACAAGGTAAATCATATCACAAGGCGAACTGGGTGCAATGCTAGCAAGAATTATTATGGAGGGCAACAAAAAAAGATTATCGCTTAGCATCCTTACCTAATTGCCATGTCAATTTCATGGCTAGTTCCTCATTATTGTCCACACTGAGCTTTTCAAAGATAGCTTGTCGATACTCAGAGATTTTTTCAATATTAATCTTTGCAGCCTCCGCAATTTGTCGGTAAGGGACATTTGCGGCCAACAAGTCGGCTATTAGCCTTTCCCTTCGGGTTAGCTCACGGCTAGCCGGATCGGCTGCAATGTGAGAAAGCAACACCTGCTGAACATCAAAACCGATAAACCGGGCTTTGCGCTGAGCAACCTGGATCGCCTCGAGAATTTCAACAGCGTCGGACTTTTTGGAAATCAATGCATGGATACCCGTCCGAATAAAAGCATAGATGTACTGGAAATCATCTCCCAAATGCACGACAACAGCTACATCGGGATGGCACTGCCGGAACGCATCGAGCAGTGATGCATCTTTCCCGTCTGCCACACCAGCGTCAAGAACCAGCGTCTTAACCTGTCCTGCCTGATAGGCAGAAAGGCTGTTTTGTAAACTGTCCGATTCAAGAATGAGGGTGTCATCGAATTCACTGATGATAATTGAACGGAGGCCAATATTTAAAGCGGGATTATCTGTAACGATCAAAATCGCCATTGGATGACGGTGGGTTATTGCTTTCCAGGGTTTAACTAAATTAGAGTCCTTACCATGTAAAAAGAAAGGGTTCCAGGGCTTGAAAATGCGATGCCCTGAAACCCTTAACCAGTGATTACCTTGATACGGCGATCTTTTGTGTGCTAATAGTGCCGTCAAACAGGGTCATAGTAAGCGTATATACACCAGGTGCCAGACTGCTTACATCTACACCACCAGCAGGAATGCTGCGGCTACTGAACACCTGTACACCTGCGACGCTGGTCAGTGTTATCTGTTTAACCTGGCCGTGGTCGGCGATCAGAAGCTTATCTGAAACCGGGTTTGGATAAGCAATCGCCATCACACCTTTCAGCTTCACCTCACGAATGCTGCTGAATGCATAAGTGCCGTCTGTATCCACCATTTTCAGGCGGTACAGATTGGTGCCCATGGCCGGTCTTAAATCGTTATATGAATAATCGAGCAGTGCATTGCTCTCGCCGCGCGAAGCTATGCTACCGATCATTGCCCACGATTTCCCATCTACACTGCGCTCGATCTCAAAGCGGTCGCTGCCTTTCTCTTCGGTTGTAGACCATGCCAGCAGTACGTTGCCAGTTTCGGCCGTTGCCGTAAAACGGGCCAAAGTAACTGGAAGCGGATTTTCAAATGCGATGAAATAATCTTCCACTTCACCGTCCGCTGCTGCGCCGTTGACGCTGGCAGCCGTGAGCGGATCGGTGGTGAGCCTAAAACGTGCGAACACACCGGTAGAACCTGTTGTCCCGCCCAAGGTCGAGCTGGGCCAAATAAGCGTTGCGCTCGACGCGCCGGGGGCGACTGTTGTGCAAACGCCTTCGCTGGCTTCAAATGTTCCGTTGTTATTCCAGTCGATCCAGCCGCAAAGATTCGCCGTCGATGTGGTCAGGTTAACAGTGGCAACATTGACTGTGTAGTTGACGATCGAGGTGGTAGATCCTCCGGCAATCGCAGGGAACGCCGTCACACCGTCTTCATCATTCAAGCCGGTGTTGTTATCACCATTAGCCTGTTGGCCCGGGGCTCCATCCGTTTCCGCGTCTATTGTGCTGCCCATGGTCAGGAAGCTTGTCACGCGGTGCGAGGGGCCGTTTCCGGTCGTGAGCGTACTGTACGAATCCGGTGCGTCGCCATAGTCGCAGCCAATTCCGATGGTTATGTCGTCAATGGCGAAATCGTTGCCGTTGATCCCTGGGACCTGCTGATTGTTGCGGATAATGAAATCAACGGTCCCAGAGGCGTCAGCGACAAATGTCATCGAATACTGGCGCCAGTCGGTTTCGGACGTAAACGGTATATCACCCGTCGATTGCGAGGAAATCAGACCACCTTGCAAGTTTCTTGCTTCCAGTACCAGGTTTGGAAGCACATAGCCCGGCGCGGTTGTTAAGTTAGTGGCCCAAAGTGAAAGTGAATACGATGCACCAGGGAGCAGTCCGCTAAACCTGCGACGGAAAACCTCGTCCTGGCCGAAACCTCCGTTCACATTTAAAAAGTAACCTCCTACATCGCCGGCCGTGTGGTCAGGGGCAACTGTCCCGTAATATAGCGCCTGAAAGTTATTTACTACCGTGTGGGTTTCAGCGCCGTATTCATTGAAGTGGTACGGCGAGTATATCGAAGGAATTGACGAAACTGTTTCAGAACCAGACGCGCCGAATGTCTCAACAAAAGGGGTACCACACGAATTTGAAATCGGTGAAGTCTGGATATTGTAATTGACGAATTCCAAATGTGCCGTCTGACCGGCGGTTACTGTTACAGTCGCTGTCCGGTTAGCAATGTCGGTGCTTACTGATCCGCCGGCAGTGTTGATTTTGATCAGCTCCCATGATCCAGGCGCTGCGTTTTCGGAAATCGTGTATGTACCTGGCGCAACGTTATAAATGATGCTATTGCCGGCACCCGCAGTCCTGACAGTATGGTCATTGAGCCATCCCCCATCTTCCCTACGCTGTATAAGTCTTCCGCGCATCGTCGTTGGAGCATCCGCCTTGGCATTGTAGGTCAGCACTGGTGTGTCCCCATCGGCGCCGGCGGAGATACCGCCATTGTTGCTTCCGGAAAGCGCCCCTCCACTATTGGGGTCTACCACCCAATTGTTTCCGGAAAGACGGTACGCTTGCGCACTGTTGACGGCCCAAACGCTGCCATCAGCAGCAACCGTGATATCTGAGAACCCCTGGGACGGATATGTTTCAGCAATCGTTGCAACATCACCGGAGACTGTGATACGGTAAACCTGTCCAGCCGTTTCACTAAGTACATATACCGACCCATCCGGCGCTACGTCCACCCGGGAACCGCAAACGTTGGGAAAACCGGTATAGCTGTTGCCGCCATTCCACCTGAACAAATTGTAGCAACCGGCTGTGTTGAAAGCAAGCAAATAAGCCGCTTGCGTAGCACCGGCCGACATTCCAATATCAAAAGCGTTGATCGTTGTCGGCGTTGTGGGAATAAAAGCGCTTCCATCCCATGTGTACATAAAACCCTCGGCGTTGACCAGTATGGGCGTACCATTTTGATCTACATCAACGCGTGTACCCAAGCCCGGAGCAGTCGTCCAGCTGGATGAGCCGGCGGCACGGTAGTACACCCCACCATTGCCCGTTCCTGACGCCGGAGCGCCAATGGCCCAAATCGTATTGTTAGTTCCCATCCCCACGTCCTGCAAAGAGACGAATGCCGGATCGTCATTCAGCGTAAATGAGCTGCCGGAAGGCAGGTTGGTTGTGAAACCAAAATCAACACCTGGGCTCACTTCCGATTGCGCTTTCTTTGCAATCACAATCGTGGAAAGTGGCGCCAGCTCGCGCGACGCAAAGGTGTAGGCAATATAGGAGTCCGGTGAAAGGGTTCCTGTCGTGGTAATCGAGCCTGCATTCAGATCACTGCCCCCCCCGAGCACCGACGTAGGGTCAATAGATGAAGGGATGGCTACCCATTTAGTCCCGTCCCAACCGGCGATTGTCAAATTGGCAAGCTGGCTGGCTGTCAGGCCGGCTATGCCGCTGGACGCGTCCCAGGTAAGGGTGAGCGGTGTTTCGCTCGCGCCGTCGATGTCCCAGTATTCTACCGTGCTGACGGCTGTCACGCCTGCACCCCTGCTGCTGGTACCAAACGGACCGCCGGTTGGAAGTGCCGGGTAATCTGTGCCTGAAAACAGGTTGCTGGTCGCGGCTGCATTGGGATCGGCGCGGAAGTAGGCGCCCATCGTTCCATCGCCCGAAGCAGCAAACGGGCCTAGCGAGCCGTTATCGCCCACCGGAAAAATGAACTGTCCTGAGCCGTATTTACGTACATATCCGTCCACATACCCGGCGTCGGATGCGCCATTAGATGTCAGATTGTCACCGACAAAATTAAGAACGCCGAAGTTGCCGGCCGCGCGCTCGGTCAGGATCACACCCGGCTGCACGCCCGCACCGCCTGCTACGAAATCATGATTGGAAAAAAAGCTCATCTGGGCGCCGCCGAAGATCGTGGTATTGCCCTGGCTGCCTTCCTGCGCCCAGCCAAAATGTGCATGGCCCATCAGGGCGGCACAAACCGCGATGCTGGCGCATACCCTTCCAGGTAATTTTGAATGTTTTAGTTTCATATAAAGTATGCTTAGTACTTTGATGTCATAAGGTTTGATCGGTTTGACTGGCAAATGCAAGTCAGCGTATGCTATCAGAATGGCCCTACAGCGTAGGTTTCTACGAATTGTAGCTCTCCGGAAAAGGAACCTGTCCAAAACCAGAAGTGAAGAGTTTGGCCTTCGGTTACAGTTACCCGAAACGCTGGCGTTGTATGGTGAGCCGTTGGTGCCACAAGTACCCATTCAGCGGTAAGACCAGCTAGTTCAAAGGTGGACGAACTGCTCGACAATGCGGTATTTATAAAAACTTGATTACCCACCGGATAGCTGGTCGCACCAGTCGGCATTACCCAACGGGTTGTCACCATATATGTACCTGCTCTCGGGAAAGTAATACTAGCCCCAGAGTAAAATTGCCCATCACCCGGCACGGTTACCAGATTTCCCAACGTACCGTTTACCATCCCCGGGGCCGATGGGGTTTGCCAGGTGGCGCCACCGGCCGCGTCTGAGGTTAAAACCTTTCCCGCCCCTTGCGAACCGTCTGCAATCGTCACTTTGCCAGTGTTCTTGTTGATGCTGACCTTTTTGGCCGGATCGGTACTTTCCACTTCGAGGTTATTGCTTGGATCAATCGTTGTTGGGTTGGAGCCGATTTTTACCTGTGCGGAAACGGCAGTGGCCGCCGCGAGCATCAGACCGATGGTCAATGTCGGAATAAGTCGAATTGTCTTCATAGAAATTTGTAATTGATGCAAAAGAATTGCGATTGAAGTATGCTGTTGAATTTCCGCATGGGTGTTCTAGAGCCAAATTGGCGGTAAACAAACTACTCTATTTTGGTGATCGTCATATAAGCGCGGCCACATGTCCCAGTCCAGATAGGGTTAATGGGCGGGTTCCCGTCGGTTTGCATCGTATACCCTTCCAGTGAAATTGCGTCCCCCGCTGATAACCTTCCTGTATATACGACAGACTGCCAGTCACCCGCAGTGCCTCCCAACGGAGATGTGCCTTTGAAAAGCGGGCCCCCGTTTTCCGAGACAACCCAGATCCTGGTCCAAAGAACTACCCCTGCACCCGTAGTACTGTTACACGACAAACCCACCTGCACTGAGTACGAGCCATCAGCAGGAATTGTGTACCGTTTTTCGGCAGGCAGCCAATTCTCACCGCCGACACTTGGGACCAGGGGCAGACGCTGCGCGGGATCGTCGTGTACCGTAAACGTAGGTACAGTCGTAGGCGCAGTAATCGCTCCATTGAATACCGTCTGAGGTATTTTTGCCGTTGAAAGTGGCAGCCATGTGGCGACTCCATTCGCATCAGATGTAAGCACAAAGCCGTTTCCCTGTGAACCGTCGGCAATAGTGACCTTGCCAGTATTTTTATTTATACTGACTCTTTTGGCCGGGTCAGTGCTTTCCACTTCCAGGTTGTTGCTCGGGTCGATCGTTGTAGGGTTCGATCCGATTTTTACTTGCGCAGATGCAATGGTAGCCGCAGCCAGCATGAAACCAATGGCGAATGTTGGAACAAGTCGAGTTGTCTTCATAAGTATTAAATCGGTTGATATTCGGATAATTGATACGCTCTACCTGAAAAGCGGTAGCACTACTACTTCGAAGTCTTAATGATGCACTCACTACACCGGGCGTCCCTGGTTTAGCATGGCACAAACATAAGTCCGATATCAAATTATTTTTGTCGACATGAAAAATTAGCAGTCGTAGATAGCGCCCTACATTGTAGTATTTATTCTATGAAATTTACGTATTGCAACACTTGACGACGTATAATGCAAAGGCCCAGAATGTTGACTAGTACTCTGAGAGATACGGTGATCACCGCAATTCCTGCTATTGCGCACCATTTTTGGTCAAAACTCTGGCGGTCACATAGCTCTATGGCGTTTGAAAGGCAAGAACAATTGTTCATTTACGATTGACCAGTATTACTCATTAAAATTGCAATCGTCACCTTCTGGCACGACTCAGTAGACAAGACCAAACAAAATATACCATCCTGTTGTTTGGCGAACAGCGTGTATGGCCCGGAAGCGTCCACATATCAGCTCCATGCATCACGTTGCTCAAGGCTTCTGGCGCTCAAGGGATAAAGCATTTTCAAATGGATTGCATTCTCACCGAAAGAGCTATAATTGGTAAACAAAAAGCCAGCAGACAAAAATCTGCTGGCTTCAACAATACATCCTCTATCAGTGAAAACACTGATTTTACAACGAAGCTACAGCTACATCGAAATACCAATCTATCTTCGGACAAGTAAAAGGTGGTTGCTCTAAAAGATTAAGGTGACGATCTGTATGAGGCCTCCCTTTGGATAGCAGCAAGCATATTTGAGCATAAAATGAGATTCGGTTGTCATCAGCTTTCCTAAATCTCCGCAGATTAGCGTAGTTATATATTTGGCGGTAAAATTGATCGTCATAGGAATGACACATGTCAAAGTGAAGAACAACCATAACAATTAGTATTACTACCTTTACAATATTCACCCTTTGATCTGTTGGATGAGTAAGCATTTAAACACTATAAGACCGGCCATAGTTGACCAGATTATTGAAGCAATACTGGAAAGCAGTGCTAACTCTAACTGTTTGTTTTATACCTTTTTTACATCAAAAACGCCTGTTTCTATCATCAAGATGGTGATTGCTGAACTTTCTCACAAAGGCATCCTTGTAGAAGTTGACGAGTTTGCACTGGAAACCCAGCCAGTCGAACCGATGATCAATCTTTACATATATAGAGTAGATAACGACAGACCATTAGCCTGCTGAACTTCCGTTACGAAGCTCTGCTCAAATAATAGTCATGAACAAAGTAAAATCATTGTATAAACCTGGTTAATACACATACAAGTGACCGTTTACCTTTATAGGATAATAGATAGGAGGATTTGATTGCACTAATTGAATTACAGAAGCAGAACTCTTAACCCGGTAGTTGGACTTTTGAATGGCAACACCCGTATCGATTTATCCAAGTCGTGAGGGCCTTCGTACAAGAAAAATCAAACGCGCTAACGTTGCTGCTATCCGGGACGGATCATACCTCGTTCACCACGGAGCCGGAAGACTTTGTTTGAACGGCCAAGCCTTGACGGCGCAGCGCTTGCCTAAACTAAATGGCTGGCCATAAAAAGAAGCCTGGGTGCAGGACAACCAGGCTTTTTACTTAAACCCTCCTCTAAAAGTGTATAGCATAACAGACTGGCAAAGCTATACAAAATGCAAGTCTTCGCCCTTAGTTGATTTGCAAATTGAATTATTGCTACACGACGGTGACCGGTAGTACCGTTTTTGGCTACGAGGCATGAAAGCACAGTTAGTGCGTAAACGGTAATATTACCCACGTCCTTTGGGAATCCCAAAGGAGGTTTTCTTAATTGATAGCCTTACACCAGTGAGCAACTACCGTTATTTTCTGTGTATTGCGCGCTGCCCTGGTTGGAAGACGCCTTCAATCCACCGAATGAAGTTTTCTGAATGCGTTTTATATATTTTAGCTGATAAAGGTTTTAAATCGCTGTTGTCAATTTCGGTGATGTACTGCTCATGCAGCCGCCGGATCTCTGCCAATATGTTCAAATTTGTTCTCATTCGTTTTAAGCGCACTATATATACTTATATAGTAACGTTTTGAACCATACTTTCGGCATTTGGTCCGCGCTTGTCCTAATGAAAAGCACTTTTCTAAGACCATACCAAGAAACCATTGCAAAGAATTTAGATGAACCTGTCGACCTGCCTAGTTTTCAGTTCATGTGGGCTATCTTTGCTCGTATACTCTTATAACCCAGCACCCATGCTATTTAGCAATGTCCCCGATTGGGGACATTGTGCTGGCTTCTCTTTTATACAAAGGTCGATACACACGTACACCCGGAACACTTGAATTCTTAATTGCTGGCCCATTCTTGATGCTGTGGCTGTCCAACTATGGCGCAGCATTATCTGGCCTTGCAACTATCTTCTCCTGAATTTCTTTGAGCTGCTTCAAGATGGTGTCCATAGTTTGCGAAATATGCTGCACCTCTGACACCCTTTCAGGCACATCCTTAGAAAAGTAGCTGTGAAACTTCCAGATTTCAAGCACGTCTCCGGCACTGATCTCATATGGCTCATAAGCCCGGTTCAAAGATTCCAACCGCATCTTATTCCCTTCTGGCAAAATAGTGACCTTCTTAAAGACAAAATCCTGCTCGCCATCCAGGATCACAATGCATAGCGTCCCCGGCTTCAAGGCCGTCCAGTCCTCGACATACCGGCAGATCACGTCCGCGCCCTCCGGCACCGGCAGCATCGAGTCGCCCGTCGTCGGAAACATCCGGAACGTCCCTGTCTGCGGAAGGCCTGGCACAGAAAACTTCGGAAGCGAAGCGATAAATTCTGGGTTGGCATACCCGCTCCGGTAGCCCGCCTTCGCCTTGACTGGCACATACTCAACGTTTTCCTTATTGGCTTTGTCTGTCGAGATAGCCAGCACCCGAAGGTTCGTCCCTTTCATGTAGAGCGGGCTCCCCGCTTCCAGCTCGCGGAGTGGCAGCTCCCCTACCCCACGCAGATCGATCCTAAAAAGATTATCGATCGAAAGCCCGAAAAAATCAGAGATTTTGATCAGGTCAACTGCTGACGGGTTTTCCGTCCTTCCAGCCTCTATGGCAGCAAGTTTGACGCGAGTGACGCCCAGCTGCTCGGCGAAATCTTCCTGGGTGAGCCTGCGTCGCTCGCGGAGAAACCGGATGTTGCTACCGAAAAAAAGTTTTGCGCTTGTCATGGCATAATGTTATTATTGAAATCACATCAATGGTACTATTAATACCAAAGATAGCAAAACATTCATACTATGGAAACTGCATTGAAAAAAAGTGAGCTGGTTGCCAGGCTCAGAAGCGACATCGCCGCTTTGCAGGGCTTCCGTGCGCCGGCGTTGGGCGTAAAACACGACGACTTTGGCCTGGGGCCAGTAATGAAAGCTTTCCCGCAGGGCGTATTCCCTCGCGTGGGGATGCACGAGTTTATCAGCCAGTCAGCCGAGCAGACTGCGGCCACATCGGGCTTTATGGCCGCCCTGGCCGGTAAGATGATGAAACAGGACGGGCTCTGCGTCTGGGTGGGTACACGCCGAACGGTCTACCCTTTCGGTCTGAGCCAATTCGGAGTGTCACCCGACCGGGTGATCTTCGTCGATCTGAAAAAGGATAAAGACCTTCTGTGGGCTATCGAAGAAGCGCTCAGATGCGATGCGCTATCAGCGGTCGTAGGCGAAATCAAGGAGCTGAACCTGACCGAGTCGCGAAGATTACAGCTGACTGTCGAAGAAAGCAAGGTCACAGGCCTTCTGCATAGGGTTTCGCCCCGGCTTTCAAACCCGGTTGCCGCAGTCTGCCGCTGGCGGATCAGCCCGCTCCCCGGTGTAGAAGACCAAGTTCTGCCTGGCATCGGCTTTCCACGCTGGCAGGTTCAGATCGAGAAAGTACGTAACGGCGAGCCAGGCAGCTGGCCACTGGAATTCCGCGATGGCAATTTCGAGCTCGTTGGTGACTCTGTTTCTTTTCACCAGTATATATCCAAGGTTGGGTAGCGGTCATGAAAAGGTATGTGACGATATGGCTTAGGCACCTTTTGGTAGACCGCGTGCTGCTTACCCAGCCCGAGCTGGAAGGCAAACCTTTTGTGCTTGCCGCCAAGGAGCGTAACCGCATGGTGGTGAAAGCATCCAGCCGGGATGCTTTGAAACTGGGTATCGAGGTGGGCATGGTGCTCGCCGACGCCCGCGCGGTACAGCCGGATTTGCAGGTACTCGACTATGATCCGGCCTTACCTGAAAAGCTGCTACGCGCCCTGGCAGAATGGGCCATCCGCTACTCGCCGCTGGTGGCTGTTGACCTGCCTGACGGGTTGATCCTGGACGCTTCTGGCTGCGCGCACCTTTGGGGATCGGAAGCAGCTTACCTGAAAGACATTGCAACGCGCCTGAAATCCTCTGGCTATGATGTGCGTACCGCTATGGCTGACACGATCGGCACGGCTTGGGCGGTATCTCGCTACTCGCGCAGTTTCCCGATCATAGCGCCAGGCGAGCAGCTGTCTGCGCTCTTGCCGCTGCCGCCGCATGCGCTGCGGCTACCGGCCCCGGTAATTGAGAAAATGCAGAAACTGGGGCTCTACCAAATCAAAAGCTTTATCTATATGCCGCCCTCGGTGCTGCGCCGAAGGTTTGGCCAGGCGACGCTCGACCAGATCGGCAAAGCGCTTGGCACGACGCACGAGGCCTTTGAGCCCGTCCAGCCAGTAGAGCCCTACCAGGAGCGGCTTTCCAGCCTGGAACCGATCCAGACAGCTTCCGGCATCGAGATAGCGATCCAGAAGCTTTTGGAAAAGCTTTGTGAAAGGCTGGTCAAAGACGGCCAGGGTGCGCGCCAGGCTGTGCTGCGCTGCTACCGGATCGACGGACAGATCCAGCAAGTCCAGATCGGCACCAGCGGGCCCTCATGTAGCGCTTCGCATATGTTCAAGCTTTTCGAGCTGAAAATTGCCAGCATCGAGCCAGCCCTGGGCATTGAGCTGTTTGTGATGGAAGCCCCGGTTGTCGAGCCGCTGGCCAACGCGCAGGAAGCGCTTTGGGACTTAAACAGCGGTAATAAGATCACGCGAATCGCAGAGTTGATCGACCGGCTCTCGGCGCGGGCGGGCACAGGCGTCATCCACCGCTATCTTCCTGCCCAGCACCACTGGCCAGAGCGCGCGATTACCGAGGCAACCTCCCTGACCGATCAGCCGGAAATAGACTGGCGGACCGACCAGCACCGGCCGGTGCAGCTGCTGCCAGAGCCCGAGCGCATCATTGTCTCCGCGCCGGTACCGGATTACCCGCCTATGCTCTTTCGCTATAAAGGGGATATCCACCGCATCAAAAAAGCGGACGGACCAAACCGGATCGAGCAGGAATGGTGGATTACCGGCGGCTTGCACCGCGATTATTACGCTGTCGAAGATGAGCAGGGAGGCCGCTACTGGATCTTCCGGCTTGGCCACTACAATGAAGAGCTAACCGCCGAGTGGTTCATCCACGGCTTTTTCGCATAAATCCTTCCTGACCTCATGCAGTACACCGAATTACAGGTAACCAGCAATTTCAGCTTCCTTCGTGGGGCTTCGCATCCGGAAGAGCTCGTCGAGCAGGCGATGCACTTTGGCTATACGAAAATAGCCATCACAGACCGGAACACGCTGGCAGGGATTGTGCGCGCGCATTCGGCCGCACGCGGCAAAGGGTTTGAGGTCATCCCAGCCGCGCGGCTGGATCTGATCGATGGGCCCAGCCTTCTGGCCTACCCGACGGATAAGCCCGCTTACGCGCGGCTTTCGGCGCTGTTATCACTGGGAAACCGAAGGACTGAAAAGGGAAAATGCGACCTGTACCGAAGGGATGTGTATGAACACGCCGAAGGGATGAAGTTCGTTGCCGTCGCGCCGGTGACACTAAATGCATCCTTTGAATTTGAACCGGGCTTTGAAAGGGCGCTGCGCGAATACCGCTCCGAGCTGGGCAGTGAGCTTTACCTGGCTGCTACCCGCTCCTACGTGGAAAGCGATGTCAAAAAGTTCTTCCGGCTGTCCGAAATCTCAAAGCGCCTGGATGTACCGCTGGTGGCCACCAACGATGTGCATTACCATCACCCGGAGCGCCGGCAGCTGCAAGACATCGTTACCTGCGTGCGCGAGAAATGCACGATCTACAATGCCGGCTTCCGGCTGCACCAGAATGCGGAGCGCTACCTGAAAGACCAGGCAGAGATGCTGCGCATCTTCCGCGGGTATCCGGATGCCATTGCCCGCACGCAGGAAATCGCAGAAGCCTGCACCTTCTCACTGGACACCTTGCAATACGTGTATCCGGAAGAGATCACCGGCGGCGACCGCAGCCCGCAAGAAGAACTGACCTACCTGGCCTGGAAAGGTGCCAGGGACTTTTACGGGGAGCCGGTGCCTGAGAAAGTTGCCAGCGCCATCGAGCATGAGCTCAAATTTGTAGCCGAAATGGATTATGCGGCTTATTTTCTGACAGTTTACGATATTGTCCGTTTCGCTCGTGAGCGCGGCATCCTTTGCCAGGGCCGCGGCTCTGCGGCCAACTCGACCGTCTGCTTCTGTCTTGGGATCACCAGCGTTGATCCTACCAAATTTGATCTGCTCTTTGAGCGCTTCATTTCATCAGCCCGTAACGAGCCGCCGGATATCGACGTAGACTTTGAGCATGAGCGCAGGGAAGAAGTGATCCAGTACATCTACCAGAAATACGGCCGTGACCGCTCAGCGATCGTGGCCACTGTCACCCAGCTGCACCAGAAAGGCGCTGTGCGCGATGTGGCCAAAGCGATGGGCATGTCCGTGGATGCGATAAACAAACTATCCAGCTCGATCTGGGAATTTACCGATGAGTGGTTTGAAGGAAAACGGATTTCGGATCAAGGCTTTAACGCGAGTGACCCGCACCTTATGAAAGTGGCGGATCTGACCAAACAGTTCATGGGCTTTCCGCGGCAGCTGGGCCAGCATACCGGCGGGTTTGTGATCACCCAGGGCAAGATCACTGACCTTTGCCCGATCATCAACGCCCGGATGGAAGACCGCACCAATATCGAATGGAACAAAGACGATATCGATACGCTCGGCTTTCTGAAAATTGATGTGCTTGCCCTGGGCATGCTTACCTGTATCCGCAAAGGCTTTGACCTTTTAAGAAACCATTATGACAAGACCTACACGCTGGCGACTATCCCGCAGGATGATCCGAAGGTGTATGAGATGATCTCGCATGCCGATACGATCGGGGTTTTCCAGATCGAAAGCCGGGCGCAGCAGTCGATGCTGCCCAGGCTTAAACCAAAAAACTTCTATGACCTGGTAATCGAAGTCGCCATCGTCCGGCCGGGTCCGATCCAGGGGGATATGGTGCACCCCTACCTGCGCCGCAGGAACGGGGAAGAACCGGTAGAATATCCTTCCAAGGAGCTGGAAGACATTCTCGGCCGCACGCTGGGGGTGCCCCTGTTCCAGGAGCAGGCGATGAAGATCGCGATCGTGGCGGCCGGCTTCACTCCTGCCGAAGCCGATAAGCTCCGGCGCAGTATGGCGACCTTTAAGCTCAACGGGCTTGTCACCCAGTTTGAAAAGAAGCTGATTGATGGGATGACCGGACGTGGCTATACGGAAGAATATGCGCGCCGGATCTTCCGGCAGCTGGAAGGGTTCGGTAGCTACGGGTTTCCTGAAAGCCACGCGGCCAGCTTTGCGCTTTTGGTCTATGTCTCCTGCTGGATGAAGTGCTACTATCCCGATGTATTCGCGACAGCGCTGTTGAACTCTCAGCCTATGGGCTTCTACCAGCCCGCACAAATTGTCATCGACGCGCGTAAACATGGGGTTAAGGTGCGGCCGGTGGATGTGAACATTTCCAGCTGGGACAATACGTTAGAGGAACCAGAAGGGGAATATAGGGCGATCAGGCTGGGCTTCCGTCAGGTGAAAGGGCTTGCGAAAAAGGACGCTTTGGCCCTTTTGGCGGGGCGCACCGGGCCCTATAAGGCCATTCATTTGATGCGGGACGCTGGGGTCTCCCAAGAGGCGCTGGAAAAGCTCGCTGACGCGGACGCCTTCCGCTCGATGGGCATGGACCGGCGTCAGGCGATGTGGGAGGCCTCTGCCCTCTCCGAACGGCCGATGGGCGCTTTTGCGGGCCACAAGTCAGCCAGCGAGTTTGAAGCGCCCGTCGAGCTTCCCAAGCTCTCGCTTTCCGAGCATGTCGTCCAGGATTATATGTCCACCTCGCTTTCGCTGAAAGCGCACCCGGTTTCGTTTGTCCGCCAGGATTTGGTAGCGAAAAGGGTGATCAAGACTGCGGATCTTGCGGGGTTGCGCGATAAACAGTTTGTCCGGGTAGCAGGCCTGGTGCTCGTGCGCCAGCGGCCAGGTACTGCCGGCGGGGTCTGCTTTATCACCATCGAGGACGAGTCGGGCGTGGCTAACCTGGTCGTGTTTCAAAGCCTTTTCGAGAAATACCGTAAGGAGATCCTCCGGTCGCGGCTTTTGATGGTCGAAGGAAAGCTGCAAATCGAAGGGGAAGTGATCCATGTGGTCGTCCGGCGCTGCTATGATATGTCCCCGCTGCTGCGAAATCTTAATCAGAAAGATGAAGATCCGGATCTGCTTACGTTATCGCGCGCCGACGAAAAAGACGAATATGTATCCCAGGCTGTTAACCGCAAAACACAGGTCCGAAAAAAGGCGGTGCAATTGGAAATCTTTCCTTCCGGCCGTAATTTCCGTTAACCAGTATCACCTGCCATGGTAGCCGCATACAACCCTTTCGAAATCCTGAACCTGCCTATGATCCGGCGTATCACCCAGCACGGCAATCATTTCATTGTGCTGCAACGCTTCACCTGGTCAGGGATCAAGGAGGGCTTTGGGTTTATGGCGACTCCTTACAAGGATGAGAAATCAGGGAAGGTGCATGCGGCGCAGCTCTCCGGGAACGAAGGAAAGCTGCTCAATCTTTCCGCTGATATCGAAAAGATCACAGCCCTAATCAACGATCCGCGGTACAGCCTTTTCCTTTGCACGTTCCGGGAAGAGTCCTGGAACAAGAAAATGATCAAATTATATCAGCGGAATATGGATATCTTACATTAAAGCTCACATGCCGGTCGCTTCCAACGATGCGATCGTCATTCAAATGGATTTGAAATTCGGAAGGCTCAAAGCCACTGTTACGGCCAACGGGCCCGAGCATGAGTTTGACCTGTATGAAATGATCAGATAAGCACCCCTTTTATATATATGATTCCGTATCTGCGCGGGCGTCAGCTCTGTTACGACATATCCCTTCACAGCGATATTGAGCTGACCAAGGAGGTTTTTCCCAAAATCAAAGACAAGCGGATTATTCAGGACTCACCTGTCTATGACCACATCAGCTCTTTCGCGTTTCCACAGTATCCAGTGATAACACGTCAGGGCACTGAGTTGATTCTTTCAGAGCTGGAATGGTCGCTGGATCCTGTCTACGAGAAAAATCCGGTCGAGCGCCGCAAGCGCCGTACCAAAATGGCGGACATACAGTCGGAGCGGGTGCTCGGCGACAGTCGCTCCTACGCGCATCGAATCAGGCAGAACCGGTGCCTTATTCCAGTAACGGGTACTTACGAGCATCGTGCGATCCAGGGGTGGGCAAAGAAAGTCCCCTACTACATCTGGCCAAAAGACCGGAAAATGCAGTTTCTGCCGGGGCTGTTTCAGATCATTGAAACGACCGGTCCAGCTGGTGAAAAAAAGCAAAGTAGCAGTTTTGGGATGCTCACCCGCACGGCTAACGAGCTGATGGCCAATATTCATAACGACGGCGAGTTCCGTCACCGGATGCCATTGTTTCTCACGCCAGAGCTGGAAGAGTTTTGGCTATCTGAGCATTTCTCGGACACGGATATGAAGGCGGTGTTTGATTTCATGTCGCCTTCACAGGCGCTGGACTATCGGACAGTTTTTAGCATCAGAGGGACAAAGCCGCGGCCGGATGGTGAGCCAAAGTTTGAGTTTTGGCGGTATGAGAATCTGCCACCGCTGGGGAATGACGAAGGACTCCAGTCTCAAATGTCTCTTTTTTAAAGCTGCTTTTCAATACAAAATATGCCATTCCGTCTCATTTCTAGCAATTAAAGCACTGCTATTCAAGAAGATCACTATGGTCGTACCACTCTAAGTGTTGTGGCTTCCGTCGGTGTAGAAATTCTAAACAAATAAATCCCTGACTGGCGCAGTAGAATAGCTATTTCTTGCCGGTTCGGGCGCAAATGTGATGATATGAGTGTGCCGTTTTGATCGGAAATTGTGAGCTGAGAAGTGTTTGCTGGTAGTTTTAGGTTTACTTTTCCATCAATGGCTGGGTTCGGATAGGCCGCTGCCATTCTAATAGATTCATGCATAGGAACGATCGAAACAATTCTAGAGAATGTCGAGCTTTCGTCCCAGTCGATCTGTTTGAGCCGGTAGTAACTTGTAGTATATAGGTCATTATCGGAAAAGCTATAAACGCCGCCCCGGTCCCCTTTTCCATCAACCCACCCGGCCTTTTCAAAATATTTCCCGTCAACTGATTTCTGGATTTCAAAACCTGCATTCGATGTCTCACTGGCCGTCATCCAAGTTAGCTCTGCCTGGTTTGCCCCGGTGGAAACCCCTTTAAAGTAGATAAGTCTTACCGGAAGCGCCGCGTATACCTCGTTTGTCGCACCGACGCTACCAAGCGACCAATCCAGTGAAACGTTCTCGCCAGAGCCACTAGCGGACGCCCCGAAAATTCCCAGGGAAAAGGATTGTGCCCAAATTGCCTCGCCCAAAAATACCAGAAGAAGAGTAATAAATATTGTTTTCATTGATACAATGATTTAGATACGGCAAACACTTGAAAATCTCATGATTCTCCGTTAAAAGCAATCAATATTCTAATGTGACAGTGCCAAGGCTAAGCCCGCCGTCATTCCAATTTGCTGCGGTGGTAGCATTACTAGCAAAGCCAACCATTCCGACTTCATAAGTTCCAGGTTCAAGATTGGTTTGATAAACACCATGGAAAGGAATAAACAAACGCGTTCCCAGAGATACACGGAAACCTGGGACAGCATGTGAAGGATCAAATTCAAGAATGGGCTGATTGGGAATATCCACGCGACGATACCCGAGATTTAGCGTTAAACCAGTTCCTCCCCCAGTGGCAACTGACCCAAACGCTTTTGAAAACATCAGGGTTAGTATCGGATTAGCTTGATTAACTTGAATTTGCACCTTAACGGACAGAAAATTCATCGCCGTGCTAGGTGGTAAACCAAATCCTGTATTGTGATGATACCTCCGTTCAGGCCGCTTCTGCCACTGATCTCCTTTGAAAACCATCATATCCCCTTCCTGAGGATCATTGATCCCTTCTAGATTCTTGGCCATGAGTGCGTAAGGAACACTTTGCAGCTGAGACGTGCTTACATTTAAATAATTACTTCCACCAGCAGCATCCAGCTCCACTTGTAAGAAATACGTTCCGCTACTCCAATGGATATTTGCGAACGCTCCTGATTGTACGTTACCTGCTCCGACCGCTACATTGAACGTGCCGTTGGCGGTGGTCTGCGGCGTATGTATTTCCTGATACACCGCAGCGCCTGATGCAGAACCTTGATGCAAAGTGAAGCGGACCGAAACGGTTTTATTTGCGACCGGTTTATTGGATACATCACGCGCCACGCCTTGAAAGGCGAATTGCTGCGGGATCTGAGCATGGGCGGTCAAGGCAAGCAATATGCCGATGAATAGAAAGAATTTATACTTCATGATCTTTCGTTTAGTAGTTAATAACTTACTTCTACGAATCCCGTCGATGGACCGTTGTCATTCCAGGATCCCCCGTTTGACGATTTGCCCAACATACCAACCTCGTAAACCTCACCAGCCTTGAATGTTGTTGCATATGAACCTGTTAGCGTAAAAGGCAACCGAACCCGCGTTGTTACACGAAAATTGTTGATTACATCCGTTGTAATAAAAGGAGTATAGTCTTCCTGTGTATCGCCTACTTTTCGGTACCCTAAGACAAGGCTCATGGACTCTCCACCATCAGTCAGGTTTGACCCGAATGTTTTCGTTGCTGAAAGAGAAATGTTGGGATTGTCTTTTTCGATCGTGATCGTGGCCATAGCTGAAACAAACCGAAGGGTACCTATAAGATTACTTCCAGATCCACTAAAATGGTAGCGTTTTGTCTTAGGCTTCTTCGTCCAGGACCCGTCTTGAAACTCCAACATATCCCCGTTTTTTGGGCTACTGACGCCTGTAAGGTTGTCAGCATGGGATGAAACCAATGCATAAGGTACACTTTGCAGCTGGGTTGTGCTCATCGTTTCATAGTCACTTCCCCCGGCAGCATCCAGTTCTACCTGTAAGAAATAAGGCCCGGCGTTCCAATTGATCGCCGAGAAACTGCCCGACAATGTATTTCCCGCACCTACGGAAATATTAAATACACCGCTTGCCGCTGTTTGCGGTGAATGTGTTTCCTTGTAAACCGTGGGTCCGGCCTCGGAACCCTGGTGCAGCGTGAAGCGGACCGAAACGGATTTATTTGAGACCGGTTTATTGGCTGCGTCACGCGCCACGCCTTGGAAAGCAAATTGCTGCGGAACCTGGGCGTGGGCGAACACAGCTGCTGTAAGCGCTGCCAGCAAAAAAATGAACGATTTCATGACTGTTTGATTAAATAGATGTTAGAGACTGAGCAAATACCTATTCAGTAAGCTTTTTTCGCACGCATTCATCCTCTTTGAAAGTAATCGTCCAGTCATCCCAGATGCCTACTTCTTTGTTTTCAAGGATTTGCTTCACCTCGATCGCTCGCGGTCCGGCGGTTACCGCCGTAGTAAAAACTGATTCGGTCGCCTGTTTCCCGCAATCGGGAATGGCGGCGGATGTCGCAGTGATGCTTCCGGCCAGCTTTCCGTCAATGTAAACATCCAACCGGTCGAAATCGGATTCAATTTGCGTGTAGAGCGTGAAATACGCCTGGGGAGCTGGGTCTTCATCCTTTTTGCACCCCGATACTGAAAAGGCAAGCAGAAAAAGGATTGGAAGCAGACGCGGGCTTGATAGCAGTTTTATCATAACAGTACTATTTTGTTAAATTGATCATCGTTAAGCGGCATTTTCACAAAAGAGAAGGATAGCGATTACCCAATGCATTATTGACGCATCAAAACTAGTTCGCTCCTGGATGGTGGTAAAATTGAAGTTGCTAAGGCGTATAGGATCAGCTGCGGAAGCGGGCATGATCTCCGCTGGAACCGCTTAATCAATTGCTTTCCTTTTTGGCAATTTGAAACCGTTAAATATGGATTTTCGCTACGCTTCGAAAGCGGTTCTTATACGTTTCGCCAAATTAAAGTGGCAACCTTTCGTTCGGATTAACATTTTTGTGCAAGACATATTAGAAGTCCAATCTTGATCCGCTTGCCCACCTTTAACTTTAATCTGAGCCTGATGAAACCTGGCAGATGCTGGAAATCTTTGCTGCTGTGCATTCAGCTATTGGCCGGTTGGGTGCATGCACAGGACCGGGTCTTCGAGGTGAATCAATACGACGAGCGCCAGGGGCTCAGCAGCCGGCTGGTGCATTGCATGATCCAGGACAAAAAAGGATTCCTATGGCTGGGCACATCCGACGGGCTGAACCGGTATGATGGTCACGGCTTCATCACGTTTCGGAGCAGCGCCGATAACCCCAAAAGCATGGCCGGCAACTACATCACCGCTTTGGCAGAAGATCTGAACGGCAACATATGGGTGGGCTTCTACACCGGCGGGATCAGCTGTTACAATCCGGTGCGCGGCCAGTTTACCAACTACGAGATGACCGACGTGCAGGGCCGGGACCTGTCAGGCGAAGAAGTGAAAATGCTGTATATCGATCGTCAGAATACGGTCTGGACCAGCATTAAGGGAGAAGGGCTCATACGATTAGACCAGGCCGGCGGAAAGCACAGGCAATATAACATTGTAGAAACAGCGACCGGAATAAACCAGCCCGAGTACCGCAAAGCTTTCAACATCGTCTACCGCGTTTACGAGCAGCCGGGCGGCCGCTTTTACCTGCTCACGCACACTGGTTTGTATTTATTCAACAAAACGAGCGGCAACTTGAACGCCATTCCCGACCCGGATGCAAGCGGGCACCTGGTGCCGCAGAACCTGTTCATTTCCTATACAGTAGAAGATGACGTGCTTTGGCTGGGCTCTTGGGCCGGGGGCCTTGCTGCTTTCAACATAAAAACCGGCGGATGGAAGCGCTACCGGTTTGACCCGCGCATACTCCCTACGACCAACATCATTTCTGGCATTCACCATTCCGGCAGCGATACCTTGTGGCTTACTTCCATTGACCGGGGGTTTGGATATTTTGACAAGAAAAAGGAGGAATTTGTTTTTCTGGCTGGCAAACAGGGGTTTCCCACCGGTTCCTATAATGGCCTTTTGGCCGATCGGGAAAATAACCTTTGGCTCAATACCGAGAACATGCTTGTTGCCGCATTCCGGCAATCCAAACCATTCACCTTTGTGCCGGTCAATGTTAAAAAACGTGACCATTCCGTATTTCATTCCATTACTTCCATTATCGAAGATGATCATTTCAAGCTAACGGCCACCCTTTGGGCCGATGGGCTGCAAGTGCACAACAAGAAAACCGGGGTGACGAAAGCATTGGGTGTCGACACGCACATGGACGAGCCCTTGCAGCGGGTGAATAACATTTGGAAGGACAAGAGCGGAACGGTCTGGGTGATTTCGCGGGATGTCATTTATACATTCGATCCCGTGCGGGAAACGCTGGTCAAAATCCCGCAACCGCCCGCATGGACGGCAGAGAAGCCCAGCAATTTCTTTTTATCCATCCGGCAAGACAAGGCAAACACGTTTTGGATAGCCACCGCAAGAAACGGCCTGTTCAGGTACGACCCGCGCAATGCGAAATACACGCATTACGCACCTTCGGCCACAAGACCGATCGCGACTCGGCTGATTTCGGCCATCGATACCGACGAGTACGGCACGCTTTGGGTGGCGGGCAAAAACGGGTATCTGGCGTTTTACGATCAGAAACAGGACGCATTCCTACCGGTGCCGGTGGCCTACAAGGACCGAAAGGCTAAGAGCGTGAGCTCGGTGTTCTGTCAGCCGGGCGGACGCTTGTACGTAGGTACGGAGCTCGGCCTGCTGCTCTACGACATTTCAAAGTCCGAAAAACGGCCTGTTAGTCTCTACACTGGCAGTGATGGCTTGAAAGGCGATATCGTCAGCAGCATGCAAAGCGATCGGTCCGGGAAAGTTTGGTGTATTACTCAAACGGCGCTTTGTAGAATTGATCCTTTAACGCACAGGATCAGTTCCTACGGGCTTTCTGATGGCATTACCAAGCCCGACATCGGCTACGGGATCAGTCATTTGCCCGGTGGTTTTCTGGCGGTTACGGCCAACAACGGCTACTACCAGTTTCATCCGTTCACCTTGCTCGGCCAGAAGGCCGCAAAAGTGCCGGTGATCACCTCATTCAAGGTCTATGGTCAGGAATATTATTACCAGAAAGAGCTTTCACGCAATGGCTTTGTGCGCCTGGAACCCGACGAAAACAGCTTCTCCTTCGAGTTTTCCGTTCTTGACTATAAAACACCCGATGCCTATCAGTATTTCTACAAACTGGAAGATATCGATGCGGACTGGGTGCGAGCGGGGAGCCGCAGGTATGTAGGCTACACCAATATTCCCGGCGGCCGCTACAATTTCCGGGTGAAAGCGGCCATTCATCCCGACGATCTCACGCAAGCCGAGCTTACCATACCCTTTTACGTCGAAACGGCCTTCTACAACACCTGGTGGTTCAGAATTGCGGTTATGATTTTCCTGGCAGGCCTTGGATTTCTTTATTATCAAAATCAAATACGGAGCAAGTCGCGGATTTACGGGTTGCAAAGCCGGGCGGCAACGCTTGAAAAAGAAAAGGCGATGATCATGTACGAAAGCCTTAAACAACAGCTCAACCCCCACTTTCTGTTCAATTCGCTCACATCACTGGGAAGCCTGATCTGGATCGACCAGAAGCTTGCCACCCGGTTTTTGGAAAGCCTGGGCAAAATGTACCGCTACATTCTGCAAAACAGGGATACCGAGCTGGTGCCACTGGAAGACGAGATCCGGTTTGTGCAGATGTACATTGACCTGCAGCAAACCCGATTCGAGCAAAGCCTGCTGGTGACTTTTGATGTCGATCAGCAGTTATTGAATCTCAAAATCGTGCCTGTAACCCTTCAAAATCTGATTGAAAACGCGATCAAGCACAACATCATTACCATCGAAGACCCACTGAAAATCTGCATTTACACGCAGCAGACCTGGCTAGTCGTCGAGAATAACCTGCAAAAGAAAAACTTCGTCCAGACCAGCAACCGACAAGGGTTGGCCAGTCTGGTTTCGCTGTACCGCTACCTGTCGCAGCGGCCCGTGGAAATCGAGGAAACGCCCAACGCATTTAAAGTAAAAATCCCCCTGATATGAAAGCTGTTATTATTGAAGACGAGAGCCTGGTTGCGCGCCAGCTCAAACAAAAAATCTCGAATGTTGCAGCAGACGTAGAAGTCGTTGCGATCCTGCATAGCATCAAAGCCGCCCGGAATTGGCTTTCCCAAAACAATGAACCCGACCTGATGTTTATGGATATTCAGCTGGGCGACGGGCTGAGTTTTGAAATATTCGACCATTTCCAGTTGGAGTGCCCGGTGATTTTCACAACCGCTTACGATGAATATGCCCTAAGGGCATTCAAGGTCAATGGTATTGACTACATCTTGAAACCAGTCGACGAGACCGACCTGAAACGTGCGCTGGACAAATACCGGTCATTGGTGAATGGTAAAACTGCATTACCAATCGACATTGCTAGCCTGATGGCTACGCTGACTACACGCCAGCCTGCTGCCCAAACCTACCGCGAAACCTTCATTGCTACAAACCACCAACAGTGGGTTCCTTTGAAAACGAAGGATATAGCATGCTTTTCGAAAGACCACACGCTCATCGTGTCCACACTTCAGGGCGAACACCACAGGATCAACAACGACAGTTTGGAAGAATTGGAGGAAGTCCTGGATCCTGACCAGTTTTACCGTGCAAACCGCCAGCACATCGTCGCAAGGGAAGCCATTCATCGTATCCAGCTGGCCGATAACAACAAGATCATCCTGGTGCTCAGGCCACCGTTGAAGTTGCAGGTCGACATCAGCCGCGAGAAAGCGCCAGCATTCAAGAAATGGTTCGACAGATGAACGCTGAGATATGAAACCTGACACTAAATCCATCTTGCGGAAGGAGCTCCGGGTGATGTTTCACAAGGATTCCCAAAAGCCGGGCGTCCGGATCGTGAAATATCTGTCGTTATCGATACTAATCCTCGTTTTCTGGCGCTCCTGGCTCTTTTGGTGGATCATGGCCGGCCTGGCGCTGAGCGCCGTACTACTCCACAGTTTTTACCGCTACAAAACCCGCGGCTGGACCCGCAGCTACGGCAAGGGAATATTCCGCTGGGACTATGAAAAAGTCTTTCATGCCCACCAGTGAAACCCACATTGGTCTAACTACCCATTGATTAAACGGTTCGAAGCCTTCGACTACCCTGCTCAGCAACCGCTTCTCACGCTTCGGATTCTATTTTTTTCCTCCGCCCTGCTGCCCCGTTAGTTTTGCGGGCGTCAATAATTGACGCTCACATTTATTTAAACAAACAATTCTCAAACTGGTCATGAAATTCAAAATGAGACATTTATGTCAACAATGCCGTTATGGCATGGCAGTACTCGCGTTGGTATCGCTCACAATGCAAAGCTGCAAACAGCCAGACGAACTGGTTTCGCAGCCACCGGTTGCGGGTACGGAAACCGGCCATTCCGATACACAAGCGTTGGCTGCTTTTCTGAGCAGCGAGCTGGGTGTTGCCTCAACAGAGATCGTTTACGAAGATACAGTCCATGCTTTTGTAGTCGAAAAAGACATGTTAGTATCCGAAGCAGATGTAAGGGTGCGTATGAAAGCAGGCATCGGTGCCAAAACCACCCAACGCCGGGCAAAATGGTTACTGTCCGATGCGGTCGTCGGCTCGCTGGGTATTTCGATCGATGCGAATTTTCCAGCCGAATGGAAGCAGGCGATCAACGAAGTGGCACTGACGTGGAACCATAATAATCCAAAGGTCAAATTTTACATCACCAACGACAATCCCAAAGTGCGTTTGAAAACATACTTCTCCGGGAAAAACGATTTGTCGTACATCGTGAAGGCGCCATTGCCAGCACAGGACGGCAACGTGGGCGGAGAAGTGCTGGTCAATTACAACTACTGCTATTACGGACCGCAGATACCGCTTTCCATGAAAAAAGCGGCAATCGTTCATGCACTGGGTCATGTTCTCGGACTTACACATACGAATCCCGACGGTTCATACGATAATATGCATATTCCGGGCACTCCGACTGTTGACAATGCCTCGGTAATGAAAAGTACATTCGCTGCGTGGACGTCTCTTTCCTGGGGAGACTGGATGGCTGCAAAGTACCTGTATCCGAGTAATACGGGATGGTCGACCATGGGGACCGGCTACGATCTTGCCGCTGGTGGGGGAAGCGACGCAACACTTTGGAAATTAGGGACGATTCCCCTACCTAAAGGTATGATGGTTCATAAATTCAACTGGTCAACCAAGAATTGGGATACAGTACCTTGTCAGGGCGCAGCCCGAATAGCGGTAAATCCGATTACGGAGCGGCCCTGGATCGTTGACAGCACCGGCGACATTTTTGAAATGCTTGCTAACGGAACTTGGAAGAAGTACCCAGGCAAGGCCGGAGACATCGGCGTGGGAGCAAATGGGCAGGTTTGGATTATCGGCACCACATTCATTGATGGTGGCAAGTCCGGATGGTCTATTCACAAACTGGAGAACGGTAAATGGGTCCAGAAACCTGGCGGGGGTGTTTACATTGCCGTGGACGCTGACGGGAACGCATGGGTAGCAAACTCAAAGGGTGAAATATACCGATACAACGGGACCAAATTTGTGCAATTGCCAGGATTAGCTTCCGACATCGCCATTTCAGCTGACGGTTATGTCTATATTACTGGCCGGTCCGACGCTTTAGGAGGCAAAATCTATCGTTGGCAAGGTAATAGTTGGACCCAACTAGGGGGATTCGGTTATAATATTACTGCGCTTGAAGCTCCCTACGGCCCACTTGTTTCCATTAACGGTACTATCCAGTCATGGTTTAACTTCAACATGTAAAGGATTAAGCTGCCAGTAACCCGATTTTGAAGCGATAGCAGGCCAAAAGTCTGCTATCGTCTTTTATTTATATTGCAGAGAAGCGCTTTTTGTCAAATGCTTTTAAGAATATTCTTAAATAGATCGAGCTAGCCAATTTTAGTATCCCTATGGCGACCATATACCGCTTTTTATGCATGTCTCAGCTTTATAAAGATCAGGGTAAAATGCTTGATACTGCTGCTACCAATGCCTATGTTATTAACCAATAAGCAACCCTCAACCTCATTTTAGCATCCATTCCGTAAAGTCTGCTCCATCTTGATGAAACACAGCCTGCCCCGTCTATTTTATTTCGCATTATCGCTTATTTCAGCAGCAATAATCGCAGAACCAAACCCAAGCATGCCAACTGGCCAGCCCAGCCCTGTCGCCAGCGCTTATTTCGAGCAGGCATTTACTTTCATCAAAGACAATGCCTACTTCCATAAACATCTGGATTTCGCCAAAATTAAGCAGCAAGCACTTACCAAAATGGTGCATGCCCAGTCGCCAGCCGACACGCACGAGGCGATTCGTTTTGTATTATAACAACTAAATGACCGACATAGCTTCTTACAGCCTGCATCAAAGGTCCCAGGTCGGCCGGTTAGCAATGTAGCCGCTACCCGTGCGAATATTCCATTCGATGTTTCGGTGGAAAGAAACTATGGAATTATGAAATTGAAATCCTACAATTCAACCGATGCAGCAAACTCTCATAGAATTTCAGATAGCTTGTATAATTGTCTGCTGTATTTCGATAGAGTGCAGGTGAAAGGCACCATTATCGATCTGCGGGAAATGGAAGGCGGAACCTACATTCCCTTCGTCACTGGTCTGGCACCGCTGATAGATGCTGAACAATTGATTGGCTTTGCTGACCGAAACGGCAAAAAGAGCCGCACGGTCCGCTACAAGAACGGCATATACTATCAACAAGGCAGAAAGAAGTCACGGCTCGGCTACCTTTCTCGCTACGAGCGCCCCGGCGTTGCAGATCTCCCTATTGCGGTACTAACAGGACAATACACAGCCAGCTCAGGCGAAATGATTCTCTTATCGCTAAAAGGGCTTTCGCAAGTACGCACCTTTGGGGCGGCCACTTATGGCGTTCCTACCGGGAAAACGAACTTCTTCCTTTCGGACAGCAGCATGATTTCACTTACCAATACTGTTTGCTGTGACCGGCAAAAACGAATCCATTCAGGCCCCATACAACCAGATTCAAGCTGCGCGGAAAACGAAGCAATGCAGTCGGCGAAAGCCTGGATCGACGGTCATTGATGCAAACAGCTGAAATGGCCACATAGGGGGTTGGCACCAAAGTCCTTCTTGTATTTGTCACTTAACATAGTATTCGTTATCAGAACAAAAGCGGATTTTCACAGTTTTGTCATATTGACTTGCACATTGATTGAAAAATATTCGGGAGGTGGCCGCCAAAAACAGCAAGTCCCTCAAAAGCATCTAATTCGTCGCAATTAACAACAGAAACTACTAAACACCTGTTTCTCGAAAATTCACTGCTGGATTATTTGAAAGGCAAGCTCGATATATGTATATCAGGCTTTATACCAAGGTTTCCCAAATGATAATAAAACGCCGATGCCCACTCGTCCGGTTTATGCACTTTCGGCCCAAGAGTTATTTTAATGATGCTAGAACAAATCGGAAATGTTTTTATATAAACTCTTGGCGGATTGAAGCTGGTGTCAACAGATTTCGGAAACATACCTCCACGGATAATGATTCGAACCTCCTGCTCATGCTTATAATCATCAGTTTTAAAAAGATATTTAATCTGATTCAATAACGAATCTAATTCATACATCCTTTGCCCGCGATTCAAGGAATAAACATTCCAATCATCGACCCATCTCTTGGCGCACAAGCTGCAAGTGCAGGTATCGAAGCTGCGAAGACATTTCTCGGCCGAAAAACAAAGCTGATCCAGGTTTCAGTGAAAGCCGGCTACAAGGTGCTTCTCAAAGACGCCAACGCCAAATCAATCTAGTCTCCATTCATTCTAAGAGTCAATTATCATGAGAAATTTTCTTTTGAGTCAGCTACTGCTGTGCCTCAGCTTGTCCGGAACAGCCATTTGCCAAGGCGTCGAAACGATCGTTATAAAGGCAATTCCACTTGAAATCACCACCAGCAAAACTACCCACCTTGTATTTCCATACAACATCAAAACGGTGGACAGAGGGAATGGAGAAATTCTTGCGCAAACGGCGGCTGGCTTTGACAACATCCTGCAAGTCAAAGCCGCTATGGCATCTTTCGATACGACCAATCTGACTGTTATCACAGGTGATGGGACGCTTTATTCGTTTCTAGCGAGCTACTGTCCGAATCCTGTCTCAATCAACATAAGAATCGGCAAATCAATGAACGTTGGCGCTACGTCAGTAGCAGAACCAAACGAAGCTGAGATTGAGCAGGCGTTGATCCAAGCAAGTCAAAACGATTCCAGTAATGTCAGTATAAAAGACCAATCTTCTCAAGCAAAATTGGAGCTATCAGGCATTTACATCTGCGGCGATATTTTGCTTTACAAATTGATACTTACCAATAACTCGCCTATCAAATATGATATAGAGACCCTCAGGTTTTACATCAGGGACAAAAAACGTCCCAAGCGTACAGCGATTCAGGAAAGCTATATCACACCATTCCGCGTGCTGAGTGATACGACCTCAGTCGGCCCAAGCGCGCAGCACACTTTCGTTTACGCAATACCAAAGATGACCATTCCGGACAAAAAGCTTTTGTCAATCGCGCTCTATGAAAAAAACGGCGGCAGACACCTACGCCTGAAAGTCAGAAACCGTCACATTCTGAAATCCATCCCATTGCAAGTAAGTCCATCAAACCTTTAAACTTGAAAATCATGAACGAGAAAAACTTTGAATACCTAAAAGACCAGGTCAAATATTCCGGCTTTGGCGATGAATTGGAAGCACAGCTCAGGGAGCAGATCAAAAAGCAGCCGTCGGAATTCACTTTGCAGCACCAAACCACATTTGGCAAAGATGCATTGGATTCATCCCTGCATTTCAAACGGTCGAGTGTAACCGACATGTACTTCTTCAATAGCTACACCGCAGCACTCAAACAGGAACAAGCAGCTGAAAACTTGAAGCAAACCTTTTATATCGGCCGGGATAATAATGTCACCTTGAAGGAAGGATACAACCTAATGAATGGACGTGCGGTAAACAAAGACCTTACCAATAAAGAGGGAAAAATCTATAATGCCTGGCTGCAAATGGATTTCAAGCAGACAGACAACGCAGGGAATTTCAAGCTAAAACAGTTTCACCAAAACTACGGCTTCGATCTGGAAAAGGAACTGGGTAAGCTCTCAATCAAGGAGATGGGGAACGCTCAAGACAAGTCGCGAGTCATTGAGTCGCTGCAAAAAGGGAACCGGCAAGTTGTAACTATTTCCGAAAATGGCAACGAGCAGAAACGCTACATTGAGGCCAATCCGCAATTTAAATCTGTGACTGTTTATGATGCTAACCAGCATCGCATGCAGAATAAGCAGTCACAAAATGTTTCAAAGTCTAAACAGCAAGAACAGTCTGCCGCGCCGGACGTCGATGGAGAAAAAGGCCGAAAGCAAGAGCGGAAGCAGAAGAAGGACAAAGGTATGTCAATCAGCGGATAAGCTATGGATATCACAAACCACCTTGACAGGTTCTTCGCCGGGATCAGTGTCGACGCCAGGATAAGTGTTACCCATATCAGCGTCTTCACTGCGATCTTGCAAACCGCTGGTAGACTCGGCAGCAGTACGCTTTCCATGTTCGGGTTTGAGCTGATGCAATTAGCAAAAATTTCCAGCGGCAAGACCTATTACCGGACAGTCCGGGAACTGAGCGAATTTGGCTACATCGTTTATGAACCGTCTTTCAAGAAGAACCGGCCCAGCACCATCACATTGCCTGAGCAATCAGTCTAAATCTGTACAGAAATGAATATTGAAGTCATCACCAAAGAGGATTTGCAGGTACTAAAAAGGGAGCTTTTGGAAGATTTAAAACAGATTCTCAAAGCTACCCAGACAAAGCCACATCAATGGCTCAAAAGTGCCGACGTGCGTAAAATGCTTAATATTTCGGCGGGTACACTTCAAAACCTGCGAATTACCGGCCATTTGAAACCCAACAAGATCGGAGGATCATTTTACTACGCACTCGGGGATATTGAGAACCTCTTGCTCCCCGAAACAAAACGAAAGAAATAATGGAAAGATCTATTTCAAAATATCTCACGAAGATCCTGAAAGACAACGGGGTGAAAGTCTGGCACGTGGGGACTTACCTGGCATTGGTGCTGATCTGGGACAGGAACCGAAAGTCTAGTCCATTTCAGGTTACCCGCAAATTGATCATGCAACTGGCAATGACACGAAGTTCGGCAACCTATCACAAATATCTTAAAGAGTTAGAGGTACTGGGCTACATTCATTATCAGCCGTCCTTTCACCCCAAACAAGGTAGCAAGGTGTGGCTGCTAGACTGAGCATAAATTCTGTGCAAGCCTGTATCAGATCTGGAATCGCGTAGCTGACAAATTTACCTTGTAGCGAAATCTGAACCAAACTTTAATTTGATATGATCTTGGCTTTCAACATCACCTCGGTAATGATGTATGGTTTTGTTCTCCTCGCGACCGGGATCGCTATCCGGTTTGTTGTAAACAGGCGAAGGTTCAACCGGCGGGGAATTGGCGGCGCTCAATTCTATGACAGCTATTGGAGCTCCGTCCTTATATCAACCTTGGAAGGTTTATCAATGCTCGCTTCCGCAGGGTGTATTGTGGTAGGGCTTTTGCTATTTTTCATTGAGCTTTTCAACAGCCATTGATTTCATAATTCCTCAAAAAAATCCGCCTTCGGGCCGGAGCTGGTCAAAGCTTCGGCCCGAAGGCGGATTTTTTTGAGCAAATCAATTAGTGGATTTTAGCGCCCACCAAACCAGTACAGGCTGGAAAAATAAACGAGCGAAACGCTTTTGATCTGTATCCAGACCGAATGCATCCCGGTGCTCGGTGTATTGGGCGATATTACCGGGGAAGATCGCAGTGAAAAATGAAGCAGCTACTTTGCCAACCGTTTCACGGTACTTTTTCGGGGCTGCCACCAGCGCGGCACCCATGCCAATCTCTACCAACCCGGAATAGACAACCGTATCATCCTTTTTTAACGGTACAAAGTCCGGTACCTGCGCTTGAAATTCCTTCCGTGCAAAAGTTAAGTGGCTGATGCCCGCGTAAATCAATCCCGCACCTAGCAGGAGCCGTCCCGCTGTTTTGATATTATCCTCGTTCATAGTTGTCGATGTTTTCAAGCCATCCGAAAAGAACCATACCCGCCCCGCTGACGGGGCGGGCGAAAATTTGGTCAATTCAGGCTTAGGCAATCTATACCATGCAAGGCAAAATCCGCACAAAGGTTAAAAGCAGCTTGCCCGCGAAGCTGCGCTGTACCGCCCAATACAATCGATTTCAATTTTGATTCATCGTCAGCAAACTTGCGTACGTGTTGGAAATAGCCTGTTATGGCATTGTATGCACCGAAAACGGTCCCCATGGTGGTTGGCATCTGCTGCGTCGGATTGCTTAATGCATATTCATATACATCTTCAACAATGTTAACAAACTGGGTGGATAGGGCGTTGGCTTTGCCGTCACGAACATTTGCCAATACCTCCTTATTGGGAGCCATTGCAATTTCAATCAATTTTTTAAGCTGCGGATCTGTGATTGGCTTCTTCGCCCATTGATTGAAGATTTCGCCAACCTCATCGCTGAACCGGTTAGCTATCCCCATTACTTTGTGGGCGGAGCGGAGCCGTTCCGAGGCATTGCTCGTATGACGAATTTTAACAACATTGGTCATATTTTTCATTGCAGCGTTGAGAGTGTTAGCACAAACAATCCTAATCGGGGTGAATGCTGCTGTGATACTACCGCTTCCATCATGCGAGGTTGTGAGGAAAAGATACTTTTCGATCAAATCATCGGATCCAACGTGAATATAACCGGGCATTTTAGCTGTGATAAATATCCGCTCACCTTTGCCTAGTGCTCCGGCAGTTTCGTATAAAATTCCATCCCCCCCGACTATACTATCAAAGAAAGTGAACGCGTCGCGATTCTGTACAATTTGGTATTCCCGCCCAACCACTCCCAGGACAGCCTTTGTATCTGTGCGCATCGTTGCGAAGTATCCGCCAACCGGAACAGTTTGCTGTGCCTCCACGTTTCCTGCATTGCAAAGACTGGCCAGAAGTGGCACTTTATCAACTTGATAATCAAGCCCTGCAAACGCGATCGCTTCGCTACTTGTCGGATACTGCTCGACGATTTGGCCTAGTCCGTGCCACGCTTTTTCTTTTACTGAGAAGAAAGAGAAGTTACCAGTGCTTTCGTTGAAATTCAGATTGTGAGCCATGATTTTGACATGTTAGAAGTTAGAAAATCGTTTTCTTTCTTCCTCTCGCTCCCTGAAAATGAATGTTTGACAAAGAAAAAGCGAGAAAAAGAAAGCCCTTCTAACAGTGGCCCTCAACAGCCAAAAGGAAACGGAATAAGTGCCCGGACGGGCTGGCAGCTTAAATTTTTGAAGTTGATCTCGATAGAGAAAGCCGCCATTATGCCGTAAGCTTTTGGCGGCTTCTAACAATCCTGAAAACTAGGGCCACTTATTTAGCTGCCCTTTTGCCGAGTTTGTTTGTCAAATGTTGAATTCTTTTGGAACCCTACTCTTCTTTGCCAATACAGCACCCAATGCCTTCATATCTTCACCGACCTTTTTATCAATCACCTTCGCGTAATGCTGAGTTGTGCGGATATTCTTGTGACCCAGCACTTTAGATACACTTTCAATCGCTACTCCATTCGCCAGAGTAACTGTTGTCGCGAAGGTGTGGCGGGCAAGGTGAAATGTGATATTTCTATCGATATGGCACAAATCCCCAATCTCTTTTAAATATGAATTCATTTTCTGATTAGATAATACGGGTAGCAACTGATCCGCAACGGCGCATTGAGCGTGGTCTTTATACTTATCAAGGATTTTAGCGGCCGAATCGAGAAGCGGGATTCGTGATGCCGTGTCTGTTTTCTGCCGCTTTAGTGTTATCCATCGATTTTTGTCAACCCCTAGTATGACCTCGCTTCGTTTAAGTTTGTATACATCTGCATAAGAAAGCCCAGTGTAACAACAGAACACAAAGATGTCTCTCACCTGATCCAAGCGTGTAGTTGGCATCTTCTTCGACATAATTGAAAATAATTCTGCCTCAGAAAGGACCTCACGATCCACATCATGCTTACCCAATTTAAACGATACAAATGGGTCTCTAGGAAGCCAGCCGCGTTTAACGCAGGACAAAACAATTTTTTTGAAATTTGCCAGATATTTCATGGTTGTATTATGGTTACAACCCCGTTGACTTTTCAACCAAAACTCATAATCCGCTATGAAGTCAAAATCAAGCTGGGTGATTTCCAAATCATCACATTGATACTTCCAACGGATAAACGCTCGCGAATGAAGAAGCGAAGTCTCATATCGGATGTATGTATTTTTCGAAAATTCTTTTCCGATCAAAGCACGTACCCTATCGTTGTGTTGCTGGAACAACTGTAAAACCATCCTCTTCTCTTCTACGGAACCGCTGAGCTCTGCCTTTATTTGCTTACAGGTTATTGTACCACCCCTCGTAGCCAGCTCACGATAGATTTCATAAACCTTACCTTGAAGTATATCAAGATACGCGTTCAGCTTTTTAATCTCCTCTTTGTTCCCGGATGCCCGTCCCGATGAAGAGTTCCAACGAGCTGGTTCGCACTCCGACTTCACAGCGATCTCAGCCCGCTTTCCGTCGATGGTAATTCGCATGTATACTGGCAACTTTCCTTTTGTTTGCCCAGTTCTCTTTTTAAGGTAAAAGAGTAAACCAAAACTTTTTGTCAACATACCATTCTTGATTAAGTGGTAAAGAAACTTTCTCTGTCGACTAAAATCAAGATGCTCACGACGTGAACAGGCTATGAATCAGACCGTTACTACCGATGTGGTGAGCTAATTATTAACGTCAAATTTGCTCACCGAAACGCTCACCCAAACTTTGAGAATTTTTGAAAGTTTTGGTACGGCCGAATAATGAAAAAAGTCTGCAAATCAACGATTTACAGACTTTTGATAGCTTTTACAATTGCTTTTGGTGGAGATGGAGGGAGTCGAACCCTCGTCCAGAACAGGGAAAACCTGCGCCTTCTACATGCTTATCCGTGATTCGGTTTTCGAGCCTGACAAGGTTCCCGGCGGACCTGCGTCATAGCCTTAGATACTAGGGTCTCGTTGGTTTTACGCATCAATATACCAACCAGCGCTGCGGTTCGACACCTCTGAACCCACCCGGCAGCACGTGAGGTGGAGAGATGATGGCATTTGCTTAATCCTCCGGATTAGGCAGCCATGGCGTAAGTAGATTCGCCAGTTATTGTTTGAGAATATTATTTCCGGGAGGTACTCTCAACTCCCGACATGCTTACACACAAGCCCTCAGCCCGCTGTCAAAACCGGTCACCCCCATTTTGTTGGTAGTGCAGCCTCAAACAAAGCCAAAGTTTGATTGCTAAAAACTTACAATTTTAAAACCCAGAAAGTTCAAAGCATTTAAAAAAACAGAATCTCATTAAAAGTAAATCACTGGCAAACAATCCATTGCAGGAGAATAAATTTTCAGCCACTCCCCATCCACTCATTCCCCGTTCCACGGCGGCTCATTCACCCATTCACTCATTCACTCATTCACTCATTCAATCATTCAATCATTCAATCATTCAATCATTCAATCATTCCGCGTTCCACCGCGGCTCATTGCCCTTAAAACTCCCACCGATAACTCAGCACCGGAATCAGCCCGAGCTGTTTTTGAACCACTATCTGTTTCAAGAAAGCGTCGTACCGGTGGTAACCCTCGTTTTGCGTTCCCGACACGTTTTGCAGATCCAGCGCAAGTGTGCGGCTGTATTTGCGGTGACCCTTTTTCCAGTAAATCCGCAGGTCCGGGCGGAAGTAGTCGCGGAGTTTTACGGAGTAGATATTGCTGCTTTCAATGGCGAAGTTCAGCTTTTGCGAATATGCTTCGTCGATCGGGCGCTCGCGAAAGCCGCCTATCCACAGGATTTTCGCATTGATTCCCCAAATGCTGCGGTCGCCGCTTTTGATTTCTTTTCCCGCCGTGAGGCTCAGCGTGTGGTGGCCGTTGAACCGCGCGTCGCGGCGCACGCCGGTCCGGTCGACGTACGTGGCGCTGTACAACGAGCCGGTTGCGAGCAGGTAGAAGTCGCTCGTGAGCAGTTTCTGGTAGGTAACCTCGATGCCGTAGTTCCGCGCGGTGCCTTCGTTGACGAACCGTTCGTCGGGGATTTTCTCGATCAGGTTCACCGCCGAATAGTTTCTGAACTCGTCCCCAGCCACGGGAATGTCGTACTGATGCTGCCAGTAGGCTTCCAGTTTCAGCGACGATCCCTTCGGCAGTTCGCGCTGGTAGCCCATTGTGAGGTAATGCCCTCTGGATGGCGCCAGGTGGAGGTTCAGCACGCGGGTGCTCATCCCGTAAGGCGCCATGTACAGCATGTCGTTCTGCATCTGGCTATGCATTCCATAAGAAATCGTCCACCGCGATGCTGCCGAAGCCTGCCATCTCACGGCCAGCCGCGGCTCGATGTTCGTGTGCACGTCCGCGATATCGGCGCGCACCTTGCTGATCATAGCGTGCAGGCCGACTTCCGTCGTGACTGATTCCGCGACTTTCCACGACCAGTTCAGATAAGGCTGTACCGTCCATGAACGGAAGTGGTCATCCGGCCAGTCCGGGGCGGTATCCGAGTGCTGGAAAAGCACGAATATTCCTGCCGAAAGCCTGCTTTTTGCGCTGATCCTGTGGGAATAGGAGGTATTGAACGATATTTTACCCGTGTAGAGATAATTTTTACCTTCAATATCACCCGACGAAAGCTGGCGCGGATACAACGGCGATGCGTCGCGTGTGGTGTTGAGCCCCGAAATCGCAAATGCCATGCGGTAAGTGCCGCGGGTGCCGGTGGGTTGCGTGAGCGTAAAGCCGGCCGCGCCCATTTTATTTTTGTAGCGGATGTTGTAGGCATCCTTGTCGGTTTCCCATTGCAATGAATCTTTTTGGCCTGTAAAATCATTGCTGCTGATCCCTCCAAGCCCGAAAAGCGTGAAGCTGCCATTGCCTTTTGTGGGGATTTCGACATGGAATGACAAATCCTGAAACCGGATGTCCTCGCCGCCGAAATTAACGCCCATCGCGCCGAGCAGCCCGGTGAACGAGTACCGGTAATTGACCAGGTAAGAGCCCTTATTGCGCTTTGACAACGGCCCTTCCGCAGCAATATCCAGCCCGATAAGCCCCGCCTGCGCAGTGAATTCATTCTTTTCATTATTACCCTTGCGCAATGTCATATCCAGAATGGCCGACATCGCATTGCCATATTGCGCCGGAAAGGGCCCGCTCATAAAATAGGATGTACCCATGAGCTGCGTGCTCAGGATGTTTACTCCTCCCCCCGTGGATGTCGGCCTGTCGCTGAATGTCCCCGCGTTCGACAAATGGTTCGGGTTTACGATTTCGACACCTTCCAGCCGCCATTGCATGCTGTTGGGCGAGTTGCCGCGCACCACGAGGCCATTAGCCTGGTCGTTGGCGGCCGCTACGCCTGCGAACGAGGTCGCAACGCGCGCCGGATCGAGGTAGGTGGCGGCGTAGCGCATGGTTTGCTCGGCAGTAATGGCCTGAACACTGTTGAATGCCGGCGTTCTGCTGCCCGACACCGTCGCTTCCTCCAACTGCCTGCCCGTGCCGCTCAGCAACACTTCCTGCACGTTTTCCTTGCCCGATTCGAGCAGAATTTCCGAGATCACGCGCGTTTGATAACCCACAAATGAAACCGTGAGTGTGTGCCTGCCCGTGGTGACGCCCTCAAACCGGAACAGCCCCGCCTCATCGGTGAGTGTTCCCTGGCCATCGAGCTGCACGGTTGCAGTGCCGAGCGGCTGACCGCTGTCGGCGTCCTTCACACTGCCCCGAATGACCGACGTGAGTGGTTGCGCCCAGGCAGAAGTTGCAGCAAGAAGTATCAGTAAAAATATGCGGATCATAGAGGTCAGATTGGTATTTAAAACTATCAGTGACAAAAATAGGCCGAATCGTTGCACCTGCCAGCTTTATTTTTGGACTTGGCACGGCCACTGTTGTCATTTGACAGAAAAAATAGTCGACGGCATAGGGGGGAATGCAGCGACGGTTGTCAGGGATTAAATCAATACTCAATTTAACTGACAACAATTATGAAAAAACTGGCATCAATTCTGGCCTTTCTTCTATTTGTGGCTACGGCCTGCGACAAGGATAAAGTAGTGGATGAAGCAGACCTGCCGGTCAATGCAAAAGATTTTATCGAAGCGCATTTCCCCGACGCGCGCATTTCGCAGGTGGTACGCGACCGCGACGATCTCGAAACGAGCTACGATGTGATCCTGGACAACCAGGTGAAACTGGAATTCGATAAAAAAGGTGATTGTTACAGCATTGAAAGCCGCACCACCGAGAAGCTGCCGGATACGGTAATCCCGCTTAAAGTACTCGAATACGTGCAGGAGCATTATCCCGACGAGTTCATTACCGAATGGGACAAAGACCGCACCGACCAGGAAGTACGCCTCTCCAACAGAAAAGAGTTGGTATTTAACCTCTCGGGCACATTTCTTCGTATCGACGACTAATGGATGTATAAATTGAACGGGAAGCAGGGCATTCGTCCTGCTTTTTTTGTGCCGTGCCAGCGCATTTATCGTACTTTTGCGGCTTCAAGCAAGAATCCCGACCATGACAGTTGACCATATAGAGTCCTTTTTCAAAGATTTGCAGGACCGTATTTGCCAGGCCATCGAAACGACCGACGGCGGAGCGACATTCCATGAAGACCTTTGGCAGCACCATTCCGGCGGCGGCGGCCGCACGCGCCTGATCCAGAACGGCGCGGTGATCGAAAAGGGCGGCGTTAATTTTTCGAGCGTGAAAGGCGAAGTGCATCCGCGGCTGCGCGCGCAAATGAACCTGGCCGAAGACGCCAACCCGCAGTTTACAGCCACCGGGGTGTCCATCGTAATGCACCCGCGCAACCCGCATGTGCCCATTATCCACATGAATGTGCGCTATTTCGAGCTCGACAACGGTACATGCTGGTTCGGCGGCGGCATCGACCTGACGCCGCATTATGTGGTGGAAGAAGACGCACGCGCATTTCACCAAACCCTGAAAACCGCCTGCGACAAGCATCACCCCGCATTTTACCCGAATTTCAAAACCTGGGCGGACGACTATTTCTTCATCCAGCACCGCAACGAAACGCGCGGCGTAGGCGGTATTTTCTTCGATTACCTCAAACCCGGCGAACCCGGCCACGGCCAGGGCCTTTCGAAAACTGAGCTTTTCGATTTTGTGAAAGAGGTGGGCGAAAACTTTGCGCCTGTTTACACGGCATTGATGCGGAAATACGCGGATAAGCCGTTTACCGACGAACAAAAACAATGGCAATACCTGCGGCGGGGAAGATACGTGGAGTTCAATCTCGTGTGGGACCGCGGCACGAAGTTCGGGCTTGAAACGAATGGGCGTACGGAATCTATTCTGATGAGTTTGCCGCCTCAGGCCAACTGGGAATACAACCTGATCCCCGAACCGGGCACGCCGGAGGCCGAAACCTTAGGCTGGCTCCGCAAGGGCGTGGCCTGGTAATGTCCAGGCTATTTCTTTCCGGTAGTACAAATGTCCGTCTTCGACCGTGAGCGGCGATTCGAAGTTGTTGGTGTAGAGCTGCCCGGTGCCCAATCCCTGCGGAAGGGGATTATGGAATGAGGCAGTGTACTGTGCAATCGCATTGAGGCCGATGTTCGATTCCAATGCGGAGGTGATCCACCAGCCGATTTGCAGACGGTTGGCGATCTCGATCCATTCGCTTGTGGCGGTGAACCCTCCGAGCAATGTCGGCTTAAGAATGATAAACGGCGGCGCGAGCTTTTTCAGCAATGCAAATTTCTCACGGTAGCTGGTAACGCCGATCAGTTCCTCGTCCAGCGCCACCGGCACGGGCGAGGTTTTACAAAGTCCGGCCATCAGTTCGTGCTGGCCGGCTTTCACCGGCTGTTCGATCGAATGCAGGCCGAATGCGCCGAGCCGCTCCAATCTTTCATGGGCGTTTTCAGCCGTGAATGCGCCGTTCGCATCTACGCGCAGCGTGATCGCATTGGGATCAAACCTGCTCCGCACCGCTTCCAGTATCCGGCATTCCTGCTCAAAATCAATCGCCCCTACTTTCATTTTGAGGGTCGTAAAACCCTGCGAAAGCTTCTCTTCCACCTGCGCGAGCATGTTTTCAAAAGATCCCATCCAGATCAGCCCGTTCATCAGAATGCCTTCGCCGCGGTCGGAAAAGCCATTTTTGAAAAGCATTCGCTGCCCGCCGTTCATGATATCGAGCAGCGCCATTTCTACTCCGGCGCCGATAGACGGCAGGTTTTCGGGAATGAGCTGTTCGAGTATAATGCCGAGGTTGAATGGAAAAACTTCCAGATCGAGCTCGTTGAAAATGGTGCAGACATCCGCCAGCTGCGCTTCGAAATCAGGGATATCGTCGACGCTCAGGCCGGGCAATGGTCCGCATTCACCATACCCTGCGACACCCGGCTTCTCGGAATCGGTCACGATCACAATCCAGGATGTCTTTTGTGTAAGTACCCCGCGTGAGGTGCCCGCTTCCTTGCGAAAATGAAGCGTATGTGGCTTATACACAATTTTTAACGGCATGATTTTGCGGTGTCAGATATTAAAAGGGGCACAATATTAGACAAAATTTACGTAATTATGCACCAGGATGAAAGAACTGCGCCTGATAAAAAAAGCATTGCTGCCCCTCTCGTGGGTTTACGGTTTTATCACCGATGTCAGGAACTTCCTCTTCGACCGCCAGTGGCTGGCATCCGAAAAAGTACCCCAATTTGTGATCGCCGTCGGCAACCTTACCGTCGGCGGAACGGGCAAATCCCCGGTTATTGAATACCTCACGCGGCTCTTCGCCCCGCAAACGCCCACGGCCATCCTGAGCCGCGGCTATGGCAGGGAAACGCGTGGTTTTATCCTGGCCGATGCCTCCTCTTCCGCCGCGACGATCGGCGACGAACCTTTCCAGTTTTACAGCAAATTCAGCGGCCAGGCAGTAGTAGCCGTTTGCGAAAAACGGGTGGAAGGCGCGAAACGCATTCTCAGCCTCCATCCCGAAAACCAACTCTTGCTGCTGGACGACGCCTACCAGCACCGCGCCATTCGCCGCGACCTCAATATTTTACTGAACGACTACAACAGGCCGTTTTACGAGGACCATCCATTCCCGGCCGGCCGGCTGCGCGAAAGGCGGCAGGGTGCAAAGCGGGCCGATGCGGTGATCGTGACGAAATGCCCGGCGTCGCTCGCCGATCAGGAAAAGGAACAGATCAGGGAAGATATACTCCGCTACACCCGCCCAGGCGTGCCGGTTTTCTTCGCTACCATCCGCTACGACGTCGCCAGGTCGTACGATGGCTGGCCGGTGGAGTTAAAGAATGTTAAAATGGTGGCCGGAATCGCAAATCCGTTGCCATTCGCCGCATATTTGAGCACCCGGTTCAGCGTTACTGACCAGAAGGTTTTTCCCGATCACCACAATTACACGCCAAGTGACGTGGAAGACCTTATTAAGAACCTAAAAAACGATACTTTTGTGGTCACGACTGAAAAGGATATGGTCAAATTAAAACCAATGGTTGTCTCAAAAAGCTACGCTGCGCGCTTCGCGTACATTCCGGTTTCCGTGGATTTCGGTAGCGGGGAGCAGGCTTTCAGGCAATGGGTCACATTACAGGCCGGCAACCGGTTTTAAAACGGCAGAACGAGTTTCCCCTTTATGAGAATTGTTTTATATAGCTTACTGTGTGTTTTATGCAGCTTCATCCTAACCATACCGACAGCCAGCGGCCAGGTGAGGTTGCCGGGCAACATGCGGATGCCGGGCGGCGGCGGTGGAAGTGGCGGAGGAGGAGGTGCCGGCGGCGGCGGGCAGGCCATCCTGGATGATAGCACGAAAACGATCTACGGGCCGCAAACTACCCTGCATTTTTACGAAAACGACATTTTCAACAACCGCGATTCGGTCCGGTACCGGGTGGATACGGGCCTCACCAACTTTCACCGGTGGATGCCGATGGACAAGGCCTGGGGCAAGCTCGCCGACCTCGGTAACCATGTGACCGCAACGCGCAACCTCTTTTTCCAGCCGCGCGAGGACATTGGAACCCAACTCGGCCTCCGGGTCTACGACGCATATGCGATCCGGCAGGAAGACGTAGCCTATGTGGATACGAAATCGCAGCATACCGAGCTGGATTTTATGTCGGGGCCTAAAAAGACATCGCTCGGTACATTCGCCTACACGCAAAATGTGCATTCGCGGTTCAACTTTGGTATCCGCGCCACGCGGTTGACGTCCAATAAGGTCTATGGTTTTGCCAATACGATTAATTCGGGCGCATTGCTGGGCCAGAACTGGACGTTCCTGGCACACACGAGTTTTTTTTCCAAAAACAAAAAGTACCTCATCCTCGCGCATTACCGGCACCTCAACATGCGGGTGAAGGAACAAGGCGGGGTGATCCCGGACGTGGACGAGAACGGCGTGATCGACAAATACTCTTATGACGGTGCAGCCAATATCAGCGATAATGCCAATTCCTGGGAGCGGCGGCATGTTTTTCACGTGTACCAACAATACAGGCTGGCAAATGGCTTCCAGGTTTTCCAGCAAGCCGATTTCCAAAGCACGATCGACCATTACACAGACCTGCAACTGACGCGCGGGCTGGAAAAGAAAGTATACCCGGCCGCCCGCTTCGATACGACGCAAACGAGGCAGGACATTTATTACAAATTGTTTGATAACAAGGTCGGTATCAAAGGGTTTTACGAAGGCTTCAACTACCGTGCTTACGTCCGGCAGCGGTTTTACGGCATGCGCGGCGGGGCGCAATCGCCGAATGAACGAGGAGCCCCTTACCTCACCTACCGCAGCGGGCTGAAATTCGACAACATCATCGGCGCCTGGCTGGGTTATTATCTCAAAGACTCCGTGCAATACCTCACCGCCGAGGCCGACCTGAACCTGGCCCGGAACGTGGAATACCGCCTGAAAGGCGAGCTGAATACCCGCTGGGGGAAAGCCGGCTTCCAGAGCATCCAAACCGCCCCCGACCTGCTGGTACAGCGGTACATCAGCAACCATTTCGACTGGCGTAACAACTTCGACCCAACCAAGGTCCAGACCATTTACGCGTCACTGGTGCTGAAAACGAAGAAAATCGAGTTTGTGCCCGAGGCGCAGATCCACCAGATCAACGACTACATTTACTACGACACCGCCGCCGTGCCCCGGCAGCTCAATTCCGGTTTCAGGTTGCTGCGGCTAGGCTTCAACTCGGGCATTCATTTGAACCGATGGAATTTTACCACCATGGGTTACCTCACGCTGAACGACAATAAGGACGTGATGCGCATTCCGACGGTATTTGCCAGCGGTGAAGTGACCTTCGATTTTGTGTATGCCAAAGTGCTCTTCATCCAGCTCGGACTGGCGGCACGCTACCGCTCATCGTACCTGGCTGACGCCTACATGCCCGTAACCCAACAATTTCATTTACAGGACACTACGAGGCTGGACCAGAATGTGGTGGTGGACGGGTTTGCCAATGTGCGGATCAAAAGGGTGCGATTGTTCTTTAAAATGTCTTATCTTAACCAGGGAGGCAACTTTGGCCTTTTCCCCAAAGGGTATTATGTTACGCCCGGTTACCTGGGCCTTGCGAGATCATTTTCATTCGGTGTCAACTGGCCGCTGTTCGACTAGCTGACGCATACTTTTGATCCTATGGCTACATCACTCACTACGCTCGGACTGGAACTTCCGACCGATCCCCGCTGGACCAATATTGCCGCCATGCAAATCGGCGACGTGCTGATAGACCACGCGTATTGCGAACAAAAAGCGGCATCGAGCTGCATTTCGCTCATTGTTCATTATCCCGATAAAGCATTGCTCGTTGAAACCCTCACGCCCATTGTGGCCGAAGAATGGGGGCATTTTCAAAGGGTTTTAAAAGAATTGAAGAAAAGAAATATCCCGCTGGGGCGCCAGAGAAAAGACGAATACGTGAACCAGCTCATGCAGCTGATCACCAAGGGCGACCAGGAGAAAATGTTCCTCGACCGGCTGCTCATTTGCGGGCTTATCGAGGCGCGGAGCTGCGAGCGGTTCAAGCTGCTTTCGGAGAACCTGGAAGACGAATCGCTGCAAAAATTCTACCGCGAACTGATGATCTCCGAAGCAGGCCATTACCGCACGTTTCTGGAACTGGCTGAAACCTACGTCGCCCACGACAAGGTGCGGAGCCGGTGGAAGGAGCTGCTGCATGCAGAGGCCGCGATTATGAACACATTGTCGCCGCGCGGCGACCGCATCCATTGAAATAATTACCCGCATTCCCATTCCGATTCCCGATGCCATCATTCCTGAACCTCATAGCCAAACGCATTCTCGCCAACCATACCTCGCTCGATCGCGTGCAGATCGTGGTGCCGACGCGGCGGGCGGCATTTTTTCTGATGCGGGAAATGGCCGGCGAAACAACCGAGCCGCTCATGAGCCCGGGCATTATGGCCATCGACGATTTTGTGGAAAGCATCTGCCGACTCGAAATCGAGGACCCGGTGCATTTGCTGTTCGATCTGTACGAAACATTCCGGGAAATAGACCCCGACGTGCAGTTCGACCGGTTTATGGGCTGGGCTTCGGTGCTGCTGAGCGACCTCGATAAGATCGATCAGTACCTGGTGAAAACCGATTTCCTGTTCGAATACCTTTCGGAAGCGCATGCGCTTTCGCGCTGGCAGGAAAGCTTGCCCGAAGGCCGGTCGCTCAACAGCGAGGGCGGTTCGAGGCAGTATTTCTCGCTGTTTGAGAACATCCATCAGGTGTACCGGTCGTTCAGGCAGCGGCTGCTGGCCAAGGGGAAAGCCTACCGGGGCATGGCCTACCGCGAGCTGGCGACGGACATTGCCAACCTCTCCGCCGATCTCCCCGAGATGGAACGGATTTATTTTGCCGGTTTCAATGCATTCACAACTTCCGAACGGGTGATCGTGACGGCCCTGGTGAAGGCCAAAAAGGCCGAGGTACTATGGGATTCGGACCGGTATTATATGTCGGAAAATACGGTGGTGGAAGCCGGGAAAAGCCTGCGCGAATACCAGCGGAGCAAGGAGTTCGGTGAATGGAACTGGACCGGCGACGAACTGCTGTCTACCGAAAAGCACATTACCCTTTACGGCGTTCCCAATGCCACGCTTCAAACCAAGGTAGCCGGAGAGCTTTACCAGCGCATGAAACGCTTCGAAGCGGAAGACGCGCCCGTGCCTACGGCCATTGTACTGGCCGACGAAAACCTGCTCCTTCCAATGCTCTATTCGCTGGACGAAGAAGTGCGGGATCTGAACGTGACCATGGGGCTATCCATGCGAAATTCGCTGCTTTACACGCTGGTGGACGGCATTTTTGAGTTGCAGCAGAATGTAGTCGAGCTCCGCAGCAGGAGCGGCAAACTGATCCGCATTCCGAAATTCGGGCATAAGTCGGTGGACAAAATCCTTAACCACCCGTTTATCCGGCATTACGAACACGTAGCGCTCACGCCGCTGGAAGACGGCCAAACGATCATTCAGCGAACCCTGCGCGAGATTACCGAAGGCAACCAGGTGTTCCTGAGCTCGGAGGAACTGGTAACATTGGGCGATAACCACCCGCTTTTTCAGATCCTTTTCACGCATTGGCAGAAAAACAATGCACAGCAGGTGATCCGCTCGTTTTACCAGCTGATCGAGCTGTTGCGGGAGGTTTACAAGGATTACAAGAATGCCCTGGAAACGGAATACCTCTATTTGTTTTACACCTTACTCAAACAATTCGAACAGACTATCGAGGAGCGCGCCGAGCTGATCACGCTGCGGACGCTGAAATCGTTTATGTTCGAACTGATCCGCCAGACGCGCATTCCATTCAGCGGGGAGCCGGTGAGCAACCTGCAAATTATGGGAATGCTCGAAACAAGGGCACTGGACTTCGAGCGGATCATTATTCTATCTGTCAACGAAGGTGTGATACCGCAGGCGAAGCGACAAAACTCGCTGATCCCGTTCGACGCCGCGCAGGCTGTGGGCCTGCCTACGCACCAGCACCAGGAGGCGGTCATGTCGTACCATTTTTACCGGCTGCTCCAACGCGCTTCTGAGGTGCATATATTGTACACCAGCACCAACGACGCGCCCGGCGGCGGCGAGAAGAGCCGTTTTGTGCGGCAAATCGAATATGAGCTCGCGCAATACAACCCGCTGATCCGCATCGAGAACAAAACCGTGGTTTTCGAAGCCCAGGCCCGGCAGGAGCTCGAAGAAGTGGTGCACAAAGACGACGCCCTCATTGCTGCCATCCGCGCTTATCTCGACGGAAAAGGCATTTACCCAACGCATTTGAATGAGTTTATCCGCTGCTCCATGCAGTTTTACCTCAAACACATTGCCGGCGTGAAGGAAAAAGAGGAAGTAGAGGAAGAGCTCGGAATGGACAAAATCGGGACCTGGCTGCACGCTTCGCTGGAACGCCTGGACCTGGAATTTTTCCTGCTGGACAAAGATCCATCCGAAGAAGAGATCGTGCAGGTGCTGCGCGAGGAATTCGACCGGCTGTTCAAAGGCTATGTTACCAACCTGGGTCTCAACCGCATTTACTACCAGATCGGCGAACAGCAAATCCTGACCTTCCTGCGCCACCACATGGCGCAAAAGCCCCGCCGGCAAATCCTGGCCGCCGAGCAGCCGCTGCACACGCGCATTCAGCTCGTGCTGCAAGGCGCGTTCACACCCGTGCGCCTGGGCGGGAAAATCGACCGTATCGAGCTGGGGGAAGACGGCATATTGTATGTGATGGATTACAAAACCGGCAGCGTGGAGCTGACGGGCAAGCAAAAACTGGCCGATCCTGTGGCCCGGGAGGAAGTAATCCGCGCCGACCCGGACCGCAAAATGGGTTACGTCCGCCAGCTCTGGATTTACGAATACCTGATGTACCGCAGGATGAAGGAGGAAAATGGATTGAAACTACGCGGCAACACGTACAATTTCGGCGAATATGCAGTCAAATCGGGCTTCTATTCCTTCCGCGACCCTAAAAACCTGATCGCCAACCCGCTTGAACTTACCGACCAGCTGGCCCCAGGAGAGTTTATCGAAAAATCGGAAGTGATCCTGACTGACATCCTGAATGTAATGCTCGATCCCGATGTGCCCTTCCGCAAAACGGACGACCTTACTACCTGCAAATTTTGCGATTTCACCGGCATTTGCGGGCGGTAACCTGCCGCAATGCCTCTCAAAAGCAAAAGGCGGACGAGTGATCCCGTCCGCCTTTCGCGCCGTTGAGAATTCAATTATTTCTTCTTGAATTCGAGATAAATTTCCTCGTCGGGCAGGCTTGTGCTGGCTTCGGAGGATTTCAGGGTAATGTTGATCTGCGGGATGCCGTTGGTATTCACGATCCGGCTGCCGATGCCGCTCACGCGGACGTTCAGCGCTTCGCCTGTGCTCTGGGTCACATTCACTTTTTCGTTGATCTCGAAATTATCCTGAGCCGTGGTTTTCACCGCAACGAGCGGATATTCCTGGTTCAGCGTGACTTTCGTGCCGGAAATGGTGATTTCCGTGTTCTTGGTATATTTGATGTTCAGCTGGTTCTTGGTTTCCGTGGTAATATCCCATTTATAACGACTCGTCACACCTCCTTCCACAGTGATGGTTTCGTAAACCCCTACAAAGCTCGGTGCATAATCCGCCTCCGGTTCAGGATCTTTCTTGTCATCCTTGCAAGCGCCCATTAAAACGACCAGACAGCAAAAAATCAGCTTTTTCATACTTCAATTTTAAGAGTAAACAATTTTCAAATATAAACACGCATCTCAAATTTCCTACTATAACGGCGTTGCCCCGGAATGCGCATATCGGGACAGGAAAAACTTACGCTCAACGCTTTGTCAAAACGGCAGCCTACCCATGTCCACATTACCACCGGAGATGATGATCCCGACGTTTTTCCCCTCGAAAACAGCCCGGTTTTTAAGAACAGCTGCCGTAGAAACCGCTCCCGACGGCTCCACGACCATTTTCATGCGTTCCCACAAATACCGCATCGCCTGAATGATCTCCTCGTCGGAAACCGTGAAAATATCGGTCACTTCCGATTTGATGATCGGGAAAGTTTTATCGCCCAGGTGCGTAAGCAGCCCGTCGGCAATGGTGTTCACGTAGGACGCTTTTTCGATTTTACCGCTCCGGAATGATAATACCGCGTCCGCCGCGCCTTCGGGCTCTCCTGCGTACACCTTCGTGCCGGGCGAGAAATACCGGGCGGCCAGTGCCGTTCCGCTCAGCAAGCCGCCCCCTCCTACCGGCGCCACAATCGCGTCCAGTTTCGCACCGGCGTCCGCGATGAGCTCCTTCGCGGCGGTGGCCTGGCCGGCTACCACTTCGTAATTGTTGAATGGATGTAAAAAAGTCGCGCCTGTGCGTGCAACGATCTCGTCAACCGTGCGCTGCCGGTCCTCGGGGGTGTTTTTACAAAAAGTAATGTCGGCCCCATAGCCTTCCACGGCAGCTATTTTCACCTTCGGCGAGTTGTCAGGCATGACGATGTAGCATTTCGTCCCGGTTTTCCGGGCGGAAAAAGCGATGGCCTGCGCGTGGTTGCCGGACGAATGCGTGATGACCCCGTTGGCCAGCTGCGCCGCCGACAGCGAGAGCACCGCATTCAGTCCGCCGCGCGCCTTGAATGCCCCGATCTTCTGGAAGTTTTCGCATTTGAAATACAGCCGGGCGCCGGAGAGGCCGTTCAGGAATTGGGAAGTAAAAACGGGGGTTTGATGAATGTAGGGCTTTACGCGCTCGTGGGCCGCTTCGATGGTTTCCCGGGTAGGTACAGTTTCTGGCATATCGGTGAATGTTATGAAAATTGTTCCTGCTGTTAAAAGAAAAAGGGCCCGTCCTGTTACCGGAGGGCCCTCATTTCGAAAATTGGTCAGTTTACCTTATTTACCGGCGTTCGGTGTATAAAGGTTGAAGAACTGATCGAGTTTCGGCGTAATGATGATCTCCGTGCGACGGTTCAGGCTGCGGTTAGGCGCTGAATCGTTAGCCACTTTGGGGAGATATTCGCCACGGCCGCCGGCGATCATACGTACCGGCTCAACTCCGTATTTCTTTTGAAGCGTACGGGCAACGGCAGTTGCACGCAGTACGGAAAGATCCCAGTTATCCGCCACTTTGTCTGTCGCGATGGGTACATTATCCGTGTGACCCTCGATCAGGATTTCGATCTCTTTGTAGTCGTTCAGGATCTTCGCCACTTTGCTCAACACATTGTCAGCAGCAGAGTTGATCACAGAGCTTCCTGAGCGGAAAAGCATTTTGTCGGAGAGGGAAACGTAAACTACGCCTTTTTTCACTTCGATCTGAACATCCTCGTCGCTTACATCAGCCAATGAACGTTTCAGGTTCAGTACCAGCGCCATGTTCAAAGAATCCTTGTGCTGGATGCTCTTGTTCAGGTCGCGGATCTGAGCGCCCTGCTGGTCCATCATAGCCAGTGATTTCTTGATGCTTTCTGAACCTTCTTTCGAGATCACGGAAAGATCCGACATGCGGTCCAAAAGGTTGTTGTTGTTCTTTTTAAGGAATTCAACCTGGTCTTCCAGCTCTTTCATTTTCGCGTTTTTGCTGGTCAACTCGTCATTTTTTGCCTTCAAATCATTATTCAAACCAGCAGTTCTGCTGTCACAATCATTCAGGTCGGCTCTTGCTTTGTCCAGTTGGATTTGGATCTCATTGGCTTGCTTCTGTGCGGAGAGCAATTTTTTCTTGCTGGCACATGAGCCCAGTACAAAGAGCATAGCAACGGCTAAAAGCGTTTGTTTCATAATCGTCTTAGGGTTGTTAAAAATAGATAAACACTGTTAAGTAAAACATTTGGTACTCCACTGATCGCTATCAATAATCGAGCCACAGACATTGAAAGTCGCCGCCCGGGGTGCATTCAAAACGCGAAAGTACAAAAAAAAGGGGACAATGCCGTAGCGGATCGTCCCCTTTTTCTCAATGAATGAAGTAATTAACTAGTAAGGCATCGACCAGAACGGATTTCGCCGCGCCTTGATACTGTCGCGGATATGCGTTGACACCAAATCCTCGTATTGTTTATTATTGAGCTTGCGTCCTTTTACCTTTTTGGGAAGATTAATATCCTCTGCCGCAACCGGTTTCATTTTAATGTCAATGGCGCTAATCACAATGTCGCCGTCATTGATGTCCAGTTCGAGAATCATCCCCGGCAGGCCCGCGTACATTTCCGGCCCGGCCGATACCGGCAGGTCGTTCGCAAACCAGGCCGTGATCTTCTGGTCCTTGATGGTATCCTGCGTTACCGCCATCATACACATCCGCCCGGCCACTTCCTTGATCTTGTTCATTACCTTCCAGCTCGGAGTTTTCAATGAATCTTCTATCACATAGGTTTTACCGAGCATGCCGATGATATCCGTGCGGGTTTCCTTTTCGAAATTCCGGTAAATCTTGTAATCCGCCTCGGACCACGACCAGCCGTGCTCGTTCTCGATCACCTTCGGGTAACCATAGAAGCTCTGTTTTTCATTGAAATACAGGGTCATTTTCTGCTTATATTCGTCGTTTTTGCCCCAGGTTTGTTTCATCCTGTCCTTTTCCTCGTTGCTCAGGAATGACAAACGGGAGTTGATCCTCGTCCAGTAATACACCCTTTCATAAGTAATCTCGCCTTCCAGCTGCTGTGCGAATAATGGCGCGGAAGACATCACCATCATCCATATCAATGTTACGACTGTTCTCATAATCTGGTTTAATAAGTATTTAAAAGAATCCCGGACCGCGTTTCACCGATGCCGTCATACCGCGCATGTTGTAGGTAAAGCTCAGCATGAAGTACCGCGACAATGTGGCCACACGGCGTTCGGAATAGAAGTTCTGGTTTGCATTCTGCGTGATACCCAGGTTTTTCTTGAACACGTCGTTGGCGGTCAGGCGGACCTCCCCTCTTTTGTTTTTCAACACTATTTTGTACACCGAGAGGTTCAGGATCGGCACCTGCTGGTTGAAACCGAATTGGTCGTTTTTATAGCTCCGGTAGTTCAGCCGGCCGCTGAAATAGATTTCCTTCGGCATTTTAATGTTCATTTCAGCATTGTAGGTCGCATTGACGATCTTCTGGTTCTGGCTTGTGTTAATCGAGTATTTGGTGTCGCTGATATTCCAGTTTGCATTGGTATAAAGCGTAAACACATCGCTCGGGGTCAGGTCCAGCCGTGCGCCGAAGTTATATCCGTCCGTCTTCGTCTCGTTTTTGACATTATTGATATAAGTCAGGTTGTTGCTAAAATTAATCCCCGTGTTCACTCCAAACGTCGCTTTTGTTTTCTTCAACGGAAACCCGAACCCAATGTAGCTGCCGTAATTGTTCCCGCCGCTGATGTTCATCGGCTTGGTGGTGGTCACGAGGTCTTCGCTGATGGTGCGGTTGTACACGATCTGGTCCTCGTTGTAATTATAATAGGCATTCACATAAAGGTTGGTAAAGCTCGCCGGATTGAACATGTTGAAACCCGCGTAGGCATTATGGGTAGTTTGCGGGATCAGGTCGGGGTTACCTTCCACGATGTAGAGCGGGTTGCTGTTGTCCACGATCGGCTGCAAGTCGGTAATGGATGGCTCGCGCACGTTCAGGCCGTATTCCGCATACACGTATTTGTTGTTTTTCAGACTGTAATTCAAAGACACATTCGGTACCAACTTTTTGAATGTACGGTCTACGCGCGTCATATCCTGCTGCGATTCGTCGAGCGCGAACTTACCGCGGAGGTCAAACTGCACACCTGCAAGTCCCATAGCGAGATTCAGGCCCTTGTGCGAGTAGCGAACACTCGTTCCGAGGCGGTTGTAGGAGAAGTCGTTGGTGTAGTACCGGGTCAGGAAGGGGTTCACTTTGTCCACATTGCCTTCCACGTCGAACACGTCGCGGTCCACCTTGTCCTTCCGCGTGCTGTAATTGTAAAAGGTTTCCCAGAAAAACTTCTTCGCAAATGGCTCCACGAACGACAGGCTTCCCTTGAAGTTGCCGCGGGTGCTTTCGGTTTGCTGCAACTGGTTGATCACGCTGTTTTTCGTAGAATCCTGCAAGAAGAGGTTCACCGAATTCTGATGCCGGTCTTCATCCGAATTGTTAATGTTATAACCTACGCTGGCGGCGAAGTTCCGACCTTTTTTCTTGAATTTGTGACGGTAGAGCAGCAGGTTCGCCATTGCAAACGAGTTGTAATCGCTCAGGTTGTTCACGGTCGACTGGTTGGTGAGCATGCTCTCATTGCGGTACGAGCGCTGCTCGGCGGTATACTCATTATCGCCGCCATTGATCCGCGAGTTGCTGATCAGGATAATGGTGTTGAGCGAATCGATATTGTGCTCGAAACGGAATGCCGGGCGATGGTTGCCGGTAAATGCAATCGTTTTGTTTTTACCGTCGGTGAGGTAGGAATCGTTGGTGAGGAAGTTCTCGGAGCTGGTTTGCACGTCCGTAATGGCACGTGTGGAATTATAGAAATAGCTGGTGCTCAGCTTTGTCTTCTTCGTATCGAAGTTGTAATTGGCGCCGCCAGCCCAGTTTTTGGTAAACCCTTCCGAGCCCTGACCGCCCCAGTTGGGCTGGATCGTGATATCGTCGCCGCCGTAGTACCGGCCGCTGCTGAATCCGAAATCCCCGTCGTCGCCCCAGTTGAACGACTGGCTGCCTTTGAAATCCTGGTAATCGTTACGCGCAATGCCCGACTGGTTGGTATTATTCCCGAAACCAAGCAATGCAAACTGCTGCTTCTCATCGAAGCGGTTGTAGCTCACCTTCCCTTCCATCCGCGAATCCGTCCCGACGCCCGCAACTGCCTTTCCGAAACCGCCTTTTTTATGGCTGTCCTTCAATTCCAGGTTCAGCGTTTTTTCGCGCTTGCCGTCGTCCACGCCGGTAGCTTTGGCCTGCTCGGTTTTCCCGTTAAAGACCTGCACCTTGTTGATCGCCTCGGCGGGCAGGTTTTTGGTGGCCATTTTGGGATCGTCGCCGAAGAAGCGCTTACCGTCCACCGTTACACGTTTAATCTCTTCACCCTGCGCACGAATGTTCCCGTCGCCATCCACCTGCACACCCGGAAGCTTGCGCAGCAGGTCTTCCACACTCGATCCCGGCGGTACTTTAAATGCCTTGGCATCAAACTCCACCGTATCGCCCCGGATGCTCAGCGGCGCCCGGGCCGTTTTGATCACGACTTCGTACAGTTCTTTTTGCAAAACCTTCATTTTGGCTTTACCAAGATCCACAACTTCCTGATTTTTAGGATCGACAATCTCCTGATAAGGCACATAACCCACGTACGACACTTTGAAAATATAGGTGGTACGTCTCAGGTTTTTCATTTCAAAAGTCCCGTCTTTGGCCGTTCTGCCGAAGTTGACGAGTGAAGAATCTTTGGGGAGCAGTAACATGATGGTCGCTTCGGGGAGCGCTGTGCCGGAAGTGTCGGTAACGGTTCCTTTCAGCGTGAATCGCCCCCCGGTTTGCGCGTGCGCAACCGCCATCGAGAGACAGAAACATAACAGAAGTAGGATTTTTTTCAAGGCTAGCTGGTGGTTATGTGAATAGAGGTTTGTAACTGTTCAATTACATTTTGCAATAATAGATAAAGCACAACAAGTTTACAACTAAAAAATTAGTTTAAAGTTGTTTTTAGACGCAGAAAAGAAACATTTAACTTTTATTAAGATTTCAACCATTAAAGTACGCGTTTTGGTATATATAAGTTACTTTAATTCGATAAATTTTTCGTTAAATTATTTCCGTACGAATTTCATTGACCATATTTGCCCTCTAGTTGTTACTCTCTTAGTGTTTAAATGAAAAGTATCGGAGTATTATCAGACACACACGGCTATCTTGACGAGCGTATTTTCGATCATTTTGCCAATTGTGACGAGATATGGCACGCGGGTGATATCGGTTCGGTGGAGATCATCGGGCAGTTGCAGGCTTTCAAACCTACCCGCATTGTTTACGGCAATATTGATACGCCCCAGGTGCGTGCGCTCACGCACGAGAACCTGCATTTCGAAGTAGAGGGTTTCAGGGTCTGGATCACGCACATAGGCGGCGCACCGCCGCGCTACAACCCGCAGGTCATGCCCGTTTTAAAGTCGAACACACCCGACATTTTCGTATGCGGGCATTCCCACATCCTCCGCGTAATCCGCGACAAGGCATTAAATAACATGCTGTACATAAACCCCGGCGCCGCCGGCCGCGAAGGCTTCCACAAATTCCGGACACTACTCCGTTTCAACCTCCACGAAGGACTCATCAGCCAGATGGAGGCGATTGAGCTGGGGAAGCGAGGGGTGGTGTACAATGATTGAATGATTGAATGACTGAATGACTGAATAAATCTAATATTCAATCATTCAATCATTCAGTCATTCAATCATTCAGTCATTCAATCATTCAAAATTAATCTCTCAAAACGTCACCTTCACCCTCCTCGTCTCGCTGCCGCGCTGGAATTCTGCTTCTACGGTTTGGCCTTTTTCGTGCTTGCCGAGGATTTCCATGTAGTCGTAAATGGTGCCGATGGGCTCACCGCCGAGTTTGGTGATGATGTCGCCGGCTATGATGCCTGCCTTCTCTGCCGGCCGGGCTTTCGAAACGCCGTCGATTTTCAGGCCTTTTCCGGTGTAACTGTAATCGGGCATTACACCCAGCGTAACTTTGAAATTGCTGGTAGTACTGCCGGAATGCGGATTGCCCGCGGTGAGGAATTCAGGCTCGGTGGTTTCCTTGTCCAATCCTTCGAGGAGTTCGGATATCAGAGTAAGTATTCTTACTTCGCCTTCATAGTTGATCTTATCGGGATCGTCCGAAATTTTATGGTAATCGCCGTGGCCGCCGGTGAAGAATTGTACCACGGGAATATTTTTCAGGTAAAACGAAGTGTGGTCCGAAGCACCTACGCCGGAGGAATCGACCGTATAGTTCAGTTTTTGCTTTTTAGCGAGGTCGGGAATCAGTTTGCCCCAAACCTTACTCGTGCCCCAGCCCGACACGATAATGCCTTTCTGCTCATCCAGCCTGCCGATCATATCCATATTGATCATCGCCGAAAAGCTGTTCAGCGGCAAGGTTGGTTTTTCCACATAATGCTTTGAACCGATAAGCCCCAATTCTTCGCCGGAAAAGGTGATAAACAGGAAGTTATGCTTCTCTTTCACCTGATTACCCGCAAAGTAACGGGCCAGCTCGATTACCCCGGTCGTGCCCGAGGCATTGTCGTCGGCTCCATTATGGATTTTGTTCTTGCTGTCGGGAGAAAGCGAACTTCCCTGAAACCCCTTGCCCAGGTGATCGTAATGGGCGCCGATCACGATCGTTTTAGGAGCACCGTTATCAAGAAACCCGACCACATTCCTGCCCGTGAGGTCATGGGCTTCGCCATCCACCGCGAACGACACTTCGAACGGCTGGAAATACCCTTTCGTGCCCGCCGGTTTCAAACCGATTTCCTTGAATGCTGCCGCTATGTAGTTGGCTGCCCGCACTTCGCCGAGGGTGGCCGTTCCGCGACCTTCGAGATCGTCGGATGCGAGGTATTCGATGTGCTTGCGGATCGGTGCGGTTTGAAAACGCTGCGCAAGCGCGTCCGAGGCGCCCGCGAGCGCCAGTATGGCAGAAAACAGGTATTTCATTGGTTGATGTGTTGATATGAGAATGCGTATGCTGCGTCGGGACACCGGGCTGGTCAGAGCACGTCGTGAATGTCCGTCAAAAACTTCCGCACCCGCAGCAGGCGCTGAACGAGCAGCTGAGCCTCTTCCTTCCGGCGCAGCTGCTCGCGTGTACCCTTGATGGTGCGCCCCTGCTTGTCGCGCTGGTGCATGATCTTGCGAATGATCTCGATGTCGCGCTCGGTGTAGCGCCTCCGGTTGCGGGAATCGCGCTTGGGATTGAGCTGCGGGAATTTTTTCTCCCAAAAGCGGAGCGCCGAAGGCTCGCAACCTACCATTTCGGCAACCTCGTTGGTGTCGTAGTATAATTTGGTATTCGGTTCCATATCTTTGAAGCGGTTACTACAAAGATAATCGCCCCTGCTATTAAAGTCTGTTTTCGGACAAATTTTTGATTTTTGCCAGGGCCGCCGTCGCAAATTCTTCCGAAGAGGCGTAATAATCCTTCCCATCGGGCAATGCCGAAAAATCTCCGATCTCTGTTTCCAGCATGGTCCCATTCTCCTGTTCAGCCAGCCGGTAGCGGTAGCTGATGTCATAATGCGAAGGCGGCTGCTCCCATTTGGACACGTAAAGCGACAGTTCGAGGAGTTTATTGGGCTCATAGCCGGTAACGGTCAGGCGTGTCATGCCCGTCCAGTCGATCACCCTGCCGAGTTCGAGGTAATAGTCTTCGAAATCATTCGGCAGGTCGTCCCATTGCCGGATGTATTTCGGGGCGATCAACACCTCCCACACCTTCGCCGGAGGTGCGTCTATCGAGATTTTTTTGCTAACGGTAAGCTGCTGTGCCATAAAGCGAAATTTGAAGTTGTAAGGCTTATCCGGCAAAAAACTGTGCCGCATCCGGTGTACAACTATTTACTTGTTGTAAATGCGAAACACTTTTTGTTATCTTTCGTTTACAATTCAATTCACTACCGCTCAACGTTATACTGTTATGAATAAAACCAACACACTGTCTGTCAGGACAATGCACCCATATTCGTTATCAGAAACCCGCAATTTTCCGATCTGTGACACGGGCCATCGATTTTCTGTGTCAATGATTTAAGTAACGGATAATTAACTTATCAATTCTGATCGGTATGGGACAGGAGCATAGCCTGGGCCGCGCAACCCGTGAATCCAAGTTAAACAGTATTCAGGTTCTGAGGGGCATCGCCGCATTGTACGTCACGGTTTACCATTTGAAGGATGTCATGAAAAAAGGCGATCCCTTCGAAAAGGAAATCGACTTTCTTGTCGGCTCCGGTCCTGCCGGCGTGAGTCTTTTTTTCGTGATCAGCGGCTTCATCATGGTGTACATCACCCGCAACACGGAGCTTACCGGCAAAAACATCTTAAAGTTTATTGCCAAACGACTCATCCGGATCTGGCCCGCCTACGCCATTGTAACCCTGGCCTACTGTTTCCTGCAAAGCCGCCTCTCGCTCAGTCCGGAATGGCCTTCGGAGCTTGTCAAAAGCCTTCTCTTCATTCCGCTGGACACCACACCGCCGCCGTTCTACGGTTATGCATTGCTGAATGTGGGTTGGAGCCTTAATTATGAAATCTATTTCTACCTGCTGATCGCCGTGTCGATGCTTTTCGGGCGGCTTCGCTGGTATGTTTTCTTTCTGGCAATAGCCGTCACGCTCGTGGGCATTCCTACCTATTATGGCGTTTTCACATTAAAGGCCGACAAGATGCCCGGCCTCGGCGTACCCTATCTCAACATGCTCACCAATCCGATTATCTGGAACTTCGTGTGCGGCGTGTTCCTCGGCCTCGCTTACTACCACCGTGCACTTCATGAGCGGATTAGCGGTTTCTTATCAATCAGTCTCGTGGCGCCGGCTTTCGTTTGCCTGGCCATCTGGCAGTTCATTTCCGGCTTTTCGGGCGGTTTTGGGCCATTTGAATGGGGAATTGGCTCCGCGGCGATTTTCATCGTTTTTGTTTTCCATTACCAATACCGCATCGGGCAGTTCCCGGCGTGGCTGGTAAGGCTTGGCGATATGTCGTTTTCGGTGTACCTGCTGCACGTTCCGGTGGCGGTAGGGACTGCTTTTTTGTTCCGCAAAATGGGCTTCCCGATTTACAGCACCGGCAGCGCCATGTTTTTCCTCACGCTCACCCTCACGCTCATTGCCTCGCGCATTTCGTACGAATTGATCGAAGTGCGGCTTACCGCTTACCTAAGCCGGCTACTTCCGGCCGGCAAACGATTGGTGCTGAAAGAACCCGTCAGCCGGTGATCATTGGAGCGCTACGTCTTCCACGTTTTTATAGCCGTCGTTGGTGAGCTGCCGCAGGTTTTGCGACCATAGCCGTTTCATAAATTCGGCATAGCGATCCACCACGTAATCTTCGGGATAGCTCAGATGATGCCCTTCAAGGTTTTCATAGTTGAGTTCGAACGGGATTTTGAATTGTTTCAACCGGTCGGACGCCATTTTTGCACCTTCCATGGGCAGGTATGTAGGGCAGGAAAGGAATGTACCTTTATAATAGGGCAGCACGTTATCCCCTATTCGCTGGAAAAACAAGGTGGGCATGGCCTTGCTCTCGGTGATGTATTCGCTGCGGAATATGCCGTAGCCCAGTTGCGTGAGCAGCGCGCGCACGCGGAAAGGGCTGTTCTCAGCCTGGGGATCCAGCGGGCCCAATGCCTGGGTAATGCCTGGCGAAAGCGCCTCGAAATCGGCCTCTCTCATATATACGAGCGCTGTGGCCGTAATGGCCCCGGCACTGCTGCCGGCCAACATCAGCTGCCGTGTATCGATCCCGAACTCGTCTGCCCGGTCGACGAAATAATGAATGGCAGTATACAAATCCTGCACCGACCGGTAAACCGCCCGCACTGCTCCATTGCCGTTGCCGCCGCATGGGTTTTGTTCACTAGCACCGTCGAACCCGAGCCGGTAGCCAATGGAAGCCGCCGCAAAGCCGCGCTGCGCAAGCCCGCGGGCCTTGCCCATTTCGTTGTTCAGATCACCAAAAAGAAATGCGCCTTCATGTACCATCAGCACAAACGGGCGATGTTTCATGGTATCGTTGGCGGGAGCTATGAATTCGTATTTAAGCTCGGTATTCTGGCCGCGGTAGTCGGCCGCGGTGCCATAAATGCCACCGCTTTGGGTCAGCGCTTCGATCGCGAAGAGTTTTTCGGCAGTAAAACGGGAAGTGCGCGCGAGCAGCGAATCGGGATTCTTGGCTGGAATGGTGTCAATAATCACCGTGTCGGGGTTATTGGGGACAGTCGTGTCAGCGCCGCCGCCATCGACAGGGCCCGGTTCAGCTGCGGGATAGCGGCAACTGAGAGATAGGCCGACCAGAATTACCAAACTATATGCCCAGTAGAGTTGCTTCAACATTTGTAAGGATCGATAATGCGTAGTTCATTCATGCTTACACGGGAAAGCCGGACGTTTGCGGTCCGGCTTTCTTGTGTTATACCCGGGGCTATTGCATGCGAAATTAATCTGTTTTCAATTCAGATTTCAACTGCTGTGCCCGGAACGGCTCATTTATTTACATTTTTCGTAACCGGCATATCCTGTACTGGCCAGCTGGCCGGATATGCCCCCGTTTTGTCGCGTGGTTCTGCATCGTTTCTCCCCACATCTTCGCCGATTGTCCGCCTCGTCATGCCGCACGAGATCACAAACAGAAAGACGACGATCCCCGTTATAATGCCGATGATTATACTTTTCTTCATTTCCCTCCCGGTTTAGTTTATTGATATTCAAACCGGTGCCCTGCAAAAAAGATACCAAAGCCGGTTCGGGGAGCGGGCCGGGAAACGCTTCTGGTACGGTTTTTACTGATTATCAGCAGTCACCCACTATATGAAGTTATGGACATTATCATTTTTCTGAAAGCAATCGGTAACCTGCTCTTCGCAGCGATCCTCCTGATGGCGGTCGCGTTTTCCACGGCATTTTCGATGCTTACCTATATGTTCCGCGGCTCGCGGCCTTCGCTGGCAGGCATCAGAAACATCGTCCGCAGAAAGTCGCGCTAATCTTTAAGAAAGCAGATTTTGGCGCAGCAGGAATTCCAGCTGGCCGTTCACATCGATGAGTTTCTCGATCAGCTCCTTGTTTTCTTCCCGCAGGTGGAAAATTTCGTACGCATTTTTGATGATAATGCGAAGCTGCTGCTCATCCCAGGGTTTATTGAGGTAATAATAAATGTGCCCTTTGTTCACCGCGTCGATCACGGCGGTAATGTCCGTGTAGCCCGTGAGCAGGATACGGACGGGGTCTGCATAGTCCTTCAAAACTTCGATCAGGAAATCCACACCGGTCATTTCGGGCATCCGCTGATCGGTGATGATGACGTGCACGACATTGTGCTTCAAAAGTTCGAGGCCTTCGCGGCCCGAAGTCGCAATTAAAATATTGAAATCCCTTCTGAAAGCGGCCTTGAATGAGTTGAGGTTGTTGATTTCATCATCCACATACAGTACGCTTATTTTTCCTTTTTCCATCCTGAAATACTTGGTGCTTGACGGGGCACGAACTCGTTACGCCCCGAACTAATTGATAATATTATAATATTAATTCTATATTCGCATTAACGGGCACAGCAGTTTCGACAAATTTTTTATGCAACGCACCGGCACAAGGTTCTGCTAATAAGGGAATTTTTGGCACATACGTCCAAATATTTTACCCTCCAATGAACCAGAGGTTAGTTTTACAAAAATAAATTCAGCAATTTGTGTAATTATTGAAGCAAGTAAAAATGCGTGAATATACGGCATTCGGGGTATGCAATTGCTGGTTCGGTGATTTTTATACGAAGATCGGCACAATTTTGTGATTTGTTAAATCAGGCCACGGCCCATTGAAGGACAGGCTTCAGAATTATTCTAAAATGTACCATAACACAAAGATCAACTATATCTACAAACCGGTTTTCATCTCCAAAGAGCGCTACGCAGATAAAGAAAAATTCCTTTCCTTCATAGAAGACTATCGCGGCAAAACCATCCTGGATTTATTTGCTTCCCAGAAACAAGAACTTATCCGAATCCGGCACCCCCGAAAACGGCTCGCGACCGCCGAAATCGAGGCGCTATACCGCGATTGGGCCGAGGGGAGGGATGTCGAAACAGAAGGTGTATGGGTGTATTACCCGTGGTCGGAGCGGCTTCTGCACCTGGTGGACGAGGCCGAATTCACCGAACTGAGGACGAGCCGCAATCAGTATAAAATCACTCCCGAAGAGCAGCAGCACCTTGCCGGACGCTCAATCGGCATTATCGGACTTTCCGTGGGACATTCGGTGGCGCTCAGCATTGCCACCGAGCGCGCTTGCGGCAGACTGAAACTCGCCGATTTCGACACGATCGAGCTCAGTAACCTTAATCGTATACGTACAGGCTTGCATAACATCGGCGTCAACAAATGCATTGTTACCGCCCGCGAGATCGCCGAGATCGACCCGTTTCTCGACATTATTTGTTTTCCCGAAGGCATTACGAACGAAAACCTCGACGGCTTCCTGCTCGACGGCGGCAAGCTCGACATCCTGATCGACGAATGCGACGATATCGCGCTGAAAATCAAGTCGCGGCTCCGCGCTGCGGAACTGCGCATCCCGGTAGTAATGGAAACCAGCGACCGCGGCATGCTGGATGTGGAGCGGTTCGACAGCGAGCCCGAAAGGCCTGTTTTCCACGGCTACCTTCAGGGACTGCCGCTGGATAAATTCGAACATATTTCAGAAGAAGACCGCCTGCCGCTCGTGCTCCGGATCGTGAATGCGATCAATGGGTCCAAAAGAGGCAAGGTTTCCCTCGTGGAAATCGGGCAGAGCATCGGCACCTGGCCCCAGCTGGCCAGCGCCGTCACGCTCGGCGGAGGCGTGGTTACCGACGTGTGCCGCCGCATCCTGCTCAACCAGTTCCACGAGTCGGGACGGTATTATATCGATTTGGAAGAACTCATCGGCGACAAATCGCGGAGCCCGGTGACGGCGACGCGCGACAATCCGCACGCGCCTTTCGACGTTTCCGAAGCGGTTCGTATAGCTGATTCGTTACCACAAAAACAGGCCGAAAGTATAGCGGAAAATGTGCTGGCCGACATTGTAAAAGCAGCCTGCCAGGCACCGTCCACCGGGAACGACCAGCCCTGGAAATGGCTCTACCGGCACGGAAGATTATTTCTTTTTCACGACCGTTTCCGCTCGTTTTCCTTCGGCGATTTCGACCAGATCGCTTCCAACATTTCATTTGGGGCCTCCTATGAAAACATTCTGCTGAAAAGCCGCGAGGCCGGCCTGGACGTGGCGGCGGAGACATTCCCGCTCGGCGAAGAATCGACGCTCATTGCCGTGATCGACTTCCACCGCGCCGGGACGGCGGCCAAAGCCGACCCCGTGTATGCTCCCGAGGCGGTGCAGGTGATTTACGAGCGCACCACGAACCGCAACCCATCCACAGCCGTTCCGATTTCGGAAGCTATTTTCCAGCAACTGAAAGAAGCGGCAGAAAGTGTGGACGGTGCGGCATTTCATTATTTTGCCGATAGAAAATCCATTAATGCCATTGGAGAAATAATAGGCGAATGCGACCGGGTCCGCCTGCTGAACCCCGACGGCCATTACGACTTCGTTCACCGCGAAATGAAATGGACGCCGACCGATGCCGAACAGTCACGGGATGGCATCGACGTCCGCACGCTCGGGCTTAGTAATGCACAGATTGCGGCACTTTCTATCATCCGCGACCGCGAAATATCCCAGACATTAAAGGGTATTCAGGGCGGCGGGGCATTGGTGGATGCCGCGCTTAAATCCGTGGAGACGGCCTCGGCGCTGGGTATGATCACCATGCCGCGTTACAGTTACGAAGATTTTTTCCGGGGCGGGATGGCCATGCAACGGCTCTGGCTCCGGGCGGAGCAATTGCAATTTGCGATCCATCCATTAATTTCCCCGTTTTATTTGTTCCCTCGCATTACAAAAGGGCACAATGCCGGTCTCGACGAGTCCGAAGCATCAAGATTACGCACGTTAAGAAAGAGATTCATGGAATTGGTTCCGTTTGGTGAGGATGGCGCGGAAGTGTTTTTATTTAAAATAGCACAGGCTGAAAAGCCCGGGATCAAAAGTTACCGATTGCCGTTGAACGAAACACTTTTTATTGTAAACCCATAACAGTACATGGTAGCACATATTCAAGCATACCGTGCACCGGATGATGTGGAGACGAGCCTGAGATACGTTGAAGGGCACCGCAAGGTATTGGAAGCATACGGCGTGAAACAGGTCACATCGGCCAGCCACACGTGGTTGGAAGACCCTAATACGTATGTGATCATCGTGCAGTCGGAAGACGGGAAAGATATTTACGGCGGCACCCGCGTGCAGGTCCGCTCCCCGAACCTGAAAATGCCGATGGAAGATGCCATCGCGAAAATTGACAAAAGCATTTATGGCTATGTCGACAAGATTGGTGATTACAAAGTGGCCGAGTTTTGCGGGCTTTTCAATTCCAAGGAGGTGGCCGGATACGGGATCGGTAGCGTATACCTGGGGCGGACGGCCATGGCGATTGCATCGAAAGTCGGGATAGAGCACCTGATGGGCCTTTGCTCGCCGATCACACTGGTAATCAGCCAGCGCATTGGATTTGAAGTACTCACGGACCTGGGGAACAACGGGACATTCTATTACCCGAAAGAAGGGTTGATCGCAACATCGCTCATTGCCCGCGACCTGCACAACCTGCCGTTTGCCACAGACGAGGAACGTGAAAAAATATTCAGCCTGAGAGCAAACCCTACGCAAACCGTCGTTGAAACCGGCCGCCGCGGGGACTTAACGATAATTTACGATATCAATAAATGGATGTAAAGTTCTACCGCGGGATTATTGGAACATTCCTCTTGCTCATAAGTGCTCTGCAATGCGCTTGTGCCGGTGAGGTCGTGTTCAAAGGGGACGATGTGACGATCGGCAAGCAGGTTGAAATCCTGGAAGACACGACCTCCGCCATGACGATCGACGACGTGACCGCCCGGGGGATATTTACGCCCAGCACCGAAGAAACGCCCAATTTCGGGGTGAGCGCATCCACATTCTGGATACGCCTCAATATTCGCAACACGAGCGCGGAGGACAATATTTTCCTCGAACTCGCCTATCCGCGTATCGAATCCGTTACGCTGTATTCGTCCGGCGAGGGCAATCCCAAAAAAGAGACCATTTCATGGAACGATGCTTTCGACAAACGGCGCGTCAAGCACCAGAACATCGTTTTTAAACTCAATATTCCCCGGCAAAGCGCGCAAACCTTCTATTTGCAAGTTCACGGAAGCGAGCAGATCGTCGTTCCGCTTATCGTGCGCAGCGAGATGAACTTTTTTCAGTTTGCGCTGACCAACGAGATCATTTCCGGAATCCATATCGGCGTGCTTTTCGTGATGATGCTGTACAATTTCTTCGTGTACTTCTCCATCCGTGAAAAAAGCTATCTGTATTATGTGCTTTACATTCTCTTTATCGGGCTCACGCAGACGACGATTACCGGTTACACATTCAAGTTCCTCTGGCCCGATACGCCCGCATTCAACGAATATTCCATCATCCTTTTCCCCGCGCTGGCCGGCACTTTCGCATTGATGTTCTTCCAGAACTTCCTGCATATCCGTGAGCGATCGACGGCCACTTACCGCATTATCACGGTCATTATCGTTACTTACGGCGTGGCTGTGTTATTTAACCTGATCGGACTGAATATGGTCAGCTACCGGATCATCGACGTGCTGGCGCCGTCTGCGGCGCTGTTTGCGCTCATTGTGGCTGTAATGCTGTCGATGGAAGGTTACCGCCCGGCAAAGTTCTTCCTTGTAGCGTGGTCGATGTTCCTGATCGGCATTGTACTGTACTCGCTGCGCAACCTGAACATTTTGCCTTATAATACCTTTACAAACTATACCATGCAGGCCGGCACGGCGATCGAGGTGATCCTCCTATCGTTTGCCCTGGCCGACAAGATCAACATTTTCAAAAAAGAGAAAGAAATTTCCCAGGCACAGGCGCTGCGCATTTCGATGGAAAACGAGAAGATTATCCTCGAACAGAATGCCTTCCTCGAAAAGAGCGTAAACGAACGCACGGCCGAGTTGCAATTTGCCAATACCGAGCTCAACCTCACACTCACGAAGCTGAAAGACGCCCAGACGCAGCTGATCGACTCGGAGAAAATGGCATCGCTGGGTCAGCTTACGGCGGGCATCGCGCACGAGATCAACAACCCGATCAACTTCGTAAGCTCCAACATCCGGCCGCTGCGGCGTGATATCGACGACGTGCTCGAAATCCTCGATTCGTACGACGGCATCCGGGAGGTCAACTCGGTGGAAACCCTGCAAAGCAAGGTAAGGGAAATCGAACAGCTGAAATCCGATCTGGACCTGGATTATCTCAAAACCGAGCTCAATACGCTACTCAAAGGCATGGAAGACGGGGCCCACCGCACGGTAGAGATCGTGAAAGGCCTGAAAATATTCTCGCGTGTGGACGAAACCGACCTCAACCTGGTCAATATCAATGAGGGAATCGAATCCACACTCATTATCCTCAATTACCAGATGGGCAACTCCATCACCCTCGTGAAGGAACTGGGCAACATTCCGAGCATCGAATGCTATGCCGGAAAGCTCAACCAGGTGTTCATGAATATCCTGACCAACTCGATTTATGCTTTGCAGAAGGATAAACAAGAGGGTAAAACGCCGACTATCTGGGTAAAATCCTGGCTGAAAGACCCTGAAACCGTGGCTATTTCGATGCGGGACAACGGGCCGGGCATGACGCCGGAGGTGCGCGCGAAGATTTTCGAGCCGTTCTTCACCACCAAACAAGTGGGCGACGGTACCGGCCTGGGGCTTTCAATTGTGTTTAAAATTATCGAAGTTCACAGCGGTAACATCCACGTGAACACCGAAGTAGGAGAAGGAACAGAATTTTTGATCACGCTGCCTGTAAAAAGAAAAGCACGCCCAATCCCTGATTTTCAATGAGCGAAAAAGCAATTACCATTCTGTATATTGACGACGAGGAGCACAATTTGCATTCGTTCAAGGCTTCGTTCCGAAAGCAATACGATATCACGATCACTTCCTCGGTAGTAGAAGCAGAGCAAATGCTGGAAGACAAGGATTTCTGCATCATCCTGGCCGACCAGCGGATGCCGGTGATGACGGGCGTTCAATTCTTTGAAAAAATACGGACCAAGTTTCCCAAGCCGATACGTATCCTGATTACCGGCCACACGGACATCGGCGCGGCGATCGACGCGATCAACAAGGGTGAGGTGTTCAGGTTCATCGACAAGCCGTGGGATTACAATTATGTCGAGAATGCGATTTCCAATGCATACGACATCTACAAAACCCGCGAAGACCTGAAACAGCGGAACATCGAGTTGCAGAAGGCCAACGAGGAGCTCGATAAGTTCGTGTACAGCGCGTCGCACGACCTGCGCGCGCCGCTCATGTCGGTACTCGGCATTGTGAACCTCGCATTGCTCGAAGAAGATGTAAAATCGCAGAACGAATACCTGGAACTGATCCGGCAGTCGGTGAAGAAACTGGATACGTTCATCATCAACATTATCGACTATTACAAAAATGCCCGCGGCGTGCCGGTGGTGACGGACATCAGTTTCGAGGAGCTGGTAACCGAGGTGCAGGCTACCATTCAATATCTGCCCGAATACGGCAACCTGAAAATGACCACGGATATCCAGCAGGACGGCGTGTTCAATTCGGACGTGATGAAGCTGCGTATCATTTTCAATAACCTGATCAACAACGCCATCAAATTTCAGGACAAATCCAAGGCCAGCCCGTTTGTCCACCTGACCGTGAAATCGACTGCTTCGGAGGCCAAAATCATCGTAGAAGACAACGGAACGGGCATTAAGGAGTCGGATCAGGACAAAATTTTTAAAATGTTTTACCGCGCCGGGGCCACCAACAGCGGCTCAGGAATAGGACTTTACATTGTCCACGAGGCGATCTCGAAATTAGGAGGAGAAATCAGCGTAACATCAAAAATCGGCGAGGGTAGTATTTTTGAAATCAACATTCCTTCTATTAACAAATAACCCGACATGGAACCACTGCTTAACTTCTTTTTGATAGATGACAGCGCATTCGATCTGTTCATCTACGAAAAGTTATTGATCAAAAGCGGGATTACAAACTCGGTTAAAACCTTCAATTCGGCGCGCGACGCCCTCAAATACCTCGTCACCCAGGCCGATACCCTGCCCGACACCGTTATTCTGCTCGACCTGCAAATGCCCGACATGAACGGCTTCGAATTCATCGACGAATTCGATCAGCTGTCCGACGGCCTGCGGCAGAAAGTCAGGATCTTCATGCTCTCGTCGACCATCGACACCCGCGACATTGAAAAGGCAAAAGCCAGCCAGCATATCATTGATCTGCTGCCCAAACCACTCGAGATACCATTCCTGAAAAAGAAGCTGGCTATCTGATCTTGTAGTATAATTTTTGCTAGATAACTAAATTAACTGGATCAGGTCATAATCGTATCGACTACCGACCGGAGTCCAATATTGCGTAAAACGGCCTTTGGATGCATATTTAATGTATAAGTGACCGATCGGTAATCTTACAAACTGATAGTCAAACAGATAAGCCGGTTTACAAAGCGAAGCAAACCTCCACAAATTGCCCTATTATGTAACAATCCGGACGAGCATTGCAGGCTGCGATGCACGGGCGGAGCTTTGTTTTTGCCCCACTACTATAAGGTTTCAAATCAATAATAGGATTTTTTAAATATTAAAAGATTTTATGAAGGGTCGGGTATGCCTTTATAATACACTGTCCGACAACCAGTGTACACCTTAACACAATGATTTAATGAAAACTGACAGCAAAACCCTGGCCGAGATTCTGAAGTTGCACGCACAGTACGTTAAAGAGGTTGAATTCAGCGGTATCAAGCCTTTATCGATGGAGATTTACAAAACCAACTCCCATAATTTTGTACGCTGGATACAAGACGAATTTCACCCCGGAAAGAAGCTGCGCAAAGCGGCATTGTCCTGATTACAAAAAGCACTCATTTATACTCAACGTTAAGATCATAAGCTGCCGGTGAATGGGAACACCGGCAGCTTTTTTTTATAGCGCGTTCTTTAGTAAGTTTGGAATAGCTAATGGGTTGTTTTCCCCTGGCATCTTAAATCCTATGATATTTACGATTTTCAATCTTCTCAAAGGCCGGTTTTCCAAAGAAGCCATCAACGAAGCCAAGTCCAACGAAAAAGCCATGTCCCGCCAGGAGGCATTGCAGCAAATGCGCAACATCGCCAGCCGCCGGTCGGGAAAGAAAAACTAGCAGCCCTGGCCGTAATAGGCATCTTTGCCGTGTTTCCGGAAGTAATGCTTGTCGATCAGGCTTTGCTTGATGGTCGTGACCGAGGGGTTGATCTGCAACGTGAGATAGGCCATTTTGGCAATTTCTTCCAGCACAATTGAATTGTATATCGCCTTTGCCGGATCTTTCCCCCAGGTAAATGGGCCGTGGCAGGCCACCAGCACCATTTCCACCTCTTCGTAGCTCAGGTTTTCCTTTTTGAACAGATCCAGTATCTGATTGCCCGTTTCCAGCTCGTAGTCGCGCTGGATCATCTCGTCGGACATCACTTCCGTCACGGGAATAGCGGCCGTCAGGTGGTCGGCGTGCGTCGTTCCCAGGTTCGGAATGGGCCGGATCGCCTGTGCCCACGCTACCGCGTATGTAGAATGCGTATGACAAACGCCCCCAATCGACGGGAAGCTTTTGTAGAGCAAAGTATGCGTCTTAGTGTCGGAAGACGGGCGCATATTCCCTTCTACTAACGCATTATCCAGGTCCACGATCACGATATCCTCCACTTTCAGCCGGTGGTAAGGCACGCCGCTCGGCTTGATCGCCACCACGCCTTCCGCCCGGTCTACACCGCTCACGTTGCCAAAAGTCACGATCGCCAGCTCTTCCCGCGGGATTTCCATATTGGCCTCGTACACCTGCTCTTTCAGGTATTTGTATTTAGACATTTCAGTCGATATTTCAGGTTACCGGTAATAAGCCTCGCTCCAACGCAGCTCGTTTTTCAGCTGCCGCAAGGTCGTATTTTTGTCGATCACGACCAGCTCTACGCCCACCATTTCGGCGAATGTTTCGATGTGGTCGGTGGTGAGATTCTGGCTGAATGCCGTATGGTGCGCTCCACCCGCGTGAATCCACGCTGCGCAGCCGGTTTTCATATCGGGCTGCGGCTTCCACAGCACGCGCGCCACGGGCAGTTTGGGCAGCTGCTCGGTCGCTTCCACGGCTTCCACCTCATTCACGAGCAGCCGGAATCGGTTGCCCATATCCACCAACGACACATTGAGCGCCGGGCCGGCAGGTGCATTAAACACCAAACGGACAGGATCTTCCTTCCCTCCTATCCCCAACGCATGGATCTCCACCGACGGCTTGCCTGTGGCAATGCTCGGGCAAATTTCCAGCATATGCGAACCGAGCACAAGGTTGTTCGAAGGATTGAAATGATAAGTATAATCCTCCATGAACGAGTTACCGCCCGGCAGGCCGCTGGCCATCACTTTCAATGCGCGCACCATGGCCGACGTTTTCCAGTCGCCCTCGCCGGCATACCCGTATCCCGCCGCCATCATGCGCTGTGAGCCGATCCCTGGCAGCTGCTTCATGCCGTGCAGGTCTTCGAATGTGTTGGTATAACCTTTGAAATTGCCATCGCGGAGGAAGTATTTCAAACCCAGTTCAATTTTAGCAGCATCGCGCAATGCCTGGTGGCGCTGGCCACCGTTTTCAAGACCGGACGCGAGTTGGTACGCATCCTGGTATTCCTGAATCAACGCAGCGATTTCACTATCCGAAACCTGGTTGATCACCGCCACCAAATCGCCCACCGCGTAGGTATTTACAGAAAACCCGAAGGTCATTTCCGCAGCGACCTTATCGCCGTCGGTAACAGCTACCTCGCGCATATTATCGCCGAAACGGACAAACTTCGCGCCTTTGAGGTCGTGCCGGCCGGCTGCCACCCGCGCCCATTGGCCCAGGCCGTCGAGTACATGATCCTGCTGCCAATGCCCTACGATCACCTTACGGTTCAGGCGCATACGCGTCATCATGAAGCCAAACTCCCGGTCGCCGTGCGCCGACTGGTTCAGGTTCATGAAATCCATATCAATGTCCGCCCAGGGAATATCGCGGTTGTATTGGGTGTGCAAATGCAGCAGGGGCTTTTGCAGGATCTGCAAGCCGCGTATCCACATTTTGGCGGGCGAAAATGTGTGCATCCACGCCACGATACCAATACAGGCGGAAGCGCTGTTAGCCTCCTGAATGATGTTATAAATCTCATCCGGCGATTTCACCACCGGTTTGAAAACAACCCGCACGGGAACCTGCGGGGCCTGGTCGAGGTGCCGGGCAATGATTTGTGAATGCTCATCAACCTGCCGGAGCGTTTCCTCGCCATACAAATGCTGGCTTCCGGTGATGAACCAGACTTCAAACTGTTTTAAATCAAGCATCAGGTAAGTTCTAAATATGCTTTTTGTAAAAATTCATTTTCGATATAAGCCCCCGCTTCGAGGTATTTCTGATAAAGCTGCTGGTAAATGGCCGACTGGGCCTCGCGCGGCTCATACACTGCGTCGAAACCGGAGCTCATGGCCTCCTGCGCTTCCTGCAAATTGGCGTGTACGCCTGCCGCCACCGAAGCGAACATGGCCGCTCCCAATGCACAAGCCTGCTCGGAGGTGGCCACTTTAATAGGCATATTGAGCACGTCGGCCAGCGTTTGCATCACAAATGCCGACTTCTTCGCCACGCCGCCAATCGCGATTACCTGGTGAATAGGCACACCTTCGCTGCGGAACCGCTCGACGATCGCTTTGGAGCCATAAGCGGTAGCTTCTACCAATGCCTTGAAAATCCTTGGGCTGTCGCTGGCGAGGTTCAGGCCGAGCAGTCCGCCTTTGAGCGTATGTTTTGCGTCGGGGGTGCGGCGGCCGTTCAGCCAGTCGATGGCGATGATGTCTTTTTCGGTAACTGGCAACTTCGCCGCTTGTTCGGCCAGGTGCGGGATCAGCTTTTTCGATAGTTCAGCCGCTTCCTCCTCGCCGAGCAATGTGCGTACAGGCTCGATGATCAGTTTGGAAAACCAGGCATAAATGTCACCAAACGCCGACTGCCCTGCCTCCATACCGAGCATACCCGGCACGATGGAGCCATCCACCTGCCCGCAAATGCCCTTGATGAGCAAATGCCCGACTTCCTCGTTCGGTGCCACGAGCATGTCGCAGGTGGAAGTACCGATCACCTTGCACAACGAATACGGCTCGATCAGCGCCCCTACCGCGCCCATGTGCGCATCAAACGCCCCTACGCCGATCACGACGTTTTCGGGAATGCCCAGCTTTGCCGCCCATTCTTTTGAAATGGTGCCCATCGGTTGGTCGGAAGTTTCGGTGGTGCTGAAAAGGCGGTCGCGGAGACCGTCGAGCAATGGGTCGAGCTCGGTGAAGAATGCATTGGACGGTAACCCGTCGAAATCCTGGTGCCAGAGCGCTTTGTGCCCTGCGGCGCAGCGCGAACGTTTCAGTTGGAGCGGATCGGTCATGCCCGTGAGCTCGGCAGAAATCCAGTCGCAATGCTCTACCCATGAGAAGGCTTGCTCGCGCACGGCCGTGTCCACACGTAACGTGCGCAGGATTTTGGCCCAGAACCATTCCGAGGAATAGATCCCGCCTACATATTTTGTAAAATCAATGTCATAACGATGCGCCAGCCGGTTAATCTCCTCTGCTTCGGCATTGGCCGTGTGGTCTTTCCAAAGGATAAACATCCCATTCGGATTTTCGGCAAACTCGGGCAACAGCGCCAGCGGCGTGCCCTGCCTGTCGACGGCCACGGGTGTGGAACCGGTAGTATCCACCGAAATACCGCGCACCTGCTGCCGAACGGCGGCCGGCGCCTGGTCCAATGCTCCGCGAACGGCGCTTTCCATACTTTCCAGATAATCGAGCGGATGTTGCCGGAACTGCGAGCTGCCCGCATCGCAATACTTGCCCTGCTTCCAGCGCGGATATTCCTGCACGGCCGTCCCGGCCTGCTCTCCCGTATTCGCATTTACGACTAATGCCCGCACAGAATCGGTACCGAAGTCGATACCAATGACGTAGTTCTCTTCCATAGATGTCGGTTTAGGATGTTCTCAGACCAGTTTGACGCATTTATTTAACTTATCACCTAACAAATATAAATAAATTTGTTTTTAGTGTATTGTTGACACAATTTAAATTTTAATGAGGGAGGAAAGGGAGGAAGGAGAAAGGGAAGGAAGGAGAAAAGGAAGGAAGGAGAAAGTTGGAAAGGATTCTTTCTAAGACCAAATGCCGTTAGGCATGTAATATTGGTAGCAGCATCATAGTTTTGCGTTGAACAAATGCCCTTGGGCATGCAACAACCACGCATCTGCTATACCCGGCCTCGTAATTTTTGTTGTTACATCCCTAACGGGATTTCCGAAATACCCCGCATTTCCATTGCTACCAATATTACATCGCTACGCGATTTCGCTCATTCCTTGCGCATGGCGCGAAGGTCAACCTTTGTGACTAAATATTCGCAGGCCTCCGGCAGGCCGGTACGGCATAATCGCCTTGCGGTATTGACCGGCCGGAGGCCTGCGAATATTAGGTACAAATCAAGAGATTCGCACCAGCGTCGCACATTTTTGTTCCTCCATCCTCTCCTTCCTCCATCCTCCCCTTCCTCCCTACTGGCTTTTCATCGAGTCCGGCATAAAGTTCCAGAACGAGTGGAATTTCGTCTTGTACCGTTCGGCGTCGAGTTTGTAGAGTGCTGCCTTCTTCGTGGCGCTATTATTGTTTTTAAGCCCCGTATCGATGAGCAGGCCGGTGGAAAGCAACTTCCGGCTGAAATTCCGCCGGTCGATGGGGATGTTGTAAATGGCTTCGTAGAGCTTTTGCAGCTGCGGGATCGTGAAGCGCTCGGGCAGCAGCTCGAAGCCGATCGGGTGCAGGGCGGCATTGTATTTAAGGTGCTCGATGGCCCGCTGTACCATTTTTTCATGGTCGAATATGAGCTTCGGTCGGGCATCGAGGGTGATCCACGAGGCGTTGTGGCTCTTCACCGCGTCGGAGTCGTGGTCGTCGATTTTGATTAATGCAAAAAACACGACGGAAACCGTGCGCTCGCCGGGGTCGCGGTCGGCCCTGCCGAAGGTTTCGAGCTGCTCTACATAAATGTCTTGAAGGCCGGTAAGATTGTAGAGAATGCGGGCGGCGCCGTCGGCCAGGTCTTCGTCGGCATTCAGGAAGCCGCCCATCAGCGACCATTTGCCTTGCTCCGGCTCGAAGTTTCTTTTGATCAGCAACAGCTTGATATCCTTTCCATCAAAACCAAAAATAATGCAGTCGATGGCCACGAGAATCCGGGAGGCCTGGGGATAGTTAGTCATCACAAAATATTTCCCCGGCGAATCCCGGAAAATGTTAAGTTTATGTTAAGAAAGTAAAAAAAAGAACGAGATTACTTAATCTGTTCAAAGAGTTAACTCACAAATTTAAGTACGAATTTTGTACCGCTTCTCAGCGAAAATAATCAGATTATTAAAAGGCTATCTTCATGATGAACAATTTTTACGCTACCTGTTCCGATGAAAATATCCTTGCGCTAATCAGCGAGCAGGACGATGAGCTGGCCTTCGGGGAACTGTACAACCGCTACTTCAAAACGCTGTTCAATTACGCTTATTCAAAGGTTAATGACCGCTTCACGGCGCAGGAAATCGTTCAGGAGCTGTTTGTGAATGTCTGGCAGAAACGCCGCCAGAACCAGGTGGAATGCGGCCAGTCATTTCTTTTTACAATTGCCAAACGGCTGATAATATCTTTCTACCGGAAAGAATACACGCGTCAGCACCACTATGGGCAATGGGAAATCCACCGCAGCGAGGCTTCCGAGCCCGCCGACCAGCCTACTCTCGCCTCCGATCTTCAGCACCGCTACGAAGAAGGGCTTCATTTGCTTTCTCCCAAATGCCAGGAAGTGTTTGTGATGAGCCGCCAGGGCTTTTCCAACAAGCAGATCGGCGAGCAGCTCGGCATTTCGGAAAAAACCGTGGAGCAGCACATTACCAAGGCGTTACGCATTTTGAAAGCGCATTTGAAAGAGCACATGATCTGCGCCCTGCTCCTTTTTGCTTCTATCTAAAAAAATTTTCAAAAGCTACTAAGGGTTACCCTTTCGGCGCGCGACTTCCGGGTTGACAACATCCCCGATCTCATGAAGCCAAACGGTATTCCGCCTGCGTTACTCGAAAAATATCTGTCTGGTGCCTGCACCGATGCGGAGAAAGAAATCGTCGAAGCCTGGTATGCGTCGCTGGACGGCGAGCCGCGCTACCTCGATCATTTGCCGGATGCGGAACAGGACGAACTGCGGCACACGACATTCGGGGAGATACGCCGGGAGCTGGATATGACCGAAGAGCGGCCCGTGCGCCGGTGGCCATGGCATTGGCTGGCAGGAATCGCGGCTTCGGTCCTCGTTGTACTGGGCATTTTCCTGGTTGGCAATATGAAAGCTATCCGGTTACCCGAGCTGACCGTGACGGCCAAAAAGCCCATTCCGTCGAAAGCATTGCCCGTTACCACTTTCGAAAACACCGGCACACAGATCGTACGCCACGAGCTCCCCGACGGCAGCGTGGTGACCATGCACCCGAAAGCGATCATTGTGTACAGTACCGGATTTGCCAACAATCAGCGGCTGGTGCGGTTTTCGGGCGAAGGTTTTTTTGATGTGAAAAAGGATAAAAAACGCCCGTTTCACATCACAAGCGGCGATATGGACATTCGCGTGCTGGGGACGAGCTTCAATGTGAAGGCGATCGAAAACCAGAAGCAATTTGAAGTGGACGTGGTTACCGGAAGTGTGCAGGTGACGGCGCAGGGCCAGTCGTTCGATAAGCAGGAAGTGATCCTCAAACCGAAGCAGCAGGCATTGTTCGAACTCGATTCCAAGCGCCTGATCTCGAAAACCTCGCCCCTGCAAGCCAAAAAGGAGATTTACCAGCCCGTTACCATCATTTTTGAAGAAACACCACTGAACAGCGTGATCGAACAGCTCGAAAAACGCTTCAATGTATCGATCTCACTTGCGAACCCCGGCCTGGCCAAATGCGGCCTCACCGCCAATTTCGAGTCGCAGACTTTCCCCAGCATTCTCGAAATCCTGTGCACATCGCTGGATGTAACTTACGCCATTTCAGACCATAACATTACCATCACCGGAGAACCATGTGAATAATCTTTAATACCCATCCATGAACTTATGAGCCCGTCCGTACCACCGTAAAAAAGGCCGGAAGTGTACCACCACTACCCGGCCCCAATGCCATCCTTTTTCCTCGTACCACCGTTTCAAAAGGATGTTTTATCCAACAGTGCCTAACCATCAGACAATCAAAATTATGCAAAAAACAGTACGTAACAAGCCCGTCGACTGGCGAAAAATTATGCGCATTGGACTGCTTCAATGGATTCTTGCCGTCTCGCTCGCAGCCGGCAGTTATGCGAAGGAAACTGCGGCCCAGTCTGTGCTTAGCAAGGATCTGACGCTCACGCTTCGCAATGTTTCGCTTAAACAGGCCCTGAACGAGATCCAGGCCCGTGCCAATACCCGCTTCGTGTACAGCAGCCGGGTTTCCGTGAAGGAGAACGTCAGCATTGAGGTAAAAAACCAGAAGCTTTCCAAAGTGCTGGACCAGCTGCTGGCGCCTCGTGGAATTAATTACAAACTCATCAACAACCAGATCGTACTCGCCCGGACGCGCGTCAGCCGCGAGGAATCCGTAATCCCCGAATTGGAAGAGAAGTTGCAGCAATACGTGCTGCCCACCGAAATCCAGGTGCGCGGGACCGTGAGCTCGTCCGACGGCCAGGGCACGCTGCCCGGTGTGAGCATTGTCGTGAAGGGAACGTCGCAGGGTACCACCACGGACGGCGACGGAAAGTTTGAGATCACGGTGCCGAATGTGGAATCGGCGCTGGTTTTCAGCTTTGTGGGTTATGTTCCGCAGGAAATCGTGGTGGGTACCCGCACCGAAGTGAATGTGACTTTACAGGCGGATAACAAGGCGCTGTCGGAACTGGTGGTGGTGGGTTATGGCACGCAGAAACGCGTGAACCTGACCGGCGCCGTGTCGCAGGTCCAATCCAAAGACCTGGAAAACAGGCCTTTGAACAACATGTCGCAGATCCTCCAAGGTATGGTACCTAACCTGAACATTACATTCAGCACGGGCCAGCCGGGCAAGGGAGGCGCATTGAATGTACGCGGAGAAACTTCGGTAAACGGCGGTGCGCCGCTCGTGCTGATCGACGGTATCCCGGGCGATATAAACCGCATTAACCCGGGCGACGTGGAATCGGTATCGGTACTGAAAGATGCCGCGGCATCGGCCATTTACGGTGCGCGTGGTGCATTCGGGGTGATTTTGGTGACTACCAAAACTGCCAAAAACGGCAAAACAACCGTGTCGTACAGCAACAACTTCGGCTGGTCGAAACCGACGATCAATACCGATTTCATGACCAATGGCTATGATTATGTAAAAATCAACGATGATGCGTTCATCCGCGCAACGGGGAACAGCTATACCCGCTATTCCGAGGAAGATTATGCGGAAATTGAAGCGCGCCGGTACGATAAAACCGAAAACCCGGCCCGTCCGTGGGTGGTGGTGAAGAATGTGAATGGCAAGGACATTTACAATTATTATGGCAACTACGACTGGTGGAACACGATTTTCAACATGAGCCAGCCCTCGCGCCAGCATAACCTGAACCTCTCCGGCGGCACGGACAAGATCAACTACTTTCTGTCAGGCTCCGTGTTTGAGAAGGACGGGATCATGCGGATCAATACCGATAAATTCACATCCTACACGCTTCGCAGCAAGATCAACGCCCAGCTTACGCCCTGGTTGAAGGTGAGCAACAATACCCAGTATTTTGATTCAAAATACAAATATCCGGGCCTGGAAGGCGGCGCCAACTCCAACTTCGTAGCCATTACCGTGCACGCTTTGCCCATTTACGCACCGCGTAACCCCGACGGCACGCCGACTTACAATACATTGAAAAACAACTATTCGATCGGCGACGGGCTATTCGCCAACCTGCTCAAAGGCATTGCCGGCGGTGAGCAAAAAGTGCATGAGTTGACGACGATCAACACGGTTGAAATGAATCTGGCCAAAAACTGGAACCTCACCGCGAACCACTCCTACTCATTCTACATTACCGACGACTGGTACCGCTCCGCCGTGGCTACTTATTCGATCCAGCCGGGCATTCTCACGACCGTTCCGAACTACAACACCGATCAGTTGAAGAAAACTTTCTGGTTCGATCCGCAGAATGTCGTGAACGTGTTCTCGTCGTTCAACCATACGATGGGCAAGCATTACTTCGGCGCAACGGCGGGTATCAACTACGAATCGCGCAAACATCAGGTGCTGGCGGGCTCGCGTAAAAACCTGCTGTCCGAGAGTATTAACGACCTCAACCTTGGTACCGGCGAGCAGCTTTCGGGCGGTGGTGCGTACCAGTATGAGCTCTTCGGCGCGTTTTTCCGTGCGAACTATGATTACCAGGGCAAATATCTGCTCGAAGTGAATGGCCGCTACGACGGTACTTCTCGTTTCGGTGGCGGAAAACGCTATGGTTTCTTCCCTTCGGTGTCGGCGGGATGGCGTTTGAGCGAGGAGAATTTCTTCGAATCAGCGCGAAATGTGGTGAACAACCTGAAAATCCGTGCTTCTTACGGAACGCTGGGTAACCAGCTGCCTCCGAAGTTCAACGACAACCCGAGCTCAGCAAGCTTCTATCCTTACGTTCCGATGATGCCTACGGCGCAGTCGAACTGGATTACCAATGGCCAGAAACTGCAATATGTGAGCAGCCCGGCACCTATTTCGTCCGGCCTCACGTGGGAATCAGCCACGACGTCCAACATCGGTCTGGACGCCACCTTACTGAAAAACCGCCTGAACCTATCGTTCGACGGCTACATCCGCAACACGACCGACATGCTCATTCCCGGGCAGGTGCTGCCATCGGTGTACGGCGCCACCGTTCCTACCCAGAATGCGGGCGATCTGCAAACGAAAGGTTTCGAGCTATCCATCGCGTGGGCTGATATGTTCAAACTGGCCGGCAAAGCGCTCACCTACAATGTGTCCTTCATTGTTTCGGACTCCAAATCGAAAATCACCAAATACGATAACCCGAACAAAGTGCTTTCCAGTCCTTACGTAGGCCAGACGATCGGTGAAATGTGGGGTTACTCGATTGACGGCATGTTCCAGAGCAATGAGGAAGCGCAGGCTTACAAGATCGATCAGACATTCGTGAACAGACAGCGCCTGAGCGCGCCGGGAGAATGGAGCAAGCTGCAAGCAGGCGACCTCCGGTTCCTCGACCTCAACGGCGACGGCAAGATCAACAACGGCGCCAACACGCTGAGCGACCCGGGCGATTTGAAAATCGTGGGTAACAACCGCGTTCGATTCCGCTACGGCCTGAACCTCGGCGCGTCCTGGAATGGATTCGATATTTCGGCACTCGCACAGGGTATTCTTCGCAGGAACTGGTACCCAGGCAACAATGCCGATAAATTCTGGGGGCCCTATTCAAGACCCTACTATTCATTTATCCCCAAAGATTTCGGCGACGACGTGTGGACGCCCGAAAACCGCGATGCCTATTTCCCGGTATTGCGCGGCTACACGGCACTCAACGACGGTGGCGACCTGCGGGCTGTCAACGACCGTTACATTCAGAACGTGGGTTACCTGCGCCTGAAAAACGTCGTGATCGGTTACACTGTGCCTGAGCGCATCAGCAAGATGATCCGCGTTCCGAGAGCGAGGATTTATATCAGCGGCGAAAACCTGCTGACCTACACCCCGCTCCGCTCGAAATACATCGACCCCGAGCAGTTCGATGGCGACGGCACCAATGGTCGTACTTATCCATTGTCCAAAACCATTTCAGCCGGTCTTAACCTCACATTCTAAATTCCGATGAAAAAAATACTTAGCATCATCGCCATTTCGCTCGGCCTGGTGGCCTGTGATCTGGACCAGCTCCCGCAGGACGCGATCTCGCCGGAGACATTCTTTAATACCGAAAACGACCTTTTGCTTTATACCAACTCATTTTACAATGCACTGCCGTCGGCGGAAGACGTGTATAATGAGGATGTGGATAATATAGTCAAAACCAGCCTGCGCGATGAGCTGCAAGGTACCCGGGTGGTGCCCACCAGCGGCGGCGGCTGGGGCTGGGGCAATTTGCGGAATATCAACTACTTCCTGGCCAATTCCAACAAATGTCCCGACAAACGGGCGGTTGCCAAGTACAATGGCCTCGCACGCTTTTTCCGCGCCTATTTCTATTTTGGAATGGTAAAACGCTTCGGCGATGTACCCTGGTACTCGACCACCATCGAGCTCGAAGATGAGGAACTGCTCACCAAAGCCCGCGACCCGCGCACGCTCGTCATGGACTCGGTAATGGCAGACATCGATTACGCGATCGCGAACCTCGACGCAAGCCGCCAGGTGAATACCATCACCAAGTGGACCGCATTGGCATTGAAATCCCGCGTTGGTCTTTTTGAAGGCACTTTCCGCAAATACCACACGGAATTTAACCTGCCGGATGCGGATAAATTTCTCGACGCGAGCATTTCCGCTTCCGAAGACCTGATGAAAAACAGCGGTTATACCATTTACAAAGCCACGCCGACGACCGCTTATCTGAAACTTTTCTCTTCGGATAATGCCATTGCCGACGAAGTGATCCTCTCACGTGATTTCAGCGATGAATTGCAGGTTTACCATAACCTCAATTACTACACCATGACCGCCTCCTACGGCCGGCCGGGTTTGGAGAAAAAGCTGGTAAACAGCTATCTGATGGCCGACGGCTCGCGCTTTACCGATAAAAAAGGCTACGAAACGATGCAGTTTTTCGAAGAAGTGCAAAACCGCGATCCGCGTTTGGCACAAACGATCCGCACGCCGGGCTACACGCGCATTGGCGAAACGACGAAGCTCGTTCCGGAATTCGGCGCGACCGTGACGGGCTATCAGCTGATCAAATTCGTGTCGGAACCGAAATGGGATACATTCAACAAGGACATTACCGACATGCCGATTTTCCGCTATGCCGAAGTGCTGCTGAATTATGCCGAAGCCAAAGCCGAAAAAGGCACATTGACGCAGGCCGACCTCGACATTTCTACGAAACTCACCCGAGACCGCGCCGGCATGCCGAACATCGATATGGCTCAGGCCAATGCCAACCCGGACCCTTACCAGGCGCAGCAGTACACGCAGCTTACCGGCAAAAATTCGGGTGTAATCCTTGAGATCCGCCGCGAGCGCCGCATTGAACTGGTAATGGAAAACTTCTTCCGCTGGGATGACATCCTCCGCTGGAAAGAAGGCCAGGCTTTGACCAAACAATACAAAGGCATGTACTTCCCCGGCCCCGGCCAGTATGACCTCGACAGAAACGGGACCATTGACCTGGTGATTTATGAAGGCAACAAGCCCGATATCAAAGGAGCTCAGCTGCTGAAACTCGGTAGCGAGATCATTCTCGAAAACGGTGCGAAAGGCGGCAACATGGTCATAAACGGCCACATTACCAAGAAGTTTCTCGAAAACAGGGACTACCTTTACCCGATCCCCAAGCAGGAGCGCTTGCTGAACACCAACCTCACGCAAAACCCTAACTGGGAATAATGCATTATCATTCGACTATTCCTAACCCTTGACTTTATGCTTTCAGACAGAAGGTCGTTTTTGGAGAAAATGTCCCGGATCGGGGCGCTGAGTTTATTGCCGGCCGCGGGCGCACAGGCGGCCGAAATGCAGCCCGCAGCAGCCGAAAAGAACCATTTCGTAGCCGGCCCCTATTTGCAGAATATGGGTTCGAACGAGGTCACGATCATGTGGATTACCCATAAAAACTGTTTCAGCTGGGTAGAATACGGCGCGGGCACTTACACGAGCAAGCGCGAATTCGGCTATAACAACGGGCTTATCGAGGCCAATAACCGGATCAACAAGATCACATTGACGGACCTCAAACCGGGCACGGAGCACAAATACAAGATCGTGTCCACTGAGGTGCTGGGTTACAAAGGCTCGAAAGTGGAGTTCGGCGAAACCATTGCCAGCCCGATGTACGGTTTCAAAACCTGGCCGCAGAATGAGGATGAATTCAAAATGGTGGTTTTCAACGACATCCACGACCGCCCGCAGATCATCCCGCAGCTGCTCTACCGCCATGGGTACACGGGTAATGCCAAAGATTACGATTTCGTCGTCTTCAACGGCGATTGCTTCGACTGGGTGACCGAGGAACAGCAAATGGTGGATCACCTGATCAAACCGTCGGTTGACATTTTCGCGACCGAATTTCCGTTCCTGCTCACGCAAGGCAACCATGAATGCCGCGGCAGCTTCTCGCGTCACATTCCGGAATATTATGCCTACCCCGACAGCAAATACTACTTCGCATTCACCCGCGGGCCGGTGCGGTTTGTGGTGCTGGATTCGGGCGAGGACAAAACCGACGACAGTGTGGAATACGGCGGGCTATCGGCATTTGACCGTTACCGGGAAGTGCAGAAAAAATGGCTGGAAAGAGAAATAGAGTCGCCAGATTTCAAAAAGGCCGATTTCCGCGTTGTACTAATCCACATTTCCCCCTACCATTCGGGCGACTGGCACGGCACGATGCATTGCCGCGCACTGTTCGGGCCGGTATTGAACAAAGCCAAAATCGACTTGCAAATTTCCGGGCATACGCACCGCTACATGACGCACGAGCCCGACGCCGACCATAACTGGCCGATCGTGATCGGCGGCGGACCGCTGGAAGGAAAGCGGACGCTCATCAAGCTCCACGCCACCCGCAAGCAGCTGGACCTCAAAATGATCCGTGACGATGGCGAACTGGTAGGAAAATTCCTGATCCCGAAGAAGGGCAAATGACCCGGATTTTCATCATGAGTTAATATTAATCGCATATTTTTGAATCCGAAACAGGAGACCCTTCGGGGTCTTTTGTTTTATAGTTAACCAATCATCTTTCATACCTAATGAAAAAATTTGCCCTTTACCTGCTTGCGATGCTGCTCGTTACAACGGCATCGTTCGCTCAGAAAACCGCAACTATTAATGTAGCGTCGTACAACCTTCGTTACAACACCCCCAACGACGGCGTGAATGCCTGGCCCAACCGCAAAGAGAATGTCAAAGGCCTCATCCGCTTCCACGAATTCGACATTTTCGGCGTGCAGGAAGCGCTGGTAGGCCAGCTGAAAGACGTGGCCGAGCTCCCCGAATTCGCCTACTACGGCAAAGGCCGCGATGATGGTAAGGAAGGCGGCGAGCATTCGGCTATTTTTTACAAAAAAGACCGTTTCAAACTGCTCAAATCAGGCGACTTCTGGCTGAGCGAAACTCCCGACAAACCGGGCCTGGGCTGGGATGCTACCTGCTGCAACCGCATTTGCTCCTGGGCGCAGTTTGAGGATTTGAAAACTAAAAAGAAGTTTTTCTTCTTCAACGTGCATTTCGACCACCAGGGCGTAGAGGCGCGCCGGCAATCGGGCCATTTGATGGTCAAAAAAATAAAGGAAATCGCCGGCAACAGCACCGCAATCCTGACAGGCGATTTCAATTCCACACCGGAAACCGAGCAGATCAAAACCTTGGGCGCCGCGCTTAACGACACGCACGACGTGACAAAACAAGCGCCTTACGGCCCGGAAGGCACATTCAACAGCTTCAAATTCGATGCGCCGATGAAGGCACGCATTGACTATATTTTTGTGAGCAAAAATGTGGACGTGCTGAAATACGGCGTTCTTACCGATTCCAAAGAGCAGCGCTATCCGTCGGACCACCAGCCTGTGTTGGTGAAAATTGAGATCAAGTAAATTTTACAAATGATCTATCGGCAGCCGGCCCGTCGCATTTCGGAACCTATCCAATCGCGATTGGCCGGCTGCTGATATTATATGCCGGATAAGTCTTAAATTGTAAGCGTGTTACGAATATCGTTTGCTCAAAATGCTTAAAACGCTGCTGCTGTTCCTTACCATTTTCCCGCTTGCTTTCAGCTCCACCGAAAGGGTCAAAATCAAGATTATTGCGCCAAAGGCATGGAACGACAGAAAAGCCATTCTACTGACGCGGGAAAAGGGTTTCGCAGCTGTGGTGCATTCGATCCGCCTCGGTTTCGACACCACGCACCTCAGCATGGACGCCGACCTGCTCCCGGACCTCTACCAATTCCAGGTATCTCAAAAGAAGGGCGCATTAACCTTCTTCTTCGACCCCGGCACCGAAATCCGTCTCGACACATCCAACCTTGCCCGATCACAGGTAAGCCGTTCTAAAAGCAACGAGGAATGGCAGGAATACCAAACGCGCATCCAAACGCCTTCCGACCAGCGGCAGAACGCCTACGTTCACGCCGAGGCGCTTGCAAAAAAGCGCAACCACGCCGACAGCGTAAAATACTGGGTCGTCAGGCAGGCCACGGAACGCGAAATGCAATGGGATTCGACCGCCGCATTCATCACCAGCCACCCGAAATCCTACGTGAGCCTGTATCTTCTGAAAGTGAACTGGTTTGCATTGAAAGACCGCAAACTCTTCGAAAAACTGCATCCTTCACTCGCGCACCATCGGAATTATCGGTTTTTGAGAGAGCGGAGCAAAGGGATCGTCAGAAAGTAATTGAATATAAACGAAGCTTACTCTCGCAAACATTCCAATCAAGGGCAATCGAAAAAAATGCACGGTCCTCCCAAAACTATTTGAAAGAACCGTGCGATTTATAAAGCAACCGTGTACATCATACTGGTCAGGTTCACTCAGTGCGCCGCTAGTTAATCCCGCTACTGAGAGATGTAATTATCGTGTTGTTGGTCGTGATCTGCTCTCCGCCTCCACCTGCGGCAGGAATAATGATGGATACGCTTTGCGTAGTGTTGGCCGGCGTCCCGCTGTTGCGTGTTACCTTAAAACCGATATCGGAATAGCCATTGGCCGCAATGCCATACTTGGAAGTAACTTTGATAAAACCATTATCTTCCGTGAAAGTCCAGAAATCATTATTGTTAAAAATCCCGCCATCAACATCCGACTGCCCGGCTCCGGGATTATACGAAATCGTAAAACCCGGCATCTTGGAAACCATAAAATAAACCGAACAATTGCTATCCTCCGCCTTAATGTTGTGTATCCTGACGACGAAGTCCCTGCTTGCGTTTGGGGCGAAGGTCAAGGAGTTGATACTCATGGTAGGGCCGAGGTTGGGGATGCCAGCATTGACAGCGTTTTCTACATGCACCTTCGAAGTCGTCGCCTGACCTGGCAAAAGAGACCATGTCCCTTCAAGAAAGTCATAATAAAAAGCATAGTAATCGCCGGGAGGGGCGGCTTTGGGGTCAGGGACCGATAATCCCGAATGCGTATCATTGTTATACCAACGCACCTGCATTCCGGGATTTTCCAGCAGCGTTAGGTCAGTCGTAGTAGCCGGGCACGAAATTGTTACGTTTGTCGCTTTGAGCGAAACATGCGTTGGCTGATGCATAAACTTCATTTCAGCCGTAGATGTCGGTACGTTGTAACAATTAAGATCTTTGGCATAATAGAATGCATAGTAAGGCTTCAAGGTTGCCGTTGCATTCGAAATGGGCGCTTTCGCTACCTCTTCCGGCGTCAAGCTTGGATCGGTAGAGTTAGGTCCGGATTTCCATACAAGCTCATAGTTCTGCGGAGGTGTGCTGTTGATTGTCACTGCGTTCAAATTCAACTTATCAGAAGGAAAAGGTGTATTGATCGGCGACGGGGTGCCTATGGAAACCTGAGCGCTTGGTGTACAATCGAAGGGATATTTGTCGATGCTGAAATGTACGTAGCCGGGTGTACTGCCAGGTGTTTTGCCCGACATCCTGAATCGAAGCGTGGGGGACAATGGTTTAAAACTTATAACTCTCGTTGTCCAATGCTGTTGGCTCTGTGCATCGGGGAAATCAGTTGTTTGCGACTTTACTAAAATATCGGGATTTTGACCGACAGTTACAATTTCCATCTTAGCAGATTCCGCATAAATTATCTCATCAGTGTTACCACCATCGTAAACATTAGCTGCACATACGCTATATCTGAATACGTAGGTTTTGTTAACATCGAACCCACTTACATCCACATAAAGTTTGTCGTTCACTGCTCCTTCAGAAGTCTTAAGTGAAACGAACGAATTCTTACCAGCTCCATCAGGTAGACCCTGAGAATAGGTGGATGGAGGAACATCCAGCACTCCCATATAAATGTACCATTGGTAATCAAGTTTTGTAACATCAATACCTGGATTGTAGATATCCGATATAAACGGCGTACCAATGGCATTGTAATTGGTCGGCACACAATTAGGGCACGGCACGCCGGTAGTCGGAGAAAACTGTTGCGCATGAATTGCAACCGAGCAAAGGAGAAGCGCGCCAATAAGGCAAGATAGAATAGATTTCATATATTAATAGAAAATGCGAATGATAGTTTAGCATCCGCGATGCATAGCCACCGCGGACGCGTAGTGATTAATTACTTAGTTAGCCGTGAAAGCGGTAATGACCTGATTATTGTCAAGAACATTCTCGCCACCACCACCCGCGGCCGGAATGATGACGTTTAAAGTCTGTGTGGTTCCGGCAGTGGTTCCGCCATTTCGAGATATTTTAAAACCAATGACAGACTTCTCTCCGGCTGCCATGCCCGTCTTCGATGTCACCGTAATGAAACCTGCATTCTCCGAAAAAGTCCACTTGTCATTGTTATTTGCAGTCCCTCCGTCTACGTCAGATTGGCCAGCAGTGGTTTGGTATTGAATGTTGTAACCCGGGATTTTAGAGACCAGGAAATAAACGGAGCAATTGCTGTTTTGCTGGGCAATGTTATGAATGTTGACAACAAAGTCCCTGACAGCGCCCGGCCCGAAACCTAACGAATTAATACCGAGCGTCGGTCCAAGATTCGGGGTGCCCGCAGCCACTGCATTAACGACAGATACCTTAGGAGCCGCCACCTCCCCTGGTTTAAGCGACCAAGTGCCTGCCGAGAATTCATAATAAAAAGCATAGTAGTCGCCCGGCGGAGCGGCCTTCGCATCGAAAACGGGCAATCCCGAATGCGTATTATTTTTGTACCACCTCACCTGGGCGGCGGGATTGTCTTCCAGTAGTGTCAGGTCAGCCGTGGTGTCAGGGCATGCTATCGCGACATTCGTTTCTTTTAAGGGAACCTGTTGAGAGACATGCATGAATTTCAATTCTGCTTGCGATACAGGTACATTATAACAATTAAAGTCCTTCGCATAGAAGAAAGCATAGTAAGGTTTAAGGTTTGCAGGATCGAGATTTGAAACAGAAACTTTCGATGCTTCCTCAGGTGAAAGTGATGGATCGGTGGCATTAGGGCCAAGTTTCCACACCAGTTCGGCAGACTCCGGTACGCCGCCATTAATGCTAACTGTTGATAAATCGAGTGTGCTTGAAGGGAACATAACATTATATTTGCTCGAAGGAAATGTAAAGTTTACCTGGCTCGATGAAAGTGGACATTCAAGCGGGTACTTGTCAATACTAAAATTGACATAGCCTGCGGATTGACCGGGTGTGCTACCAGACAGCTTAAATCTAAGTGTGGGAGCCAGAGCTTCAAATGTAATTTCCTCGGTAAGCCACTGATTCCGAGTGAGATTTGTAAATGTGGTTATCTTCTCTGCAATGAACAAATTAGGATTCTGCCCAACTGTGAAAATGTTCATAGTTGCGGACTCTCCGAAAGGCGAGTTATTACCAGCTTGATAGTGGATACTTGCGGAAAGGACCGCGTAACTAAACTTATAAGTTTTCCCAACAACAAAACCGCTAACATCAATAGCCAGCTGGTCATTATAAATCCCTTGAGAAGAAGTTTTAAGCGTCACAAACGAATTTTTTCCTTGCCCAGATGGCAGTCCCTGAGAATATGTCGATGGGGGAATCGGCAAGAGCTTACCAGGAAGATTCCAGGAATCTACCGAACTGCCATATGGATCCCAAACATTTGAGATGCTGGGCGACTTTGACATAGAATAGTTAACGGGATGGCAATTGTAACAGGAATGACCCGTAGTTGGAGAAAACTGCTGGGCATTCCCAACACTAATTGCCAGCAAGAAAATGCAAAGAGAAGAAATTAGTAAAACTTTCATACATATGGGGGAGAAAAATGTAAAACATAAATTACCTGACAACTGCAACACTGTACCTGTTTTCGGAACCGTCCGCATTTTTAATCCGAACCGTGTAAATGCCGGGAGTGAACGGTCGCACATCGATTTTGGATTCAGGCTCATTTCCCGAAAAGTACATGCGCCGGCCCGTGTTGTCGTGAATGGACACCTCCGACACCTTCTCCCAATTCTTATCGCTCAAATGCAGAAAATCAACCACCGGATTTGGATATACCATTGCCGAGGCAATTTCGAATCTCAGGCCCTTTACACTGCTGAATGCGGTACTTCCGTCGTTATCGATCATCTTTAACCGGTAAAGGTTTTCGCCGTTCATCGGACTTCTGTCTACTGCTTCGTAGGTTCGGATTGTGGTGCTTTCTCCCGCAGATTGGACCGTTTCGATCGTCGCCCAGGCTTTGCCATCAGCACTGCGCTGCACCTCGAACCGATCACTGTTTGTCTCTTCGGACGTCGCCCAGGTCAGGGACGCATTCCCCTCTTGCTTTACGGCTTCAAACTTTGTTAACTTCACAGGCAGGTTCACAACGACCGGGATGGTTGTAGTACTGTTGTCATCGTTCGGATTGTTGCTCAACGGGGTCGTGTATGCTAAATTTGCCGTGATGAGTCCGGTTCCAATGGCATTCCCTTGCACCCGAATCCGAAAAGTGTAGCAAGTGAAATTCGGCAATTGCGGAAGGTATAGCACTCTCACGTTATGTCCTTGCACCGGATCATTTTCAAGCTTTTGAATCTCGAGTTCAGCGGTAGGTGCGCTTCCATCCAGATTAGTCACTTCCAAAATCGTCAGATTGTCAGGAAAACTAATAAGCGGCCTTAAAACACCTGCGGGAACGGCATCCGCTACAACGTCCTGAGCGCAGATTGTCACGTCCAAAAATCCCTGAGCTCCTTCCATGATGGACGGCTGTGCAGGTTGGATGTTGATGCCTGCATTCTGTGCGCGCACCAGCTGCGGCATCAATAAAACGGTCAGCGCAATGACGCTGAACCACATTCTTCTTGTTCTCATAGTATGCTTGTTTAAAGTATTGATATAGTAGAAATCAAATTTCTGCACTTTGAATTAGGGTTAATGCATGCATTGAGCCTGAGGCAGAAAGAGATGACCGACCGGTTTTCAATGCCCGTAACCCTGGACCTAGCTGCGTATTACGATGAGCCCCATTCACCGAATATTCCGTCACGTCGTTTACGTCGCGGTCATATTAGCCCTCGTCCGATGTACCGTTAACAGACGAGCGGTCGATAGTGCGGCTTATATCCGCGAAGTCAATCATAAGGAGATTGCCTCCGAAAGCGGCATCATCGCCATCATCGGCGCGACCATCATCGACGGGACTGGGAACGTGCCTCTGCACAGCGGCTGCGTCATCGTCGAAAACGGGCTGATCACCGCGGCAGGATCCATGAAAAATACCGTAATCCCACCCCGCGCACAGGTCGTCGATGCCGCCGGCCTCACATTGTTGCCCGGCTTTATCGATGCCCATTTTCATCTGGATGGCGTTCATAACCTTCCGGCCCGGTTTCTCCTTAATGGCGTTACTTCGCTCCGCGACCCGGGTGCATGGATCGAGGCGTACGATGGCGAACGGGCCGGCTCCGAGCCGGTCCCGAGGCTTTTCCTTGCCGGCCCTCACCTGGATATGTTTCCACCTGCCTACCCGCGCGACGCCTACGTGGTGAGGGATGCCGGAGAGGCCGTGCGCCAGGTGAACCGGTTGGCCGACCGGGGAGCGTCGGTGATCAAGGTATATTATCGCCTACCTCCGGCCATTATCCGCGAAGTGTGCAAAGCCGCACATGCCCGCGGACTGCCTGTGACCGCGCATCTCGAAATCACCGAAGCCCGCGAGGCGATCGAAGCAGGCCTGGATGGCATTGAACATATTACGTCGTTCGGGCTGTCGCTCGTTCCGCAAAGGGCCGGCGAGCGGTACCGGCAGATGGTCATGGCCGACAATAATGCGAGAAAACAAGGTCGTTACGACATTTGGAAAAGCATTAATCCCGACAGCCCTATGACCGATTCGCTAGGGATTTTTCTCAAAAGTAAAGGAACATTTGTAACCCCTACACTCGGTGCATTTGAATACCAGGCCGCCGACGGCCAGCCGCTGGACACTGCGCGATTGGAAGGGTTTTTGAAAATGAAAAAGATAACCGGCAAGCTGCACCGCGCCGGGGCAAAAATCGTGGTAGGGTCGCATTCGATGATCCCTTACGCCGAAACAGGCTGGGCTTTTCAGCGGGAAATGGAATTGCTGGTAGCTAGCGGCCTTAGTCCAGCCGAGGTGATTACTGCGGCTACGATGCAAAATGCACGCTTTTTCCGTATCGACAAGCGTCTTGGCAGTATCGAAAAAGGTAAGCAGGCCGATCTGATCCTCATTAAAGGCAATCCATTGAACGACATTTCCGCGTGCCGCAATGTTACCAGGGCAATGTTGAACGGCGTTTGGATTAAATGAGCCGGATAGTTACATTGCTTAAAACATCGAGATAATGAAAACTCGCCTTCTGATCTTGCTGAGTGCGCTGATGCTCTGGACCGGTAGCCGCTCCTTGGGGCAATCCGAAGAAGAGAAACTCGACCTTCCCGGCGATAACCTCAATTTATATGCGGTTTTAAAGCTGTTTCGGGAGTCTGAAACGCTGGAAGGTTTTGAGCGAAAACTCAATGAAGAAGATTCGGAAATCAACAACCTCGACCTGGACGGCGACAATCAGATCGACTACATCCGCGTGGAGGACAATGTGGACGGCAACATGCACACGATTACGCTGAAAGTAGCAGTGAGCAACACCGAAGATCAGAACGTGGCGGCATTTTATGTAGAAAAGAAGGCTGATGGCGAGGTTTGGATCCAGCTGGTTGGCGATGAGGATCTGTATGGAAAAGACTATATTATCGAACCCAATGCACAATCCGGAGCGGTAGCCGAGACGCCCAACCCGGGATACACGGGCGACCGCCAGGTGCAACCGGACAGGGTTCAGGAAAACGTGACCTATGTTTCCAACTGGCCGGTGATTCAGTTCATATATGTTCCCCGCTATGTGATCTGGCGTTCGCCGTGGCGCTGGCATTATTATCCCTCCTACTGGCGTCCGTGGCGGCCCCGGTACTGGCATTACTACTATGGCTATCACTATCATTGGCATTATTACTACAACGGGCATTTCCGTCGCTGGCCGAGCTACCGCAATCCGGTGTGGCACACGCACTACTACGGCGGAGACTTCCGGTCTCGGTCGGTGATCGTGCGGACGCGCTACACGCGCGGAGACTACCGTAAAACATACACAAAGCCTTCATCGGCACGACAAGGTTCGGCGCTGTTTGCAAAACGCTATCCTCAGGCTCCTACCACTCGCGAACGATTGCCTAAGTTTGATAAAACCGGCCGGCCGGTAATGGCCAGGCCTTCGACCGCGCGACCCGGTACTGCGCGACCCGGATCTACGCGACCCGGTACTATGCGACCCGGTACTACGCGTCCGTCAGTAGATAGGCCCGGCAATGGCAACTCGGGCCGACCAGGCAATGAGCGCCCGGATGCAACGCGGCCCGGCACTACGCGGCCGTCCGTGGAAAGGCCTGGCACATCGCGACCTTCCGAACCCGGCTCGGAGGTTACACGCCCGGATATCGAACGCCCGACGCGGCCTGCGCGACCCGATGTGACGCAGCCGTCTCCGCGACCCGAAGTGACGCGCCCCGCGCCCTCGCCAAGGCCGGAGGTAACCCGCCCGAATGTCGAGAGGCCGACACGCCAGGCGCCCGCGGAACGTCCTGCGCCAGCACCACGGCCCACAACGTCACAACCAACGCCGTCGGCACGGCCGGCCACACAGCCTCCGGCCCGGCAGCAGAGCACACCGCGCTCATCCCGAGAAGGAGAACGTTCGCAACCGAGAGGAAATTAAGAGGATAACTATAAGTCAGCCAAATACTTCTGCCCGCCCAGATACCGCATTTGCCGGACGATCTGATTGGTACGCTTGTTCACATACGCAGATGGGTTCTGGATCGAGAAACGGATCGGGTTCGGGAGTACTGCGGCGATCCGCGCGGCCTCGTAGCGCGTCAGGCGTTTGGCCGATTTATTGTAGTAACGTAGCGAAGCCGCCTCCACTCCGAATGTCATCTTACCCATTTCAGCCACATTCAAATACACTTCCAAAATCCGCTTCTTGCTCCAAAGTACTTCGATGAGGACGGTGAAATAGGCTTCAAGGCCTTTGCGGATGAAACTGCGCCCGTGCCAGAGGAAGACATTCTTCGCAACTTGCTGGGAAATGGTACTGGCACCACGGGCACGCTTGCGGTCCTCGGTCATGGCGTTGTAGATCTGGTCGAAGTCGAAGCCCCAATGGTTGGGAAAATTCTGATCTTCGGAGGCCACTACCGCCAATGCGGCCTCTTTCGAAATATTCTCATACGGCTCCCAGTCGTGGTGGATCTCCGTATCCTCATCAGCCTTGAAAGCGTCGATTTTACGGGAAATCATATAGGGCGTTACCCAGACAGGCACAAACCTCAAAACAACCACCCAAACGACTGAAATCACGATAAATGCGAGGAAGATTCGGAGCGCAATGAATTGCAGACGGCGGAGCATAAAACTTTTTTACTTCTACAAATAGAAACCAGGGAACGAAAACAGCGTACAAAGAACAGAAACTAATCAGGTTTAGGCAAAGAAATGTGTGCCTTAATCATCAATTTTTTCAACGACGCTGTTTATGAATGAAGATCTGCTCAGTTTTATCTGGCGCTTTCAGTATTTTGAGAAGAAAGGCCTCCAAACCGACCAAAACCGCCCGCTTTCCATCATTCGCCCGGGGCACAGGAACCACAATGCAGGCCCCGATTTCCCGGATGCCCGCCTGATGATCGACGGCGTGCTGTGGGTCGGATGTGTTGAAATTCACGTCCGGTCGTCGGATTGGTTCGTGCATGAACACCAGCACAATGGCGCTTATGATGGCGTAATCCTGCATGTGGTGTGGGAAAACGATGTGCCCGCTACAAGACGGGACGGCACGACTGTCCCAACGCTCGTTTTGAACGGCCTGGTGACGACATCGGTTATCGAACGGTACCGCCTGTTGCAGGATGAAAAGGAAACCGTGCCTTGCCACAGCCAGTTTGCGGCAGTGAGCCAGATTCAAAAGTATGCCATGCTCGACAGAGTGCTGCTCGAAAGGCTTGAAAGGAAAGCGCTCGAAATCCAGCATTTGCTCGACACTAACCAGCAAGATTGGGAGCAAACCGCCTATCAATGGCTGGGCCGGCATTTCGGGCACAAGCTCAATGACGCACCCTTTTTGCGCCTCACGACGATCGTCCCCTGGAAAGTGATCCGCAAGCATGCCGACCGGCTCATCCAGGTCGAAGCGCTGCTTTTCGGCTGCGCAGGACTGATTTCAGAAGATTCGGAGGATGTGTACATACGACAGCTCCAACAGGAATTCCGGTTTCTGAGCGCCAAATACAAGCTGCACGACCGCATCATGCAGCCCCACGAATGGAAATATGCCCGGTTACGGCCGGCAGGCTTTCCGACAGTACGCATGGCGCAATTTGCCCGTCTGCTATGCAATACAGGCGGTTTTCTCAATCGCGTCGTTGTTTCGGAGCATTTCAATGAAGTGCGGGATTTGTTCCGGATCAGCCAGTCGACCTATTGGCGGGAGCATTTTATCGCAGGCCGCAAAGCCCGGAAACCGGTGCCGGCATTGGGCCAGGAAGCGGCGGATTTACTGATCGTCAACGCCGCGGTGCCATTGCTCGTGGCTTGCTCGCGCCAGCGGCAGCAGCCCGAACTGCTCGACAAAGCGATTTACTGGCTTTCAGAAATTTCTGCGGAAGACAACCGGATCACCCGCGAATGGGCGTCGCTCGGAATGCGTGTCAAAACAGCAGCCGACTCGCAGGCATTGATCGAATGGTTTAATAATTATTGTACGCCAAGGCGATGCCTGGAATGCACTGTCGGCGGAGCGCTAATCCGCGGGACCTAGCCTTTGACGAGGTTCACGCCCGTTAGCAAGAACACCGTCCCTACCAGAAAAGGCACAATGGATTCCCATTTCGAAACCGTAAGCCCCAGCACCGGCTTATCGGACAAAAACGCAACGCATGCGAAAAGGAGTACGGCAATGCCGAGGATCGTGAGCAGCGATCCGAAAAAACGTTTGAACTGGGCGTTTTCCATGAAACGTGTCTATGAGGAGATTAAAAGTTCGCAAAAATATCAAATAACGGTTGTCATTGACGTGGGCTCTAACAAAAAATGTGCCTTACACCTTTTTTAACCCCATTTTTTCGCCTTCCCGGATCATAAACGCATAGGCGGGTTCATACTCGTTCGGCACGATGCCTTCGAGAATAGCCTCCCGAATGGCCTCTTTGATCACCCCGACCTCGCGTGCAGGTTTAAGCCCAAATGCTTCCATAATCATTTCGCCGGTGATAACAGGCTGGAAATTACGCAGCTTGTCGCGTTCTTCAAGGTCTTTGAGCTTCTGTTCTACCAGGTCGAAATTGCTGATGAAGCGCCTTACTTTTTCTGGATTTTTGGAAGTAATGTCCGCCCGGCAGAGGTTCATGAGCGCTTCAATATCCTCTCCCGCCTCCACAAGCAGCCGCCGCATGGCAGAATCGGTAATTTCCTCCTTCGATAGCACGATCGGCCGTAAATGCAGCCTTACCAGTTTTTTTACAAACCGCATTTTCTCGTTCAGCGGCAGCTTCATGCGGCGGAAAATGACGGGCACCATGCGCGCACCCACTTCTTCGTGGTTGTGAAACGACCAGCCGTGCCTTTTATCAAACTTCTTGGTGGCCGGCTTTGCGATATCGTGCAAGATAGCCGCCCAGCGCAGCCAGAGGTCGTCCGAAACCTGGGCCACATTGTCGAGGACCTGCAATGTGTGGTAGAAATTATCCTTATGCCCTTTCCCTTCGATATGCTCCACGCCTTGCAATTCCACCATTTCCGGAAAAATAATAGCGAGCAAGCCGGCATGATACAATAGTTTAAAACCGTAAGAAGGTGTTTTCGAGCGAATGATCTTGTTCAGCTCATCAGAAATCCGCTCCATCGACACAATGGAAATGCGGTCCTTCATCTTCACAATTGCGTCGAACGTGTCGGGTTCGATATCGAAATTGAGCTGGCTCGCGAAGCGGATCGCGCGCATCATGCGCAGGGGATCGTCGGAAAACGTAATTTCGGGATCGAGCGGCGTGCGGATGATCTTCTTGCGGAGATCGCTCATGCCTTCAAACGGATCGACCAGCTCGCCGAACGTGCCCGCATTGAGGCTGATACCCATCGCATTAATGGTAAAATCGCGGCGGTTCTGATCGTCGGCAAGCGTACCATCTTCCACAGCGGGCTTGCGCGACTCTGAGCGGTACGACTCTTTGCGCGCGCCTACAAACTCAATTTCAAGATCTCCCTGGCGGATCTGCGCGGTTCCAAAATTCTTAAAAACGCTCACAAACACATCCGGCCCAAGCCGCCCAGCCACCATTTCCGCCAGCTCGATACCGCTTCCGATCGAAACAATGTCGATATCCTTACTATTCCTTTTGAGTATCAGGTCCCTGACGAAACCGCCGATGATATATGCCTCCACACCCAGCTCCTTCGCAGCCGCTGCAACTTTTTCCAGAACCGGATATGGGATCAATTGCTCTTTAAAATTCATCCCGCAAAGGTAGGGAATTCTTGTTTGGCATGGAGTGGGGCCAAGGAAATGCCGCCTAGTCATTCGCTTTGGCCTCAGGATAAATCTACGAAATGGGTCGAACGAGGAAGCCATAGTTTAGGTGATGCTTACGGTTTCTCCATTTGATAATTCGATCGAGGTATTCAGATTTATCCGAACACTCCGTAACAAGCCCGTCAAGATCTATTTTTCCGGAACACTTTTCCACTACACACTCCGCGATTCTCGAAAAGCAATAGCTCCTGCCTTCTACTACGACCACCACCATGTAACAGGCGTCGAAAAACCGATCACAAACCTCAAAGCGCTAAAAGAAACGTCCTTCGACTCCGATACGCTCTCTTTCGTGATCCTCGACCGATGGCAGCAGGAAGAACTGGGCAACAAGTACCGGCCTGTCTTTGATCCAATGCCTGTATTCATTCATCAAATCAACCACCGGAATTGGATGAAATTAGGGTTTAATTCGTGGAAGCTGTATCAGTTGGAGCCTGGGGATTACGAAAAAAGGGCCAACTCAAAAGGAACTCCTCGCATTGATTAACAGCAGATGACGAAGTTGTTTAAAAATCCGAAATCATTAAATTTGTACAGGAGCAAAATGGAGTAATGCCGTGGTAATCTTGACAAAAAAACAGGTGGGCGATTCGGTGCTGATGGGCTATTTGTCCAGAAAACACGAATTAAAGGAGAAAATCAATATCCTTATAAATAAGTATCACACCGATTTGCAAACATTTGAAGCTCAACTTGAAAATTCCTCTGTTGAAAATTTTGAGGCTTGGGAGGACCTGATCGAATGGAAAGCCTACGATCAGTTTCTACTCGAATTAGAAATCCAAATTACCGACATCAGGAATGGCAATTTTCAAATGGCTGACTGACTATGATGAAATAATTACCAGCTACATTATCCACGATTTGCTCGAATCAGAGGGAATGCATTATGTCCACATGGAAGTTCATCTCAGCGATTCTTCCAGATTATTTATCAGAGAGTTCAGGCAAAGCAGTCGCAGGAAATATGCTTTCCATTGGCAGAAAAACACCGGCGAATTAATTCTCCGTTGGGACAATGCACCGCATTTTCCAGGTCTTCCAAACTTCCCTCACCATAAACATCTTGCTGACTCTTCGGTCGAAGATAGCTATGACATCTCGCTGGACGACGTGTTTCGATATCTTGTAAGTCGAATCCGCTGATTTCAGCTATTCACCATAAAAAACGCCGTCCGCGGAAATCTATCGAATAGCTCATCTTTCAAATCCTTGCTTAGAGGCAGCGACTCTACTGCCGAGGCCATGCATTGCAGCCAGGCTACGGCGTCGTCTTCGGTGATGGTGTGGGGCATGTGGCGGGCGCGCATCATCGGGTGGCCGTATACTTCCGAATAAAGCTGAGGGCCGCCCAGGAATTGGGTCAGGAAGAGGCGCTGCTTTTCTTTGATGAGGTCCTTGTCGGTTTTGAAAAGCCGGGAAATGAGCTCGTGGTTGAAGACGAGGTCATAAAACCGATCGGTGAGCTGGCGCAGCGCCGCGTCGCCGCCGATGCGCTCGTATAATGACTGATGTTCCATAGATAAATCACCGGATTCACGACCGGCCGACTTTACAACTCCGAATCTACCGGCGGAGGTTCCCGCCGGAATGATGACAGTTGTCAGCTCTCGAACCGCAAATGTTTAACCGACTCTCCCGACCGCGCGAGCTCCGTCAACGCATCGATGCCGATCTCGAGATGCTGCATCACATAGCTGGTGGTCACTTTCTTGTCGCTTTCTTCCGTTTTGACACCTTCCGGAACAAGCGGGTTGTCCGAAACGAGCAGCAATGCGCCGTGCGGAATCGAATTGGCGAAGCCGACAATGAATATCGTGGCCGTTTCCATGTCGATTGCCATGGCCCGAATGGCGCGAAGGTATTCTTTAAAACTATCGTCGTGCTCCCAAATGCGGCGGTTTGTGGTGTAAACGGTGCCGGTCCAATAGTCGAGTTTGTGCTTTTTGATGGCGGCGGAGACGGTGCTTTGCAGGCGGAACGATGGCAGCGCGGGGATTTCAGCGGGCATGTAATCGTCGCTGGTACCCTCGCCGCGAATGGCGGCAATGGGAAGGATAAGGTCGCCGACCTGCGTTTTTTTCAACCCGCCGCATTTACCCAGAAACAATACTGCTTTCGGGTTAATGGCTGATAATAAATCCATTACCGTGGCAGCCATCGGACTTCCCATCCCGAAATTGATGATGGTAATGTCCTTCGCCGTGGCGGTTTGCATAGCCCGGCCAGCCCCCCGCACTTCCACCCCGAATTTTTCGGCGAACATAGTCACGTAATTCCCGAAGTTGGTGAGCAAAATGTAGTTCCCAAACTCCTCCACGGGCGTGCCGGTGTAACGCGGGAGCCAGTTTTCGACGATCTGTTCTTTGGTGGTCATGAAATCAGCAGGTTTGTTGGCGGGGCAAGCCGGGGTTGATTATCTTCGTTGATGGAATCATTGAACCTTCCCGGATTCGCCTACAAAGTTAAGCAGGTTAACGGGAAACCGCATATTTTTGACATTATCCGCAGGAAATTCGTGACGCTCACACCCGAAGAATGGGTGCGGCAGCATTTCATTCATTTGCTCATCACCCATTACGGTTATCCCAAATCACTCTTCGCGGTAGAGACTGGCTTGCAATACAATACGCTTGCCAAACGCACCGATATTATGGTGCTCTCAAACCATGCATTGCCGTTCCTGCTCGTCGAATGCAAGGCGCCCTTCGTGCGTGTCACCGACGCCACTTTTGCGCAGATCAGCCGGTATAATTTTACATTACAACCTCAATATCTGGCTGTTACAAATGGCATGTCTCATTATTGCTTTCAGGCCGTGAACGGCCAGATCCATTTCATGGACGATTTCCCTCAGTACCGCGATTTTAACCAATAACAAAAAGAACCTGCCCAGAAGGACAGGTTCTTTCAAAAATTCAGGTCATACAAAATGCAGACGGCCGATACCAGGCGACCGCCGGCGGGTAATTATTTTGCGGCAACCAATTTCACGTCGATCGTGAAATCGTCATTGATCATTTTGTCGCCCAGGTTATCGAAGAAAGACTTCGAGTTGTATTTGATGTCGTATTTCGAACGGTCAACCACCAATTTACCGGTAGCTTCTGCGCCGGCAGCAGTAGTTTTAACGGTTACCGGGAAAGTTACCGGTTTGGTAATGCCTTTGATCGTCAGGTCGCCGGTTACATCGTACACGCCGGTTGCTTTTGGAGTCGCTTTGGTTACTACGAATGTTGCGGTCGGGTGCTTTTCAACGCCGAAGAAGTCGTCGGATTTCAGGTGACCGATCAGTTTGCCATTGTATTCTTTGTCGGTAAGGTCCGTACAAGTAATGCTATTGAGGTCGGCAACGAATTTTCCACCGGTCAGTTTCGCGCCGTCCAGAACGATCGTTCCTTCTTTCAGAGAGATTTTACCTGTGTGCTCGCCGGTAACTTTTTTACCTACCCAGGTAAGCTCGCTTTTCGAAGTGTTCACTTTCAGATTGTTCACCTTTTTACCATTGTCTGCTGACACAGAAGAAGATACAAACAATGCTACTGCAAGAGATGCGACAAAAAATTTAAATGATTTCATTGTAGTTTTAAATTAAAATTAAATTGAATTATGGATTTGTGTTAATTGTGTTTCATGTTAATCGTTCGGTTCCCGGAGCTTGTCGAGCAATGCGCTGATCTGCTCCGCCTCCTCTTCCGAGATGATGTTGAACCGGTTTTCCCAATCCTCGATAAACGGATCGAGTACTTTCAGCAGTTCTAGCCCTTCGCTGGTAATCACCACATCCACCGCACGGCGGTCGCTTTCACACGAAGTCCGTTTGGCCAGATTTTTCGCCAGCAGCTTGTCGATGAGCCGGGAGGTGTTGGAACTCTTATCGAGCATGCGATCGGTAATTTCGCTCACCTTGATCGGGTTGCCTTGCTGTCCCCTCAAAATCCGCAGTACATTATATTGCTGTGGCGTAATGTCGTGCTCCTTGAACGATTCGAGCTGCTTATATTCGAGCCACTTGGTGGTGTACACCAGGTTTAACGCCAACTTTTGGTACGGGCTCCGAAATTTTTTCTGCTTGATATCAGTTTCAATAGACATAGCCAAAAATGTTAAATGCATTAATGATGTATATACATTTAATGTTGAAACATCTATTAGGAAGAGAATAGTTCAGTTTGGGGGAAAAATATTTGGAAAAAGTTTTTGACTGGCTTGAAAGCTTTTTGCGCAACAGTTCAATTCGAACAATAAAATCCTGACTATCAATACTTAACAACGAAAAATGATCGAACTCCAGAAGCCCCTGATCCTGGCTTCCAACTCTCCCCGAAGAAAACAATTATTGCACGACGCCGGCTTTGCATTCACGGTGGAAGTGCTTCCTACCGATGAAAGTTACCCGCCCGGCCTCCCCGCCGAAGAGGTTGCCGGCCACATTTCGAAGGAAAAAGCCCGCATGTTCGAGGGCATCCGGCCTGGTTCGCTGGTACTTACCGCCGACACCGTCGTGATCGCCGATCACCACATTCTGGGCAAGCCGTCGGATTCCGGAGATGCTTTCAGGATGATCAGCATGCTTTCGGGGAGAAGCCATAAGGTCGTGACGGCGGTCAGTTTGCTGGCGGACGGCAGGATCAGCACGGTGGCCGACGCGGCGGAAGTTTATTTCCGCGACTTGGAAGATTGGGAAATCAACTACTATATTGAGCAGTACAAACCCTTCGACAAAGCCGGGTCGTATGGCATCCAGGAATGGATCGGGATGGTAGGCATCGGAAAAATCGAAGGGTCGTTTTACACGATCATGGGCTTGCCCGTCCATGTCGTTTACCAATTATTGAAACCGCATTTCCGATAGCATCGCTATGCCTGCCGACAAGCCAGCTAATGTCCCGAAAATCTGTTATGAGATATTTGTCCGCTCTTTCTGCGATTCGAACGGCGACGGCATTGGCGATCTGAACGGCATCATTTCCAAACTCGATTACCTGGCCGATCTGGGCATCGAGGCGATATGGCTCACGCCGATCCACCCTTCGCCGACCTATCACAAATACGACGTCGTCGATTACTACGCCATCGAGCCCGAATACGGCACGATGGACGATTTCAAGCGCCTCCTTGCCGGTGCCCACGCGCGCGGGATTGCCATTTACCTCGACCTGATTATCAACCACACCAGCACGCTGCATCCGTGGTTCAGGGAAGCGCGGAAAAGCAAGGATAGCCCCTACCGGCAGTTTTACTGGTGGATGACCCAGGACCAGATCGATCACCTGGGCATTTCCGAGCGCGAAACTTCCGACGACTCGCAAGTGGTGTATCCGTGGCACGACAACCCGGACGACGACGAAAAGTACTACGGCCTTTTCTACAAAGGAATGCCCGACCTCAATTATCATTCGGAACCTTTACGGGAAGAAATAGCCAAAATCGTGCACTTCTGGCTGGCCGACATCGGCGTGGACGGCTTCCGCCTCGACGCCGCACGGCACATTTATCCCGAATGGGACAGCGAGCAAAGCATCACTTTCTGGGATTTTTTTTCAAAAGTCGTCGCCAGGTCCAACCCAAATGCATTCACTGTGGGCGAAGTTTGGGCTGATACAGAAGAAGTTGCCCCCTATTTCCGAAATCTGAACGCCACATTTCATTTCGACCTCAGCTTCGCGTTGCAGCGCATGCTCACCGCCGGCCGCGACGAACAGCTGGTGGATAAACTGCTGGCCAGCTTCCAGCTTTTCCAGAAATACAATCCGCTGTTTGTGAATGCAATCATGCTCACCAACCACGATCAGGAGCGGATCGGGAGCGTTGTGGGCGGGGATATGGATAAAATCAAACTGGCGGCTTCCATTCTGCTCACACTTCCCGGCCAGCCTTATCTCTATTATGGTGAAGAAATCGGCATGCTAGGGTCGAAGCCTGATCCCTACATTCGCGAACCGTTTCTCTGGACGGCCGAGCCGGACGACCCGCAGCGTGCTTCCTGGATCACCCCGGAATTTACCACGCTGAAAACAGTGGCGCCCCTTTCGGAGCAGATCGGCGACGAAGCGTCTGTTTATCAACATTACCGAACCCTCATACATCTCCGCAGGACCGAACCTGCATTGAGCCAGATCCTCGCCCCGAACCTGCAACCCGTTCGCCTTAGCGACGACCGGCTGCTCGCCTACTTCCGCCCGCACGTGGACCGGTCGCTGGTGGTGATCCATAATCTTTCCGACGAGGCAACGGAATTCACCATGCCGGAGGATAAATCACTTTACAGCGAAGTACTTTTCTCGACCGACCCGCTGCATGCCACCACGCTCGCCGCGAGCCGTTTATCGCCCCACGCTACGGTCATCCTCGCGCCCGCCCGCACTCGTGCCATGCGCAAAAACCAGTAGAGAACCGCCGTTTCCGTGCTTTGTTGCGTATTCCAAATTGGTACTGCTAATGCACTCCCTATGAAATCCGGTATTATCTCAGTTTGTCTGATCGTTGTTCTGACCTGTACTGCTATGGCGCAAAAGTCCTACCCTACCATGGGCAAGATTGTTTATGAAGATCCGTCGTTCGAAAAGCTTTTGTCCAAAGATGCAAAGATAGAAGTGCTGGCGTCGGGTTTCGAATGGTCGGAAGGGCCGGTGTGGGTGAAAGACGGAGGTTACCTGCTGTTTTCGGATGTACCGAAGAATAAGGTTTACAAATGGGATGAAAAAGAAGGGCTTTCGGTGTTCCTGGAACCGTCGGGCTATACAGGTCGCGGCGTTTACAGCGATGAGCCGGGCAGCAACGGCCTCATCATCGACAACAAAGGCCGCCTCGTTTCCTGCGAGCATGGTGACCGGCGCATTTCGGCCATGCCGTTGCAGGTAGGCGGTAAAATTACCCTGGCCGACCACTTCGAGGGAAAGCGTTTCAACAGCCCGAATGACGTGGTGCAGCACAGCAATGGCGACTATTATTTTACTGATCCGCCTTATGGTCTTGCCAAAAAACACGAAGATCCGACGCGTGAAATCTCTCAGTTTGGTGTTTACCGCATTCATAAGGACGGCAAAGTGACTATGCAGGTAAGCGACCTGAGCCGCCCGAACGGCCTTGCATTCTCACCGGACGGCAAGACATTGTATGTAGCGCAATCCGATCCTGAAAAGTCAATCTGGATGGCCTACCCGATGGATGCGAATGGCAATGCTGGCAAGGGAAAATTGATTTACGATGCTACGCCGATGGGCAAAAAAGGCATTCCCGGCCTGCCGGACGGCCTCAAAATCGACAAGGATGGCAATTTATGGTCATCAGGGCCGGGCGGAATGCTCATCATCAGCCCCGCAGGCAAGTTGCTGGGCCGCATTGAAATGGGCGAACTGACTTCCAATTGCGCCTGGGGAAATGACGGCTCCACGCTGTACATGACCGTGGACGGTTACGTGTGCAGGATCAAAACCAACACGAAAGGCGTGGGTTGGTGATCAGTTTTTCTGACGGTATTCGCGCAAGGTATTGTCCACGTCCCGCTTCACATTAGCCCAGTCGGATTTGCCGTTGCGGTAAATGTTGGTGTAGGCTTTGTAGAGCATCAGCCGGTCGTCGCTAATCTTGTCGAGCTCCATTGCCATCACCTGCCGCGAGGATGATTTCGCATTTTTATACTCATTCAACAGGTTATTATAGCGGTTTTCGAGGTTATCCAGCTCGTACAATACCACTTCTCCCAGCTTGTCCATTTCGGCATACTGGCTCAGAAGACGGTGATTATAATCCGCATTACCGCTTGCCGGCAAGCCCTGAGATCCCGTCTGGCTGCTGCCATCCACCACACGGTCGTAATCCTTTCGGTAAGTGCCTGTCTCGGAATCCCGGTCATTGGTCGGTGTGCGCGACGAGCGGTCTGTCGAAGATGTGCCGTGAATCCTGTCGTGCCGGCGCTGCAATGTCTCCGAGCAGGAGAAGATCAGGGCGGCCAATATCAAAAATGAACCGAGTATATAGAGCTTTTTCACCTGTAATCCCATTAAAAGTTATGTCTCAGACCCATGCTGAGATTGGGATTAAAGTAAAATAATTTGGGAATAAATTCAAGATAACCACCGCCTTCCACGAAAAAAGAAGTCGGTTTTTGTGCGAAGAAAAATTCCAGACCCCCGGTTGCCGAAGGACCGGTGGAAATGTTGGTTGTGTAAACGGAGCGGACATTCCGGTCGGGATAATAGCGCCGCGAGTTGATCTGCACACCCGGGCCGATATAGGCGATCATCCGGTCGTTGAACATTGGCACGTACCACAGATAAGTGGCGTTGAACATCACGCCCAGCCCGCCCAGGTCGTCGTTGCTCACCTTGTAATTGTCCTTGCCCTTAAACATGCCGAGGTAAGTACCAAAACTCACATCGAGCGCATTTCTGTCACCATATTTCCTCAAACTGACGGCAATAGGCTCACCCGCCTCGAAACCGACGGCCCATTTCTGGGTCTGCCCGTACGAAACAAACCCGGTAAGCAACACCACGAGCAATAGACACAACTTCTTCATAATGATACCGATTAGCGATAAACGAACCGGTCTCCCCATCAGCCGGCGAGAAGCGGTTCCGGCCTGAACATTGCAAAAACGGTACCATTACGGGATTGTGCGGCGGAAAACCCATTTACTCAAAATCGGAAATGTGGTTTTGTTTCCAGACCATTTTCTTTCTAATATTGGGGCCTCAATCAGGTTCGCCGTCCAATCTAACTAACACACCAGTGACCCAAATCAAGCAGAACAAGATCTTCAATCCCAAAGATATCATTGCCTATTTTCTTGTTGCGGGTACCGGTGCTTTGATCCAGTTAGTTTCCAGCAGTCTCATTCAGGACTGGTTCAATATCTCGTGGAGCGACTCCATTGTGCCTTCCTACATCATCGGTTTTTTCTGGGGCTTCACACTCACAAAGCTCTTCGCATTCGACGCCCGCCGCAGCAATCAAACGCGCCGCGAAATGGTGAAATTCCTCATGGTTTCGATGGTATCGCTTTTCATTACCTGGGCATTCACCATCGGTTCGTCCAAGTTCCTGGTCGATTACCTCGGCATGGAGGTTTACAAAGTGAAGTTCTCCTTCGCCAAAAAGGAAGTGAATGTAACCGAAATGGTCTGTTACGTGATCGGAATGGGTTTCAGTTTTGTGAGTAATTATATTTTGCACAAAACCTTCACTTTTAAGAGCACCGGTTTCTACAATCGCCTGAAAGTCCTGATCCGCTAGTCGTTACAGCCTCTCCACGATCATCGCCGACGCTCCTCCCCCGCCGTTACAAATGGCGGCCAAACCGTATCGCCCGTTTTTCTGCTCCAAAACAGACAGTAATGTGGTAACAATGCGTGCCCCGGAAGCGCCCAGCGGATGCCCGAGCGACACCGCGCCGCCAAACACATTCACTTTCTCCACATCCAGGTCCAATGCCTGCATATAGGCCAGCGCAACCACCGCAAAGGCCTCATTCACCTCGAAATAGTCGATATCGGAGATTTTTAAACCTGCTTTTTTCAACACTTTTTCCGTAGCCAGCACCGGGGTGGTGGTAAACCATGCCGGCTCTTGCTCAGCGTCGGCAAAAGCCACAATGCGTGCGATCGGTTTCAGGTTCTGCGCATTCACCGCGCGGCTACCCGCTAGCACCAGTGCCGCCCCGCCGTCGTTGATAGTCGACGCATTGGCGGCCGTAACCGTCCCGTCTTTGGAAAAAACAGGTTTTAATGCAGGTATTTTATCAAATTTAACTCGCTTGTATTCTTCGTCCTCGGCTACAACGGTTACGTCTCCTTTGGCAGAAACCACTTCCACGGGCACAATTTCACCCGCTAACGAACCATTGGCCGTCGCTTCCGCGGAACGCTGGTAGGAACGGATGGCAAATTCATCCTGGGCTTCACGGGAAATGTTGTACTTCAATGCAGTTTTATCGCCGCAAACGCCCATGCCGATCTGGTCGTACACATCGGTCAGCCCGTCTTTCAAAAGTCCGTCGATTATCTCACCATGACCGTAACCATAGCCATTACGGCCTTTGGGTAAATAATACGGTATTTGCGACATATTTTCCATTCCGCCGGCCACTACCACGTCCGCATCGCCCAGCTGAATGGCTTGCGCGCCGAAAGCCGCGGCCTTCATTCCCGAAGCACAAACTTTGTTTACCGTCGTACAAATGACCGAAACCGGCAGCCCCGCATAAATGGCAGCCTGCCGCGCCGGCGCCTGCCCCAGATTAGCAGAAACGACATTGCCCATCAGCACCTCGTCCACCGAATCCGGTTCGACACCCGATTTCGAAAGTGCGCCCTGAATAGCCGTAGCGCCGAGTTTCGCAGCATGAATAGAGGAAAGAACACCTCCAAAACTACCAATGGGAGTGCGGGAAGCAGAAAGAATGAAGACGTCAGTTTGCATGATGAATGAGTGAATTTCGAGTAGGCTCACCGGAACTCCAACGGCCGGCACTGGCAAGATACAAATAACCGCTTAATATGAATAAAATGCCGTCAGGCGTGTAATATTTGTGGCAAAGAAGCATCCATCCAACGTTCAGGAAATGCCCTTGGGCATGTAACGACAAATGCACGCGTATCCGCGTAAATGCCGTCAGGCATGTAAAATTGGAAGCAAAAAGCCCCTTATCCAAAGCGCCACAAATGCCGTCAGGCATGCAAAATTGGTAGCAAAAAGTCCCTTATTCAAAGCGCCACAAATGCCGTCAGGCATGTTACAACAATGCACCTGCGCTATCCGTGTTGTTACATCCCTGACGGGATTTGTGGACTATCGGGTAACCATTTTTCTACCAATATTACATCGCTACGCGATTTCTGCGTCTGATCTATTCACTCATTCACTCATTCACTCATTCACCGTTCCACGGCGGCTCATTCACTCATTCACCGTTCCACGGCGGCTCATTCACTCATTCCTCCCACCTCACAACTCCTCCGAGCTCTCCGGGAGGTGGTCGTATTCACCCTTCCAGGCGTAGTAGCCGAAAATGACGAGGCCTGTGCAGATGGGGATGAATATGAGGATGATAATCGCCCATTGCAAGGTTGTGTTGGTGCGGGCGATGCCTTCTGCTGCTTCACCGATCTTGTCGGCTGCCTGCATGAAGAGGAAAACAATGATAACCGGACCAAGCGCGATCCAGAGCAAGCCTAGTATTTTCTTTAAACCACTCATTTTGTATTGGTTATTAAATGTCAAATGCTTTTTTCGAACTCAATCCATTACATTCTCATCCCGCCGGTTGTCGATATACACCGCACCGATGACGAACGACAATGCCGCGATGCCGATGGGATACCAAAGCCCGGAAAGCGGTGTCGAGCCCTGGAAAGAGGCGATGAGCGTGGCGATAAACGGCACCAGTCCGCCGAAAACGCCATTACCGATGTGGTAAGGCAGCGACATGGAGGTATAGCGGATCTGGGTTGGGAAAAGTTCTACGAGAAATGCGGCAATGGGGCCGTAAACCATCGTTACGAGCACCACCTGAAAGAACACCAGGAGGATCACCATGATGTACGACTCCCGCGAAAGCGTCACGTCCTTGATTACCGTTTGCACAGCGGGAACCTCCGCCAGCACATCTTCGGTGATCACTTCTACCTTCGATTCCTTGAATGTCATTCCATTGGTGAGGGTCTTGGTAACGGTGGTTGTGATGAGCGAGTCGGCCTTGTCGGGAACGAGTCCGCGCTCGATCACCGGCTCTGATTCGCTCAGGAGCATGGTTTTCTGCATTTCGGTCACGTTGGTGGCGTCGAGAAAATATTGGTAAATCGGCCGGTAGCAAAGCACGCCGAGCAGCATACCCGTGAGCATGATCCATTTGCGGCCCACCTTGTCGCTCCACGAACCAAAAACGACAAAAAACGGTGTGGCAAAAACGATCGCCCAAAGCAGAATGTAACGCGACTCGTTAAAATCGAGCTTACAGGTATTTTCAAGAAACGATTGCGCATAGAATTGTCCCGTATACCAGACTACCCCCTGCCCCATCGTTGCGCCAAACAGTGCGACAAGCACCATTTTGAAATTGGCCCTTTTCTGAAAACTTTCTTTCAAAGGATTAGCGGAGACTTTTCCTTCGGCTTTCAGTTTCGAAAAAACCGGCGATTCATGCATTTTCATGCGAATGTAAATCGACACCACCACGAGCAGGATCGAAACCAGAAACGGAATGCGCCAGCCCCAGTCGGCGAACTTTTCGGCGCCCATGATATTTTTTGTCAACACGATCACCCCCAGCGACAGGAACAGCCCCAGCGTCGCGGTGGTCTGTATCCAGCTTGTAAAAAAACCTCTCCGGCCTACGGGCGCATGTTCGGCCACGTAGGTAGCCGCGCCTCCGTATTCGCCCCCGAGCGCAAGCCCCTGCACGAGGCGGAGGATCAGCACCAGAATGGGTGCTGCATAGCCGATGCTGGAATAGGAAGGAATGAGGCCGATGAGGAACGTAGAGCCGCCCATGAGCACGAGCGTAAGCAAAAACGTGTATTTCCGACCGATCAAATCGCCAAGGCGGCCGAAGACGAGCGCCCCGAAAGGCCGCACGATAAAGCCCGCCGCGAAAATTGCCAGCGTGTTGATCAGCGCCGAGGCACCGGCGTCGCTCGGGAAGAGCTGCTGCCCGATAATGACCGCCAGGCTGCCGAAAATGTAGAAGTCATACCATTCAATTAATGTACCTAATGAAGATGCAGCGATTACCTGCGTAATGCTTTGTGTAACATTGGATTCGGTGGAACGCATGGGTTTAGGAAAGGTGAGGAATTGAACAATTTAGGTGAATAAGTCACAACCCTCAGTTCATTACTCATAACCCGGACATAAAAAAGCCCCTGAAAATGTTCCAGAGGCAGGTCTTGATTTGCAAACGGATTATCAGAAATCGTCGTCGTCGTCATCGAAATCGTCGAGCCTTCTCAGCAGCTCATCGCCGTCTTCGATCACCACTTCGCGGTCCTCTATATCTTCATCATATTCGTCGATTACCTTTTCATCATCGACATCCTCATCCAGATCTTCATCCTCTTCGTCATCTTCGTACGGATCTTTTTGCGCTACCGTACGGGTCTTTTTTGTGCTCCCTTGGTAGTCAGGGAAAACAGCTGGTTCTAAAATCGCCTCGCTGATGTCAGCAAAGGCCAGTTCTCCACTTTCGCGTATCATGACAGTGTTTTGTTAAATGGTTTCAATTTAAACGTACGACCTAAATTATTAAAATATTCTGCTAGCCTATCTTCTTTGCTGTCGAAAGATTTCATCAATAATTGACACTACAAAAATAATGATTTGGTAAAATGTAAAAACCTCTTGAAATTGCCAGAGATAAAAAAATCGCGGTCTGCTGCCCCGGAATGCCCTGCATGGCCGGTTCGTTTCCATTACATCTGGCTGCAAATGAACACACTTCCCGATACCCGAACCCGTTTTTCCCAATCCTAACCCTTTTGACTGAATGCTGAAAAAATTTGTTCTCATGGGACTGCTCGCGTGTGGTCTTATGCACCGGGGACTCGCCGCCGACGCCGTGCCCGACTCATCCCTGACCGTCAGGAAGACGACCGACTTCAAGGTGAACGGCGAAGGGACTGCCTCCAACTGGTCGGCCGCGCAGTGGTTCAACATCACCGTTCAAAAAGGCCCCAACCAACCCGCGCCCGGCAAGCAATTCCCTACCCGTGTGAAAATACTTTACTCCGAAAAAGGCATGTATTTCCTCTTCGAATGCACCGACCGGAAGCTGACTTCGACGATCATGGAGGACTTTGGCGCGTTGTTCAAAGAGGATGTGGTGGAAGTATTCCTCTGGCCCGACACCTCGGTGCCCATTTACCTTGAATATGAAGTTTCCCCGCTGAACTACGAGCTGGCAATCCTCGTCCCGAATATCAAAGGACGCGCGCAAGGCTGGAAACCATGGCATTACAACGATCGCAACCGCGTCCAGCACGAAACCAGCGCGCAGGGCGGACAAAAGAAAAGCATGGCGGCCGTGGATGGATGGAAAGCCGAATTCTTCATTCCATTCGCACTCATGAACCCGATCGCCAACGCCGCCCCGAAACCGGGCGAAAAGTGGCGCGGCAACTTCTACCGCATCGATTACGACAGCGAACCGACCTATTACTCGTGGCAGAAAACCGGCGGCAGTTTTCATGAATTCAACAAATTCGGCACGTTGGTATTTGAATAGCAGCGTGGGTTAGGAGGCACCTCCGGAGCCCCCGAATGTTGATTTGGACGTGTTTCCTATAAACAGGACGCCCCTCCGGGGCACGATGCCACCGGCCCGGGCCATCCTGTTTATGGCAGTTTACATAAACAAAATGCGCCGCGAAGGTAGCGCGATCGCAGGCCCGGAGGGCCATCCGTTTATGGCGATTTACACAAACAGAAGGCGCCGCGAAGACCGTACGATCACAGGCCCGGAGGGCCTTCCTGTTTCTAGGAACCACCGGTGTACACCTTAATGCCAAACTCCGTGAGGAGTTTCCTAAATTACGCAACCACATCACTTAAAACATTTAACCACGATCATGAAAAGAACCATTCTTTCATTCATTCTTTTATTGTCGGCTATGACTGCATTTGCACAAAAACCCAAAAAGGAAATACTCTACCTGGGTACCTATACGCAGAAAGGCGAAGGCATTTACGTATACGAATTCGATCGCAGCAACTTTTCTTTTAAGGAATTGCAGGTGGTGACCAGCAAAACCAGCCCGTCGTTCCTCGAATTTCACCCCAATAAAAAATACCTCTATGCCGCCAACGAAGGCAGCAATGCGGTTTCTGCCTATGCCATCGACCAGGCCAGCGGCAAGCTCACGGCATTGAACACCCAGCCTGCGCAAGGCAAAGGCCCATGCCATGTAAGCGTTGACCCAAAGGGGCGTTTCATTTATCTGTCGAACTACGGAAGCGGCGATCTGGCGGTGTATAAACTGAACCAGGATGGCAGCATCGGTGCGCTGGCAGATACGATCCAGGACAAAGGCCGGCCCGACCAGAAGCCGCATATGCACTCTATCATTCCTTCTGCCGACGGGAAATACCTTTACGCTTCGGACCTCGGCATTGACAAAATCATGGTTTATTCCATTGATCCACAAACCGGTAAGCTCACGCCGGGCTCCGTTCCTTACGCAGAAGTGAAAGCCGGCGACGGTCCGCGCCATTTCGCCATTCACCCGAACGGCAATTTCGGGTACTCGGCCGGTGAGCTGGCATCCGTCGTGAACTCGTTCAAGATCGTGAAGGGAAGCGGGGCATTGGTGCCGTTTGAGCGCGTGACGATGCTGCCTGCCGACTTTACCGGCAAAAGCTACGCCGCCGACGTCCATTTTTCGCCGGACGGGAAGTTTCTCTACGCCTCCAACCGCGGGCATGAAAGCCTCGCTATCTACGGCGTCGACGCGAAAACGGGCAAGCTCACCGTTGCCGGACATGCCGATACGCACGGCAAGCATCCGCGCAACTTTCTCATTGACGCAAAAGGAGAGTTTGCCATTGCAACCAACCGCGACAATGACAATGCGGTGTTCTTCAAACGCGACGCCGCTACCGGGCAATTGACTTATACCGGGAAAGAGATCAGCGTGCCTACGCCCGTGTGCGTGAAGCAACTGTTCCTGAACTAATTCTTCCTGTTTATCCGCCCTGATGGAAATGGGCGCCAATGGCTGAAAAAACATTATTCAAGAATATTTTCAGCGATTGGCGCTTATTTCCATCAACTTTTCTAATTTTAGAAATCTGAACGCTATTATTCGTTATAATTTGAGATACACCGAAGAAAATATTACTTTTTTGATATTTGGCACAAATTTCACTTGTACCAATTCTAAATAAGCAGTTCGGCCGATCACTCCGCGCCCGAAAGGTCATTGAATAAAGTTTTGGAATTACCTGATACCCAATTTAGCCACAGTTATGATGAACGGCCAGGATGATTTGCTTCTTATTTCCCTGATCAAGCAAGGAGATAACCGGGCGCTCGATTGCCTTTTCCGGAAATACTATTATTCACTTTGCCGTTTTGCCACTTACCTGAACAACCGCAAAGACCTGGCCGAAGAAGTCGTGGCCGACGTATTTTTCAAGATCTGGGAAAAGCGCGAAAGCCTCACGGTTGAAAAGAATGTCCGGTCGTACCTCTTCACCGCCACCCGCCACACCTGCATTAATTACATGAAGCAGGAAAAGTATGTGATGGAGGAGCTCAACGACGATATGATCGAAGAAACGCCCGGCCCGGACGATGAACTGATGTACCACGAGCTCGAAACGCGCATTACCGACCTGATCAACTACCTCCCCCAGAAAAGAAAAGCGATTTTTCAACTGAACCGGTTTGAAGGTTTTACCTACAACGAAATCGCTGAAATCCTCTCCCTTTCCGCTAAAACCGTAGAAAATCAAATGGGTAAGGCCATTAAGCAGCTGAAACTTCTGCAAAAAACTTATCAGATTTAAAATTTATTCTGAAAGGATGGGGGTATCCCCATTTTTTATTTGTCCTAACATTAGAAAGCTCCGAATTTGATGTCTGATCATACCCCATGGCCCCTTATCGCCAAGTACCTTGCTGGCGAATGCAACCCCGAAGAGAAACTGGCTATGGAATGGTGGCTTGAAGACTATGATAATCTCCGGATGTTCAGGCGGATAGAAGCCGCATGGAAGCAGGAAAAAGAACCGGAAAACGATCCGGCGCATAATCTGGAAAGCGGACTTGCGAGGCTGCATGCCCGCATGGCGGAACATGCAGAAGTGCCCGCCCAGGCCCTTTCCGGCACGTCCAGGCTTGTGAAGCTCAGTTCCTGGCTGGCCGCGGCGAGCATTGTACTGGCAATCGGATTGGGCTATTTCCTGGTGAACAGGCCGCACAGCGGCCATTCGAATGCCGGCATTGCGATGGAAACCCGCACCAGCGGCTCGAAAGAAATTGTGAGTATCGAACTGTCCGACGGGACGCAGGTTTGGCTCAATAAAAACAGTAAAATCGAATACCCGAAAGCGTTCGACGGGGACGAAAGAGCGGTTTACCTGCAAGGAGAAGCGTTTTTTGAGGTAGTCCCGAACCCGGACAAACCATTTATCGTGAAGTGCGACAAGCTGTCCACGCGGGTTTTGGGGACGTCGTTCGATGTAAAAGCCTATAATGGGGACGAGACTGCATCGGTGTCGGTTGCGACCGGAAAAGTAGAGGTTAGCAAGGAAATCGAGGAAGGCGAGCCGGTCCGGATTACGCAACTGACGCCCGAGCAGGAACTCGTGATCAATACAGAAAAAGACGAAACGTATATAAATATCGTTAGCGTCGCAAACATTGCGCCGTGGCACCTGGGCCAGCTTGTTTTCCGGGACAATACTTACGACGAGGTAATGCAGGCATTGCAGGAGCGCTTCGGCAAACGGATTGTTTTTAAAAGCAGTATTGGTCAATGCCGTGTAATGGCCAGTTTCAATTCCACTGCATCATTAAATGATGTGCTAAAACTATTGAGTATGTCCAATTCTTTCGACTATGTGATCGGCCGGGACGTCGTCACGATCACCGGGGGGACGTGCCGTTAGGCATTCATTTCCATCCTTTTTCACATACATCTCTAACAGAATCCTTGCGGCCACAACTACCCGCGCGCCATCGGCTGTGTATGAGCCGCCGTGGTAACCGGCCGTGCTTAACCGGCCGTGCTTAACCGGCCGTGCCTAACCGGCTGTGCCTGACCGGCCGTGCCCAGTTGTAAGCAAGGTGTTTTGACTATGAATTATTATGAAGTTGCTCTGATAATTAATTCCCTCAAATCCATTTAACCTCAATCTACTCAAAACAGTATGCGAAAAAAGTTACCCGACACCCAACAGAAAACAGGAACGGCGCTCAGGCGAGGCTTGGCTGTGATCCTGGCATGTTTGATGTTCGTTCAACCGCTCCTTGCAGCAACGCCCCGGTCGATTCAGGGGATCGAGGAGGTCAAGATCTCGCTGGATCTGAAAGAAGTGACCCTTCAGAATGCCTTCATCGCGATTGAAAAGAAAAGCGATTTCAAGTTCATCACCACCATCGAGCGTATCGACAAAAAACGGAAGGTGTCTATCCACGCGGAGAAAAAACCGGTGAAGGAAGTGCTGGAAAGCATCCTGAACGGCACCGGACTGGGCTACACGCAGGTGGATAACAACATCGTGATCAGCAACAAAACTGCTGAAAGAGCCACCGGACAGGTGATCGCACCTGCTCCCACCGCCATTCAGCTCGCAAAGGAGATCAAGGGCACCGTGAAAGACAATGCCGGAGCGGGCATTCCGGGCACGAACATCCTCGTGAAAGGCTCCAACGTAGGGACCACTACCGGCGCGGACGGCACGTACGCGATCAATGTGCCCGACGAAAACGCCGTGCTGGTGTTTTCGTCGATAGGCTATGTATCGCAGGAAGTGACCGTAGGCGGCCAAACCACGATCGACATTACGCTGGTGGAAGATGTGAAGCAGCTCGGCGAGGTGGTGGTAACGGCATTGGGTATCGAACGTAATGCCAAAACGCTCACCTACGCGACGCAGCAGATCGACGGTAAAAAGCTCACCGACGTGCGCGACGCGAACTTTGTGAACACCCTCTCCGGTAAAGTGGCCGGCGCGGTGATCACACAGGGTTCGTCGGGCCCCGGTTCCGCAACCCGCGTGGTACTGCGCGGTAACCGTTCTATTGCCGGTAACAACAATGCATTGTTCGTGGTGGACGGTGTGCCGATCGACAACACGGCGCGCGGCCAGGTAACGAGCGATTTCGGTGGTATCAACGGCTCCGATGGTGCCGCGAACATCAACCCGGACGACATCGAGTCGATGAACATCCTGAAAGGTGCGGCAGCTTCGGCATTGTACGGCAGCCGGGCAGCCAACGGGGTGATCATGATTACAACTAAAAAAGGTAAGGCCGGCAAGGTAAGCGCGGACATTAACTCCGGCGTGGTGGTAGAAACGCCATTTTTGCTGCCTAAGCTTCAAAACACTTACGGACAGGGCAGTGGCGGTGTGGAAAGTACCAATTCCAGCCAGAGCTGGGGTCCTGCCATGCAGACCTATCCGAACAACATCAGCGATTTCTACCGCAATGCGATCTCGACCAACAATTCGATCGGCGTTTCGGCCGGCTCGGAAAAGATCCAGACGTATTTGTCTTATACCAACAATGCCAACCAGGGTATTCTGCGGAACAACAAGCTCATGCGGCATACCTTCAACCTCCGTTTGAACACACAGATTACCAAGCGCCTCTCGGCCGATGCCAAAATCACCTATATCAACTCCGACATTCAGAACAAACCACGTTCGGGTGAAGAGAGCTCTGTAACCATGAACTTGTACAAAATCCCGCGCAGCGTGGATTTGAACCAATACAAAAATTTCGAGGACGCCGCAGGTAAACCTACTTACTGGGCAAGCTCGGGCATTTACATGAACCCTTACTGGACGATCAACCGCACGTTCGAATCGGAAAAACGTAACCGCGTGATTTCCCTGGGTTCTGTTAAATATGAACTGACTGACTGGCTGAACGTGCAAGGCCGGATCAGCTACGACTGGTATGCCGACCGAGTGAATCGTGGTTTTTACAATAATACTTTGCTTTTTGCAGGATCGGGCGGCTCCTACTGGGACTGGACGGCCGAAACTGTGGAACGCAACATGGACGTGATCGTTTCGGGTAATAACAATCTGGGTAAAGACCTGCACCTAACCTACAACTTCGGTGCCGGCCAGACTTACCAAAAATATTCGCAGGTAGGCGGCACCACGACCGGCCTTACCGTGCCTAACTTCTTCGACCTTTCGTTTGCCGCCGCATTGACACAGCTGACTGCATTCAGCCAGAAAGAGCTGCAATATGTGTTTGGAACGGCGTCATTGTCGTACCGCGACTTCATCACGGTTGACGGCTCGGTTCGCAACGACTGGTCTTCGACATTGCCTAAGCCTTATTCATACGCCTACTTCTCATTCGGCGGTAATGTGATCCTCACGGAAGCATTCAAACTGCCGGAAGTGATCAGCTTCGCAAAACTGCGCGGATCGTGGGCGCAGGTGGGTAACGACACCGACCCTTATCGTTTGCTGCAAACCTACACATTCACGCAGGGTGGCAATGGCGGCGGTTATATCAACCGCAACACAACCCGTCCGGCCGAGAACCTGAAACCGGAGATTTCGTCTTCAACGGAGTTTGGTCTGGATCTGCGCTTGTTCTCGGGCAAACTGGGATTGGATTTTACCTACTACAATACCAACACGGTGAACCAGCTGCTCACATTGCCGCAAGCTACGCCGACCGGCTTCCAGAACCAGTTCATCAATGCGGGTAAAATCAACAACAAAGGTTTCGAGATTTCATTGACCGCCTCGCCATTGAAGGGCAAATCGCTGACCTGGGACGCGACGCTCAACTTCGCGCGCAACGTGAACAAGATCATCGAACTGCACCCGAGCATCAAAACCGCCAACCTCGGCGGAAACACCCGCACTACCACGGCCATCGTACGTGAAGGCGGCTCATACGGGGATTTGCAGGCATTTGGCTGGAAAAAAGACGCAAATGGCAATTACGTCGTGAATGCGAAAGGACTTCCGGTTGCAACGGCATTCGATAACATCGTAGGTAACTTCAACCCTAAATTCACGATTGGCTTCAACAACTCGTTCTCTTACAAAAACTTCGTATTTAGCTTCCTCGTGGATGGCCGCGTGGGTGGCGTCATGACTTCCGGAACCGATGGTAACCTCGCTTACGACGGTACCGCCGACTACACCGAAGCGCACCGCCAGGGCGGCTGGGTATTGCCTGGCGTGACCGAAACCGGCGAGCAGAACAATGTTGCGATCGACGCGCAGACATTCTGGCAAACCGTTTCGCAGGGCCGTTATACCTGGGGAGAGTTCTTCACCTACTCCACCACGAACTTCCGTTTGAGAGAGGCGACATTGGGCTACAACATCCCTACCCCTCCGGGATTGTTCATCAAATCGCTGCGCCTTTCGCTCACTGCTCGTAACCTGTTCTTCATTTATCGCGGCTATGCGAAAATGGATATTCCGGGACTTGCAAAACGTAAACTTCCATTCGATCCGGACGTGAACCTCGGTGCAGGTAACTTCCAGGGATCGGAATATGGAGCCCTCCCTTCAACACGTACTGTTGGTTTGAATTTGAAAGTTGGATTCTAATTAAACAGAGACTTAAAATACTGGAACATGAAATTAGCATTGAATAAATATATCAGAGCAACCACATTGGGCGTCCTCACCGGCTCGGCCATGGTCGTGGCAGGTTGTACCGGTGATTTCGAAGAATTGAACACCAGCCGCACGGCGCTCACCTCCATTACCGACGCAGAACTTCCTTACGTGTTCTCGCGGGCCCAGCAGCAATCGTCGTACGCGGCAGGAACTTACCAAACGGCCCAAAACCTGTTTGCCGACCTGTTTGCACAATATTTCGCCACGACCACGCCCAACTTCCAGTCGGACCGCTACTTTATGCACCCGACCTGGATCGACAGCCACTGGAACCCGGTTTACACTCAGGTAGTGCCGCAGCTCCAAATTCTGTTCGAAAAACTCGACAAATCGACGGCGCAGTACGCATTGGCCAATATCTGGTGGGTATTCTCGTTCCACCGCGTAACCGATTACTACGGCCCGATCCCCTATTCGGAAGCAGGCAAGCTTAGCACGCCCATTAAGTACGATTCGCAGGAAGAGATTTACAATGATTTCTTCAAACGCCTTGCCGAAGCCACCGAGCTGCTGAAAGGCAAAACGAGCGAAAAACCTTACGGCACTTACGACATCGTGTATGGCGGTGATGTGAACAAATGGATCAAGTTTGCGAACACACTCCGCCTCCGCCTGGCGCTGCGTATCTCGAAAGCCAATCCTGCCAAGGCGAAAACCGAAGCCGAAGCGGCCATTGCCGGCGGCCTGCTCACCGAAGTTGCTGATAATGCTTACATGTCCAAAAGCCTGCTGGGTGGAGATAACAACGGCCTGGCGACCATTTCGGGCTGGGGCGAGTTCCGCATGAGCGCCGCAATGGAGTCCGTTTTGAAGGGTTATGAAGATCCGCGCATCGGCATTTACTTCCAGCCGGCCTTCAATACCAAATCGTACGAAGGCCTGCGCAATGGCCTCGGCCCAACCGAACTGGCCGTGGCTGCGAACAGCAACGACAACAATTCCAATATCGGAGAGCGCTGGATCCGCAACACCGGCGGCGGCTCGGCATGGGACCGCCAATTGGCTGTGAAACAGGACGTAATGCACACCGCAGAGGCCTATTTCCTCCTCGCGGAAGCTGCATTGAACGGCTGGAATACCGGTACCGGAACGGCACAATCGTTTTACGAAAAGGGCATTCAGGCGTCAATGGAAGGCTGGGGCATCAGCGGTGCTCAGGTGACTACCTATATCAACAGCACAAAAACGCCTGTGGCACCGGGCGATCAGCAACAGTCGCCGGCGATGTCCAACATCCCGGTGAAATGGGGCGCAACCGAAGCGGTGCAGAGAGAGCAGATCGCAACCCAGAAATGGTTGGCGCTCTATCCCGACGGCATCGAAGCGTGGGCGGAGTTCCGTCGCACGCGTCTGCCTAAGCTCTACCGCGTTGTCAATTCGGTTAACACCGACGTACCGACCACAGCGGTAGTGAGAAGAATCCCTTTCCTTTTGCAGGAAAAACAAAACAATGGCCAGGCAGTGGAAGCGGCCGTGCAGCTGCTCGGCGGCCCCGACAATGCTGCTACGCCACTCTGGTGGGATAAAAACTGACAATTCTTATGGAAAACCCCATGCCCTCCGGTCATTTACCGGAGGGCAAAACCTTCCACGGAACAAAAAGGCATCAAAACGGAACATTGACCAAACTTTATTTTTTAATTTTCTCCTAATTGAAAAAATAATCCTACAAAACAGAGTATCGACGCTGCTGGAAAGCATCTTTTCTCTGCATACTGTCAAAGTCGTTTTGTAAAGCCTTAACCAATCTATTCAGTCCTTAACCGATATGATCAACCGTAGAGATTTAATCAAGCATTTGTCCGCTTTCCCGCTCCTGGGCGGATTTTTGGGCAATGGCACGGCCGAAGCAGCCGGCCTGCTCGCGAAGGCACCCGCACGTAACCTCGCCAAGGAACTGGGCATCCGCACGTTCATCAATGCCGCAGGAACTTACACCGCCATGACCGGCTCGCTCATGCAGGACGAAGTAGTGGCAACGATCCAGGGCGCAGCGAAGGAGTTCATGATGCTCGATGAAGTCCAGACGAAAGTAGGCGAGAAAATCGCCGCCATTACCCACGCCGAATCGGCCGTGGTGACGGCCGGCTGTTTCTCCGCGCTCACGCTCGGCCTCGCTGGCGTGCTCACGGGCATGGACCAAAAGAAAGTAGAAGCCCTGCCGCACCTGGAAGGCACCGGCATGAAATCGGAAGTGATTATCCAGAAAGGCCATAACATCGGCTACTCGCATGCATTGACCAACACCGGCTGTAAAATCATCCAGGTTGAAACTGCGGAAGAATTGCAGAAGGCGATCAACGAGAAAACCGCATTGATGTGGTTCCTGCACATCCAGTCGGATAAGGGGCAAATCAACCACCAGCAATGGGTGGAAATCGCTAAAAAGAACGGAATACCCACCATGATCGACATGGCTGCCGACGTGCCGCCGGTCGAAAACCTCTGGCGCTTCAACGACATGGGCTTCGACCTCGTGTGCGTATCGGGCGGAAAAGCGATGCGCGGGCCGCAAAGCGCGGGTATCCTGATGGGCAAAAAGCAGTTCATCGACGCTGCCCGCCTGAGCATGCCGCCGCGTGGCTCCACCATCGGGCGCGGTATGAAAGTGAATAAAGAGGAGATCCTCGGCATGTACGTCGCGCTCGACAATTTTGTCAAAATGGATCACAAAAAAGAGTGGAAAACCTGGGAAGACCGCGTGGCGACGATCGAGAATGCAGTCAAAAGTGTGAAGGGGGTCATGACCGAAGTGACTGTACCTGAACTCGGTAACCACACACCTACATTGAAAGTATCGTGGGATGCCGCCAAAGTGAGCCTGCCTGTGAAGACATTGCAGGAAAGCTTGCGCAAAGGCAACCCGTCTATTGAAGTAATGGCCGGCGAAAACAATTCGCTCAGCATTACCACCTGGATGCTCAAATCGGGCGAGGAGAAAATCGTGGCATCCAGACTGAAAGAAGAACTGTCGAAAGCAGTTGTTTAAATATGTACAGTACCATTTAATATTCCTAAACCCAAACCCTTAACAAGTAACATGCAACACAGGTCCACCCTTATCATTTTCCTGGCCTGTCTGCTCGGCGTGGCCTGCCACGCGCAGACGTACAGCATCCTGATCAAAGGCGGCACGGTGATCGACCCGAAGAATAACATCAATCAGGTGATGGATGTGGGTATTCTCGACGGGAAGATCAAAAAAGTGGCGAAGGATATCGATCCGAAAGAGGCCCGCCAGGTGGTGGATGCCAAAGGGATGTATGTCACACCCGGATTGATCGATATTCATGGACATGTGTTTTTTGGTACCGAGCCAAACCATTATCTAAGTAATGGTTTGGTGGCGTTACCACCCGACGGTTTTACCTTCCGCGTCGGCGTGACGACGATCGTCGACGCGGGCGGTGCCGGCTGGGATTCGTTTTCGGAGTTTAAAAACAATGTGATTTTTAATTCCAAAACCCGCGTGCTCTCCTTCCTGAACATCGTGGGCCAGGGAATGCGGGGCGGGGCCTGGGAGCAGGACACCGCCGATATGGACCCGAACCTGGCCGCCGGCGTGGCGATCAAAAACCGCAACGATGTGGTCGGTTTTAAAGTCGCGCATTTCATGGGCAAAGACTGGAAACCGGTGGATAATGCCGTGAAAGCCGGTAAGCTGGCCAACATGCCGGTTATGATCGATTTCGGCGGCAACACGCCTCCCCTTCCGCTCGAAGAGCTGTTTATGAAACACCTTCGCCCGGGCGACATTTATACACATGCATACACCTTGCTCGAAGGCAATGTAAGAGAAACCATCGTGGATGAAGCCACGCAAAAAGTGAAACCTTTCGCCATTGAGGCCCGCAAAAAAGGCATCGTGTTCGACGTAGGCTATGGCGGCGCAAGCTTTAACTACTCCCAGGCGATCCCGGCCATGAAAGCCGGTTTTCACCCCACCACCATCAGCACCGACCTCCACACCGGCAGCATGAACGGCTCGATGAAGGATATGCTCAGCATTATGTCGAAGTTTTACAATATGGGCATGGACCTGCCGGCGGTGATCAGGGCCAGCACCTGGGAACCCGCCAAAGTGATCCATCGCGAGCAACTCGGCCACATTTCGGAAGGAGCGATCGCAGACGTAGCCGTTTTCTCAATGCGCAAAGGCAATTTCGGTTTTTACGATAAAACCGGCTACAAAGTGGAAGGCAAAGAAAAACTCGAATGCGAGCTAACCGTCATGGGCGGAAAAATTGTATACGACCTGAACGGAATTACTCAGCCGATATATTTGACGAAGTAGGCTATAAGCTGTAAGCCATAAGCTGTAAGCTGTAACCTGTAAGCCATGGACCTGTGAACTACCAGAATTAAAAGCATATAGCCTAAAGCTTATAGCTTATAGCTTACAGCTTACAGCCTAAAGCCCCCAAACCCCTCTTACCCATCTATGCAAAGAAAACGTTTCAAATGGTCTGCCTCTTTCCTGATGTTGATTGCATTGGGTTTCACGCAGCATTCCGACCGGGAATTGCCGGTTGTTAATACGAAAAATGGCGGCCTGTTTTTGCCGGACGGCTTTGAGGCTACGGTGGTGGTCGACAGCCTGCCGGGGCGTGCGCGGCACATTGCGGTGAATGACAATGGCGATATTTACGTCAAAGCCCGCTTTGCCGACAAGGGCGAATCCGTGATCGCATTGCGCGATACCAACAAGGATGGACGTGCGGATATTGTGAAACATTTCGGCGGAGCCGCCAAAGAACGCGCTTATGGAACCGCCATGCGCATTTACAAAGGCTATCTGTATTTCAGTTCCGAGCTTGTTGTTTATCGCTACAAACTGACGCCCGGCAAACTCGTGCCCGACAGCCCGGAAGAAGTGATCCTGACCGACGACCACCCGCACGGCATGCATGAACACATTGCAAAGCCGATCACGTTCGACGATAAGGGCTTCATGTACGTGCCTTTTGGTGCCAATTCCAATGCATGCCAGGAACAAAACCGCACGCCCGGCTCGAAAGGAATGGACCCATGCCCTATCCTCGAAGACCATGGCGGAATATGGAAATTCGACGCGAATAAAACCGGCCAGTTGCAGAAAGACGGGACAAAGTTTGCCACCGGCCTTCGCAGCGTGGTAGCATTGGACTGGAATTTCCAGGATAACAACCTGTACGCCGTTCAGCACGGCCGCGACGACCTGTTGCGCCTCTGGCCGCAGCTTTTCAATGGGTGGCAAAGTGCCATGCTGCCTTCGGAGGAATTTTTGAGGGTAAAAGAAGGCACGCACGCCGGCTGGCCGTATTGCTATTGGGATCAAATGCAATCTAAAAAAGTACTGAACCCGGAATATGGCGGTGATGGTAAAATTGTAGGTCAATGCGATCAATATGAAAAACCTTTGATCGGTTTTCCGGGCCACTGGGCGCCTAATGACATCCTGTTTTACCAGGGCAGCCAGTTTCCGGAGCATTACAAAAACGGTTCGTTCATAGCATTCCACGGCTCCACCAACCGCGCGCCTTATCCGCAATCAAGCTATTTCATTGGTTTCGTACCATTCAAAAACGGCCAGGTTGCCGGTGAATACGAAGTGTTCGCAGACGGTTTCGCCGGCCTCGACCCTATTGTGAACGTAAGCGACGCCGTGTACCGCCCGATGGGCATCGCCATGGGCCCCGACGGCTCGATTTACATTGCTGAAACCGAAAAAGGCAAGATCTGGAAAGTGACCTACAAGGGTAATAAGAAGAAGTTCAACAAAACGGCGATGGCGAAAATGGAGCAGCGCAAAACGATGTCGCACATTCGCACGCCCGATTTTGTAAACGACAACCTGGACAAGGACAAGCCGGTAGCCGGCGGAAAAGTGTACAGCGTGTATTGCACGGCCTGCCACCAGCGCAACGGCATGGGCGACTCACAGCGCTTCCCGCCGCTCGGAGGGGCCGAATGGGTCACCGGCGATAAGGAACGGCTGATCAAAGTGTTGCTGAACGGACTCGAAGGCCCGATTGAAGTAAAAGGACAAGCCTATAACAATGTGATGCCGCAGCACAGCTTTTTGAAAGACGAGGAAATCTCCGAAGTCCTCACCCACATTCGAAGCAATTTCGGCAACAATGCGAGCCCTGTTACCACCGAGGAAGTAGCCAAAGTAAGGGCCTCGCTCAGATAGCAAGCAACAACGCCATTCATCTTCCAACCCCGTTTAAGCGGATATTACTCTCCGGCAATTGAGTGTTCCTTTAAGGGGTTGGAGGAAGAATGGCAAAAGTAACTAATCCACCATTTCTGTATATTCATGCTGAAAAATAAAATAGTAGCCGCAAGCTTTATTATTCTTTCAGGAGCTGCCTTAGCCGGGTTTTCTTCCAAAAAGAATGCATTCACACACCACGCGCAAGATCCGTGGAAAGCCCCCGCCTGGGCCGACACGCTGAAAAGCCCTTACCATGAAGAACCGCTTACCCTCGCGCAAGGAGAAGAGCTGTTTACATTATACTGCTCGTCGTGCCACGGCGAAGGCGGCTATGGCGACGGTGCCGCAGGCGGCGCTTTGGGCCAGCAACCGGCCAACTTTCACGACACCCTCGTGAAGGCGCAAAGCGACGGCGCGCTGTACTGGAAAATGTCGACCGGCCGCGGCAACATGCCTCCTTTCGAGGACGTCTTCACGGCCGAACAACGCTGGCAGCTGGTGGCGTACATCCGGCATTTGGGCAAAAGCGAGTGAAAGTACTTCGGCTTTCGGCGGTCGGCTATCGGCTTTCCCGATATTTGAAAACGCCGATAGCCGATAGCTGACAGCCGAAAGCCGATAGCCGACAGCCGACAGCCGACAGCCGATAGCCGAAAGCCGATAGCCAAAAAAAACTAAACCCCTAAAAAATAACATGTTACAGTACAGCCGCTTTATGAAGTCCGGATTTACGTCGGTGCTCGCCCTGGGCATGGCGTTTCATGCATTCGGACAGCAGCGGGAAGTCACGACTTCCCTCCCCAAGGCACTTCGCGACGACATCACCATCGAAGAGTACATGAAAGTGGAACCGGAAGCCGTCCGCCTGATCCAGCATCCCGTCACGGGTGAAATTTACTACACGACATTCTTCGGCGATGTGGTTAAAATCGTGATCGAAGATGGTAAGCCTGTTAGTAAAAAACTCCTTTCTGTTGAAGATCACGGCATTCCACGCCTGCAAGGTGCTGCTTTTCACGGCAATACTCTTTTCCTGGCGGGTAATGTGAGTGTGAATAACAACAAGGGCAACAAAGGCCGGATGGTCCGCTACGAAATGACAAAGGGCGCGGGAACACCCGGCGCCGCGAAGCCTGAAATGACCGTCGTTTTCAACACGGTTGAATATGGCGCTAATAAAACCACGTTCGATCACGGCTGGAATGCATTGGAAATCAGTCCGGACGGCAAGTACATTTACGTCAACACCGGTGCCCGCACCGACCATGGCGAGGTGCAGGACAATGGCGGCGAATACCCGAATGCCCGTGACAATGCCCTCACCGCAAACATTTTCCGCTTTCCCATCAACTCCAAGGACCTGGTACTATCGACAGATCTCGCGAAACTGAAAGCAGACGGCTACATCTTCGCAGAAGGCATCCGCAATGCCTACGACATGGCCTTCGACGCCAAAGGGAATCTGTTCGCGGTATCGAACTCCGGCGACTACGACCATCCCGAGGACATGTTTTGGGTGCGGAAAGGACATCATTACGGCTTTCCCTGGATCATGGGAGGCATCGAAAACCCGCAGCAATTCCCCGACTTCCAGCCCGATCCCGAAAAAGATCCTTTCCTGAGCAAGTTCGCATTCGCATTCCTCATGAAATACTTCCATAACGACCCCGACTTTCCCAAAAAGCCGGCCGGCGTGAAATTTACACCCGCGGTACAAAACCTCGGCCCCGACGCCAACGAGTACCGCGACCGCAAAACCGGGATCGTCATGGACGGCGACACCACCGGCGTTACCGTGGGAACATTCAATGCCCACTCCTCCCCGCTCGGCATTTTCTTCGACACACACAATGCATTGGGCAAAGAGTTCACGGGCGACGGCTTCGTGATCCGCTACACAGGCGGCCCGCGCAACGGAGTCGTAAACCCAAACCCATTGCGCAGGTACGGCAAAGACCTCCTGCATTTGGAAATGACCTACGATAAAAAGGCGGACAATTACAAAACCAAAACTACCAGCATCGTCAACAACTTCACCGCTCCTACCGACGCCTTGCTGGTGGGCAATACGCTGTACGTGATCGAATATGGCGGTAAGCAAGGCGGCAACAAAGCGGGTGGCAGTCTGTGGAAAATCACCTTGCCGGCCAACGAAAAAATGGCAAAAAAGACCAAAAAGAAAACCTCGTAATTATATCTCGTTCTACATATAACTTTAATTAATCTGTTATGAAATCTGAAAGACGATCTCTTATTAAAAAACTTTTCGCTTCCGTTGCGGGCATAGCCGGCATCGGCGCCGCTTCGAAAGCGGTGGCAGAAGTAGCCCCGGCTGCGCCCCAAAAAGAAGTCGGCGACGTGGTAATGCACCAGGACGTTCCCCTGTTCTCCGGCCATACGAAGTTCAACAATCTGGTGTTCGTAGCAGGCAAAGGCGCCCACTTCGATGGCGACATCACCGCCCACACCAAACACGTGCTCGACGAGCTGGAAAAAGAGCTGATCAAAGCCGGTTCCTCTATGGAAAAGGTCCTGAAATGCTCCGTATTCCTCCACGACTTGAACGACTACAAAGCCATGAACGAAGCCTACAAAGGCCGTTTCGGCAGCAAGCCACCTTGCCGCACCACCGTGGCCGTCTACGGCGGCGTCCCCGGCGATTCCCTCGTTGAAATCGACTGCATCGCTTACGTTTAGGTCGTTTTTAAGGGAGGAAGGGGAGCAAAGTAACGAATGGAGGAAGCGGAGAAAACTGCGAAGCGACAAAAAATCCACAGAGTGGCTGCCTGTTTATAGAAATCAAAAGCCGATTCAGCGGCCGGCTCCGTCGGAGCCTCCTGCGGTCTGTCAGGCGGCTCCTACGGAGCCAGGGCATGGTCGGTATCCGGATTGCTATAAACAGGATGGCCCGCCGGGCCATGTTTCTTCGGACACTTCTTCCATGCTTGGTTTCTCCATGCTCCGTTTCCTCCCTTCTCCGTTTTCTCCTATCTCCTATACTCCATTTCTACATTCCTCCATTCTCCGCATCCGTTCTCACTACATCTACCTTTCATCCTACTTTCCCAATCATTTATCCCATTCAAATCAGCCACTTACTAGCCATTTGTCAAATTTTTATTTTGGAATAATACAATTCACCAGGATTAAATTCGCTAACAAAAAATAAAGTCGCATTTAAATTTTAGATTATGCCGATTAAACAGTTAATTTGTTTAACTGACCCAACGAGAATTGAACAAGAAACAACGCATAGCCGAAGAGAATGAAGTTCTGTTGAATCTCTGGCACCAAAGCCAGGCCGGGGACAGTCTGGCATTTTGCCAACTGGCCGACAAGCAGTATCGAATCCTGTTCAACTACGCCTGCAATTTCACTTCCGACCGCGAATTCATCAAAGACGCAATTCAAGACCTGATGATCCACATCTGGGAAAGGCGCCAGAGTATTCAGATCCAGTTTGTTACCATCTACTTCCTCCGCGCATTGCGCAACCAGCTCATGCAGGAGTTCCGCCGCAATAATGGCTCGCATCCGTTTCTCGACATTGACGAGGCTGGCCAGCTTTCCGACTATCAGACGGTAGAAACCGAAATCGAACGCAAGGAACTACTGAGCGAAAACCAGGTTAAAGTGCGCTGTGCCATCGAAGAGTTACCTCGTCGTCAGAAAGAGGCCGTTTTCCTCAAATACTTTGAAGGCATGGACAACGAGCAGATCGCCGACCTCATGCAGGTAAACCGGCAGTCCGTCGCCAACCTGCTTTTCAAAGCTATCTCGGCGCTCAAACAACACATCCACCCGATCAGCAATCTGCTGCTGCTTTGCTTCGCGCTGAAATTTTAGCCCCGGCGCAACTTCGTGACGCCAAAATTCCAAATCTTCTTTCCTTAAACCCTCCGCTTGATGCAACCGGAAGTTGAATTCGTGCATCCTTCCGACAACCAATCGTAACTCATGCAGCAACTTCCCGGCCGAACCCTCTGGATAGATTACCTTCGCTCATTTCTGACTGTTTTGGTGGTTGCCCACCACGCTTCGCTGGCCTACACCACGTTCGCCAGCTTCGATAAGGTGGCCTATATCCGGTCTACCCATCCGGTGGTAGACAACCGTCGCTGGGTAGGAATGGACATTTTCGAGAATTTCAACGACGTGTTCTTTATGTCGCTCATGTTCCTCATCGCCGGACTTTTCGTCGTCAGAAGCATTCAGCGAAAAGGCACCGCCGCATTCATCCGCGACCGGTTTTACCGGCTCTTTATACCCTTCATCTTCCTGGGCACTATCCTGAACCTGATCGCGCACTACCCTGCCTACCTGCTTGCACACGGAACTACTCCGTTACCCGCATATGTGAGCGACTTTTTCATCGTCGAGCAATGGCCGGTTGGGCCTCCCTGGTTTATTTGGGTACTTTTCGTATTCAATGTGGCATTCGCACTGACCTACTTTTTTGTTAAGAGAAAAGCCTCTGGAACCGAAACCTCACCCATATCAGCACATTCGCCGGAACGCTCGCGCACAACTGCGCCCATACACGCGTACACACACAAACTACACTCATACACGCCGACAAAAACAATCCTCTTGTGGTTCCTCTTCACATTCGCGCTGTATGTCCCATTCGCATTCTGGCTCGGCCCCGGCAAATGGATCGGCTCCGGCCCGTTCGACTTCCAGGCGAGCCGCGCTGCATGGTACTTCGGCTATTTCCTTCTCGGCGCGTGGCTTGGCAATACACGATTTAACGAAGGAATGTTCGGCACTTCCTCCCGGCTGGTCCGCGCATGGCCGCTTTGGTTATTCCTGTGCGTAGGTGCATATACGTCGCTCACACTTGCCTCGCCACTATTGACGCAGCTTGTCAAAAAAGGCACACTCCCGGAACTAACCGGTTACCTCATCTATTTTTCCATCTACGTTCTGTCCTGCACATTCAGCTGCATAGCTTTCCTGACCACATTTCGCGCAGTCGCTAAACAGCCCAATACCGCCTGGGATTCCCTTTCAGATCACGCCTATCTGATCTACCTGCTTCATTATCCATTCGTGATCTGGACGCAATACGCGTTGCTGAACGCTCCGGTTCCGGCGTTTATCAAGTTTGCTATCACTTTCACAGTGTCGTTAGCAGGTAGTTGGCTGCTGGCTATTTAACTGCGAAAAATAAGATTAGTGGCGAAGTATCTTTAGCGTATTCAAATCACCTAGCTAGAATTAATTACTTCTTACTTGCAACTGCCCCTCTTCCGAACAGATAACCTAACGAAGTCCCGGCGAAAGTCAACGCTTTCAGACCCGCATCAGACCAAAACTGCGCGTCAGTTGGCTTCCTATATGCCGCGATCAGGCAGATTGCAAAGATCAATAACCCCGAAAACACAGCCATTAATGCAACGAACGTCAAGGTATTGCGCCCGTCACCGAAAAACCAGCCCAAAAAGCCAAGTTCCGTAGTCCGCATTTCCTTTTCGTGCCGGTTATGCTCTTTGGTAAGTTCGAGCTCCATTTGATGAGCTTCGAGTTGCTTTTCAGTTAATGGAGTCCCGGTCTGATCCTTCTTTATAATCCCCTTCTTGGCCTGAACCCTGTTAGGCTCCATATTCAAAAGAAATCCGGTTTTTGATTACGGGAACGGATACCACGAACAATTGTGAAAGTTGGGTAACAGGTACATCTTCCCAATATTTATCCAGCATAAACCGCGGCACCAACAGGTTGGCCGCGAATACATTAGCCTCGGCTTCCTTGGGATCGCTCGCGCCTCCACCTTCCCGCATAAGCACCTTGTAATCAGAAGACTTAGCCCACTCAGCATGCAGAATCCTGTGGCCTAACTCATGCGCAATTGTGAAGGTTTGCCTCAAAGGATATTCTTCCATGTTCACAAAAATGGTATCCTCCTCAAAATCGTAAAACCCCGAGATATTATTCAATTTCCTCTCAAACTCGACAAACGACACCTTTACACCCAGGTGTTGCGCAATCTCCATCGGATTGACAGGCGGCCTTTCCAGCCCGAATTGGTGCAACAGGTGAATTGCCTCACCTTTCGCTCTTTGATAGTCAGGTGCCATATTGTATTTCATGTCAGTTTCTCCACCTAAGTTAACAATTTATTTTCCAGGATAATCTTGAATTCCTTCCATAAAATTACAAATTGATACCTATTCAACCAAACATATGATACCCAAAAAATCATTCAATGAATCTCCGGTCAACTTCCGGAGATAAACGGTAAAGCCCCAAGTCCCCGCACGCGTTCCCAACATCCTACTCCCCCGATAAATTTTCCCGAAAATTATTTCCAAAAAAGGAGTATCAGCACAATGTTCTCGCATCCTTACTAAAATTAGCCATATTATTATTTGCCCAATATGCTCCATTACCGCAATTTTCTTCCGGAGGAACTGGCCGCCGATCCATCTTTCAGACGCTGGGTGCTGTTTAATAACCCCGCCGACGAGGCCGTATGGACCGAATGGCTCGAACATAATCCGGATAAGCAGGATCTCGTGAACCGCGCCAGGAATTTCCTGACGATGACGGAAACGGCATTCGACCAGATTTCGGATGAGGAGGTGGCTAACGAAATTTACCGGCTGTCGCACGCGATTGGCGAGCATCATGCGAAAAAATCGTCGATCTGGCTGCGTTTCAGGCCAAATTGGTACCATATGGCGGCTTCGGTGCTCATTCTCATGTTTGCCGGATGGTGGTATAACAAGCAAACGCTTTCGCAACAGCAATCGGATCAATATAAGGTGATCCTCAGCCAGATCAGCGAGCCGCTTATCGAGGCGGTGAACCAGGGCAATGAGGCGAAATTGGTGACCCTCGAAGACGGCAGTTCGGTGCTGTTACAGCCCGATAGCCGCATTACCTACCCCCGGCGCTTCGAGGGCCGCAAAAGGGAGGTTTTCCTGAAAGGGGAAGCGTTTTTTGAAGTGGCCAAAAATCCTGACAAGCCCTTTTATGTGTACGCACATACGCTGGCAACCAAGGTGTTAGGCACAAGTTTCAAAGTGAGCGCGTTCGACGACCAGGAAGTGAAGGTGGTGGTTAAAACGGGTAAAGTGTCCGTTTTCCCGATGACGAAGGAGGCGATCGCCAGCCAGCATGCGGACGACAAGCTCGGCGGGATGGTGCTTACGCCCAATCAGCAGATCACATTCGCACCTAATGAGTTACGACTTACGAGAAGCCTCATCCCGGACCCGAAATTATTGGAATTACCGATACAGAGACAGTCGTTTGAATTCAAGGGAACGCCGATCACCGAAGTATTTGCCGCATTGGAAAAATCCTATGGCGTAAAGATCGTGTTCGATGCGGAAGTAATGCAGAACTGCTACCTCACCGCTTCGCTTTCCGACGAGCCGCTTTTTGAGAAAATTAACCTGATATGCAAAACCATCGGCGCGCAATATGAGCAGCTCGATGCCAGCATCATCATCAATAGCAAAGGATGTTAAAGAAACCCCTTTTCCTCAGTACTTTATGACAAATTCACCCGTGCCTATGACCAGAAACCATTACTAATTTTTCAGTTCCAAAGAAGGTCGATGATGCTGCAACACCACCGACCCGACCGACCCCCATGCTTGTGTACGCTTAGCAGCATCTGAATGAGGCTGTTGTGGGAATCATTATGCCGAATTTTAACCCGACAAAAATCAAAATTATGTCAAAAAGAGTACAATTTCACCATGCTTTACAGAAAATCATGCGCATTACTCTGTATCAAGCCCTGCTCGCCATTGCTTTCAGCACGATCGTTCACGCCAACGACGTGCGTGGCCAACGCGTGCTGGAACAAAAAGTGACGCTGCGTTTAACCAATTCCGAGATTGACAAGGCATTGGAGAAGATTGAAAATGTGACGAAGGTTAAATTCATGTACAATCCTCAGATCTTCAATAACCAGAAAAGTACCTACAAATTCCAGGACGAATCGCTGTCCGAAGTACTGAACAAAATTCTGACCCCTTACAAAGTAACTTACGAGGTAGTGCAGGACCGCATTATCCTCCGCCGCGAACAGGCCGTCATCGAAGAAAATCCTGTTAAAACCGCTCCGAAACGCAATGTAACGGGGACGGTAAAGGATGAAACCGGCACCGGCCTGCCGGGCGTGAGCGTGCTCGTGAAAGGCACGCAGCGCGGTACTTCATCCGATGGAGATGGGAATTTCTCGATCGATATCCCCGACGGTGAAGTGGAAACCGCCGTACTGATTTTCAGCTTCGTAGGTTATACTTCGCAGGAGGTAACCGTTGGAAACCAGACCGCCGTGAGCGTGCAGCTCGCTCCCGAAGCCAAGGCATTGAATGAAGTAGTGGTAACCGCTTTGGGTATTGCCAAAGAGAAAAAGGCCCTTGCCTATGCGGTAACGGAAGTGAAAGGTGCTGAATTTACGCAAGCACGCGAAAACAACATCGGTAACGCATTGACCGGTAAAATCGCCGGTGTGAACGCTACCGGTATGGCTACCGGCCCCGGCGGATCGAGCCGCATCGTGATCCGCGGTAACGGCTCACTGAATGGTAACAACCAGCCTTTGTATGTGATTAACGGCATGCCGATGGACAACACCACGCCGGGCGGAACTACTGCCGACGGTAACGGGATGAACGTCGACCGTGGAGACGGTATCGGTGGTATCAACCCCGATGACATCGAGTCGATCAGCGTTTTGAAAGGTGGCCCCGCAGCGGCGCTTTACGGTGCACGTGCTTCAAATGGTGTGATTCTGATCACCACCAAAAAAGGCCGCGCGCAAAAAGGCATCGGCGTGGAGATCAACAGCAACACGACGTTTGAATCGCTGGCGGTGATCCCGAAATGGCAATATGAGTACGGCCAGGGCGTGGACGGCGTAAAACCGACCACTTTGGAGCAGGCCAAAAGCACAGGACGCCTTTCGTACGGTGCGAAAATGGATGGCCAGCCTACCATTCAGGTGGACGGGCAAATGCATCCCTACTCGCCTCAGAAAAACAACCTGAAAAACTTCTATAACACCGGTACCAACTACATCAATTCAGTAGCATTGACCGGCGGTAGCGAGGCGATCAACTTCCGTTTGGGCTTGAACAACACGAAATCGAACAGCGTTGTGCCCAATTCTTCATTCGTTCGCCGCATTGCTAACCTGAACCTGAATGCGTTCCTGGGTAAGAAACTGAGTGTTGAAACGGTATTCCAATACAACCTCGAACAAGGTACCAACCGCCCGAAAGTGGGTTATGCAGACATGAACCCGCACTGGGCTACTTACCTGGTGGCCAACACCGTGGATATCCGCAGCCTGTCGCCGGGATTCGACGCTGTAACCGGCAAAGAAATGGAATGGAACCCGGTACCTGCTGCGCCAAACCCTTATTTTGTGATAAACAAATTCAAAAACGACGATACCAAACATCGCTTTTTGAGCCAGGGAAGCCTGCGTTACGACATTCTTGAAAACCTGTACGTGAAAGGTAGCGTGAGCCAGGATTTTTACAGCTTCACTTCCGAATACGTGCAGCCGACCAACAATGCATTTTTCCCGCTCGGTACTTACGAAGGAAGAAAAACCACTTCTTCCGAAACGAACGGTATGGTAACCGTGAACTACAACAAGGAGTTTGAAAATTTCAGCTTCTCGGCCATGGCCGGTGCGAATGCACAGCGCAGCGTTTTCGACCAAACGGTGATTGCAGGTAGCGAATTCACGATCCCTTATTTTTACAGCTATACCAACCTCGCGGCGATGACCACCACGCCGACTTACATGAAAAGCGCCATCAACTCGCTCTTCGGTTCGGTCGATTTTGGGTACAAAGGCCTGGCTTATCTGACCGTTTCGGGTCGTCAGGACTGGTTTTCGGTGCTGAATCCTAAAAGCAACAGCATTTTCTACCCGTCTGTGGGTGGTTCGGTGATCCTCTCGGAAGCGATCAACTTCCCTTCGGCGATCAGCTTTGCGAAACTGCGTGGTTCATGGGCGCAGGTGGGTGGTGCAACTGTGAATGCGTATCAGATTTATCAGTACTACAATATGCAGCAAGGCGGCCACAACGGTCGTCCGGTACAAGGCCTCGCTTCGTCGCAAGTGCCTAACCCCGACCTGAAACCGCTGACTTCGACAACCTATGAAGGAGGTTTGGAAGCAAAATTCCTCAACAACCGCCTCGGATTGGATGTGACATTGTATAACAGAAAAACTACTGACGACATCGTTACTACCAACATTGCATTGTCTTCCGGCTACACTTCTGCATTGCTGAACGTGGGCGAGCTGAGCAACAAAGGGATCGAGTTGCTGATTACAGGAACACCGGTTCAAAAAGCGAATTTCAGCTGGGATCTGAGCTATAACATGGCTTATAACAAGAGCAAAATCGAACGTCTGGCCGAGGGAATCAACCAGATCGACATTGCTACCGGTGTAGGTGGTGGTGTGGTCCGCAACGCGATCAACAGACCTTACGGAACTGTGTGGGGTTTCCGCAAAAAAACCGATGCAGCCGGAAATATCGTCTATAACCCTGCCAGCGGCTACGCGGTGCGCGGCGACCTCGAAGAAATCGGACAAGGCACGCCTCCTTTGACCATGGGAATCACCAACAACTTCCGTTACAAAAACTTCTCGCTGAATGTATTGGTGGATGGTAAATTCGGAAGCATTGTGTACTCCAACCTTTATCAGTATGCCTACCGTTTCGGTTTGCCGGTTGAAACCCTGCCAGGCCGCGACACCGGTGTAACCGTGGAAGGTGTAACGCCGGAAGGCGCTCCTTTTACCAAAACATGGGAGAAAAAGGATGTGGACACTTACTACGACAACGACAAGAACTACACCGCGATGTTCATGTTCAACAACGACTTCATCAAGCTGCGCCAGGTGGTATTGAGCTACAATATCCCGGTGAACAAGCTGGCGTTCCTGAAACTGCAATCGGCCTCGGTATCATTCGTTGCGCGTAACCTGGCGATCCTTTTCAAAGACAAGAAGCAGCAGTACTTCGATCCGGAGTCGAGCTACACCAGCACCAATGCACAGGGTCTGGAAGCATTCGGTGTACCAAGAACCCGCAGCATGGGCGTGAACCTGATGGTGAAATTCTAAAAAATGAACTGTACGATGAAAAGCTTATTTCAAAAACTCATATATGCGGCCCCGCTGGCCATGATGATCGCCTCTTGTGACAACGGGTTCGAGGAAATGAACGTCGATCCCAACAAATACTCGCAGGTAGTTCCCGAATTTTTGTTCACCCGGGCCCAGCTGGATGGTGTTTCGACCAACTTCACCGGTGCGGCTTACCTCACCATCGGGCAATCCATGCAGCATTTTGCGACCTACAAGGAAGTACCTGCTGCGGGTGACAAGTATTTCAATTTCAGCTACTCGCAGGGAAGCTGGAACGCCTACGCCGGTACTGCACAAGGCCAGGGCTCGGTGATTTCGATTACGCAGGTGATCGAGGCACTGAAAGCCGATCCGCTCGCTGTGAACAAACTCTCGGCCGCCAGGATCTGGAGAGCCTACATTTTCCACCGCCTCACCGATGTGTATGGTGATATCCCTTATTTCGATGCAGGCAAGGCGCTGGCCGACAAAAACTACGGTCCGAAATACGATACCCAGCAGGCGATTTATGCTGACATGCTGAAAGAGCTCGAAGAGTCCATCGCGGCATTCGACGCTTCGAAAGCCAATTTCGCAAACGCCGACCTCATGTACGGAGGCAATATCACCCAGTGGAAAAAATTCGCATACTCGCTGATGCTCCGCCTGGGAATGCGATTGACGGAAGTGGATAATGCATTGGCTAAAACCTGGGTACAGAAAGCCATTGCTGGCGGTGTGATCCTGGACGACGCCGACCGTGCGATCATCGGCTACGTGGACGGTTCACAAACCCTGAGCCGCAACTTTATCGCCAACGGATTGATGGCCACCGACTACATTACCCCCGGCGGCGACAATGTGGAAGGCGGAAAACTGGCCAAGACGCTGATCGACCATTTGAAAACCACCAAAGATCCACGTCTGAACGTGATCTCGATCGTATGGCGCGAAACCGGTAACAATACTTTCGTGGCGGATACTTCCACGGCATTGCAGCAAGGCATGCCCAATGCGGCTTTCAACAGCCGTCCGGCAGAATTCAACTCGTTCTCCGAGCCAAACCCGGCCACGATACTGCGCTATGCATCCCCGCTGATCGTTTTCGGAAATGCGGAAACCAACCTTTTGCTGGCCGAAGCGGCGGTTCGCGGATGGTATACAGGCAGCACGGCGGCTGCGGCATACGATGCGGCAGTAAAGGCAGGACTTCGCCAATGGGCACTTTTCGGCGCTGCCGGAACCATTTCCGATGCCAAAATCAATGCCTACCTCCTTGCTAATCCTTACAATGCAACCGGCACCGTGGCGCAGCAGATCGAGCAGATTTCGACGCAAAAGTGGGTGGCCTTGTTCCTGGAAGATGAATATGAAATCTTCGCAAACTGGCGCCGCACCGGCTTCCCAAGGCTAACCCCGACCAACTACCCGGGTAACCTCACCGGGGGCCAGATCCCGACCCGCTTTGTGATCCCCGATTCGGAGGAACAATACAACAAAGTGAACTTCATGGAAGCACGTACACGCCAGGGCGGCACCAACACGCTTTCCAGCAAAGTTTGGTGGGATAAATAAGCAGTCCCGGCACTGCGCATTTGAAAATTAAATGACCGATACGGATCGCTGACCAAAATCGGCGGTCCGTATCGCTTTTAAAGCCTGAAAATTTTTCCCCTCTGAATGAGGAATTTTCGTGTATTTCTTGTCTTATCCATAACAGCTTTTCCTAAACCAATACCCATGATCAAAAAAGTACTATTCGCCGCAGCGCTCTTGTGCTCTGCCGGCATCGCGCAAGCGCAGAAATACTCGATCGTCATCAAAGGCGGTCATGTGATTGATCCCAAAAACAATATCAACAGCATTATGGACGTCGCCCTGAAAGGCGACACGGTCATGCTCGTTGCTAAAAACATCGACGCCAAGGAGGGCGTGCAGGTGGTGAATGCGAAAGGCCTTTTCGTGACCCCGGGCCTGATCGACATGCATTCGCACAACTTCTTCGGTACCAAAATGGACCAGACTTACAGCAACGGCCCCAACGCCCTCCCACCCGACGGTTTTACATTCCGCACGGGTGTAACCACGGTGGTGGATGCAGGCTGCGCCGGCTGGAAGTCCTTCCCCGATTTCAAGAAACAAACCATCGACGCATCGCGCACCCGCGTCCTCTCATTCCTGAACATCGTGGGTGAAGGCATGCGCGGCGGCACCTACGAGCAGAATGTCGAGGACATGGACGCTGCCGCAACGGCCAGGGTCGCCAAAGAATATCCGGAATACATTGTGGGCATCAAGCTCGCGCACTTCAACGGCTATAACTGGACGCCCACCGACCGCGCCGTAGAAGCCGGCAAGCTCGCCAACATCCCGGTCATGATCGATTTCGGCGGCAGCCAGCCGGTATTGCCCATTGAAGAGCTTTTCATGAAACACCTCCGCCCGGGCGATATCTTCACGCATTGCTTCGGCCAGCTCGCCAGCCGCGAACCGATCGTGGACGTGAAAGCCGGCAAAGTGAAGCCGTTCGTGTATGAAGCGCGCAAAAAAGGCATCATTTTCGACGTGGGTTACGGCGGTATCAGCTTCGCATTCTCCCAGGCGATCCCGGCCATCAAAACCGGCTTTTACCCCAACACCATCAGCACCGACATCCACACCGGCAGCATGAACAATGCGATGAAAGACATGCTCAACGTGATGTCGAAGTTCCTGGCAATGGGCATGGACCTGCCGGCGGTGATCAAAGCCAGCACCTGGGCACCCGCACAAGCCATTCACCGCGAAGAGCTGGGTAACCTCTCGGTAGGCTCGCGCGCGGACGTATCCGTGCTGCGCGTGCTCGACGGCAAATTCCAGATGAACGACACCGGCACATTCGGCTTCTTCGATTACACCGGTACCAAAGTGCAGGGCAAGCAAAAACTGGAAGCAGAAGTGACAATCCGTGCAGGCAAGGTGGTGTACGACCTCAACGGTCTCACCAACCCGATCGTCGTTTCCAGAAGATAAACCTCTAAAAGTGTGATGCAATGATGCTGAAATCCCTCCGCGCCTCCATGCTGGCGGTTCTGGCCATGCTATCGTCCGTGCACGCCCTGCTTGCGGATACCGTGCTCAATGAAGTCCGCATCGAGCGGCACAAGGCTGTCCGCATGCGCGACGGCGTGGTGCTGTATGCCGATGTGTACATGCCCGCGACACCCGGCCGCTACCCGACCATCGTCACGCGTACACCCTACGGCGTGCAGCGCGATGGCGTGCACCAGACGATGATCAAGTTCGCGCAGCGCGGCTATGCGGTAGTGGTGCAGGATGTGCGGGGCCGCTACGAGAGCGATGGCAAATGGGAACCGTTCCGCGACGAGGCCAAGGATGGCTACGACACCATCGAATGGGCGGCTGCGCAGCCGTTTTCGAATGGCAAAGTGGCTACACAGGGAGGAAGCTATCTCGGACATAACCAGTGGCAGGCTGCGAGCCTCAACCCGCCGCACCTGGTGGCGGCGTTCCCATCGCTGGCCTCCACGAATATTTATGCCAACTGGATCACCATGGGAGGCGCATTCCGCCTCAGCTTCAACTACGGCTGGGGCGTGGTGCGCATGCCCAACCGCATTATGCTGCCGCAATACTGGCATACCGAGGCATTCACGCCCGAAGAACTGAAATACGCCAACATCCTCATGCATTTGCCTTTGCAGGACGGCGACCTGCAAAGCGCCGGCGCCGTGGTACCGCATTACCGCGACTGGATCAAGCACGAAAGCTACGACGAGTACTGGAAGGCGATCAGCGACGAAGAGCGTTTCGACAAAATCAAAGTCCCTACCTACGTCTCCGGCGGCTGGTTCGACATTTTCGTGATGGGCACCATTAATGGCTATGTGGGCATGAAAAACAAAGGCGCTACACCCGAAGCGCGCAAAGGCGCACGGATGATCATCGGCCCGTGGGGCCATGGGCCATCGCAGAAATTCGGGGATGTGGATTTCACGGCGGCCGCTTATGTGGACCAGTTCGAAACCGAGCTGTCGTTTTTCGACTACCATTTGAAAGGTATCCGAAACGCCATCGAGACCGACAAACCCGTGCGCCTGTTTTATATGGGTGTAAACCAATGGCGCGCCGAAACCGACTGGCCCATTCCCGGCACGCAGTTCAAAGAGCTGTATTTAGGAGGTGAAAATGCCAACTCGGTGCGCGGAAAAGGAACATTATCTTTTGACAAACCCACCAAAGCGACCACCGATACATACCGCTATGACCCGCAGAGCCCCGTGCCCACCACCGGCGGTAATAATTGCTGCGGCACGCCCACGCCCGCCGGCCCGCGCGACCAGCGCCCGCTCGAACAGCGCGAAGACGTGCTCGTGTACACCAGCGCATTCCTCGAAAAACCGGTAACCATCGCAGGGCCTGTCAAAATGAAACTCCACGCCGCCACCGACGGCCGCGACACCGACTGGATGGTAAAGCTCGTGGATGTACACCCCGACGGCTTCGCAATGCCCGTTTCCGAAGGGATCATCCGCGCCAAATTCCGCAAAGGACTCGACAAGATGAAGCTCCTCACGCCCAACCAGGTTTACGAGTACGAAATAGAAATGACGGGAACAGCGAACGTGTTCCGCCCCGGCCACCGCATACGGGTCGATATTACATCGAGCAACTTCCCGCAATTCGATAGAAACCCCAATACCGGCGAGCCGCTGGGAACAAGCACCAAAACGCGCATCGCCCAGCAGACCGTCCACCATGGCGGCGCCAAACTGAGCCATATTGTGCTGCCAGTTGTCACCGATCTCAGCCAGAATTAATATTTTCCCTAATTTTATTCACTCAATTTCAGCCGAACTCTTTTTTCTTATCTCATGAAATTACCGATTCTCTCTTTAACGACGATCCTTGCCCTCACCTTTGGAAGCCTGCAAACCGCGAAGTCGCAAACCATCCCGAAAGAAGAACTGATTTTCCTGACCTCGGAGTGGAAAGGCGAGCGGTTCCCCGACGGCCGTCCTAAAATCTCCGACGACCTCGTGCGTCGCGCCAGGGAAATCAATATCGAAGAAGCCTGGGTAGTACTCAAAAATGAAGGCTACAACTGCCAGTTCGAAGGCAACTGGAAAATTGTACACGACGACGTGGTGATCGCCGGACGCGCATTGACGGCGCAGTTCCTGCCCTCCCGCCCCGACATTGAGAAGAATATCAAAGACCGCGGCGCCAAACAAGGCCGCATCGGCAATACCAACTCCTGGCCGATCGACATGCTTAGCAAAGGCGACGTATATGTGGCCGACGGCATGGGTAAAATCGTGGAAGGTACGCTCATCGGCGATAACCTCGCCAACTCCATTTACGCCAAAACCGGCAACGGCGTGGTGTTCGATGCCTCCGTGCGCGACCTCGACGGCCTTTCCAAAATCCCCGGTTTCAATGCATTCGTACGCGATTTCGATCCTTCTTACCTTAAAGATGCCGTCGTAACCGGCATTAACACGCCGATTCGCATCGGTCGCGCTGTGGTGCTTCCGGGTGATTTGGTTTTGGGTAAAAAAGAAGGCGTGATCTTCGTGCCTGCCCATATGGTCGAGAAAGTAGTGCAAACGGCTGAATTCATTGCATTACGTGACAAATTCGGCATTCAGATGCTAAAAGAAGGCAAATACACGCCCGGCCAGATCGACAGCCAATGGACCGACGCTTTGAAAAGCGACTTCCTGAAATGGCTGGACAAAAACCCGAACGAAATCCCCATGAAGCGTTCGGAACTCGACGAATACATGAAAAAAAGAACCTGGTAAGCGGGTAGTCCGGCCGGTTCTCAGCATTTCCTGTTTGGTGAAACAGACAGGAATTTTCTTTCGCATTTCAAAAATTGCATTTTAAATACATTAATATGAATATTTACAAGCTCATGTCCGGCATTGCCGCGGTTTGCCTGCTGATAGCGCTTTACCTCGCATTCACCGGAAGCCTCCCTTCGGCCGGTCCCTTCTTTATTGCATTCTTCCTATCCACAGCCATCAGTTTCAGGGGGTATGAAAAACTGAAAGGCTTTACCTACACCACCGTCATCTTTGCGGCGGTGACCACTGCATTATATTATCCGCAGCATTTCCTGACCGTCGGCGACTTTAAACTTGCAGCGCTAATCACTCCACTCATCCAGATCATCATGTTCGGAATGGGCACTTCCATGAGCTTCGGGGATTTTGTGGGGGTAGTTAAAATGCCGAAAGGTGTATTGATCGGCGTGATCAGCCACTTCATCATCATGCCTACGATCGGTTACACGCTTGCTAACCTCAGCGGCTTTCCCCCTGAAATAGCGGCGGGGATTATCCTGATCGGCTGCTCGCCCAACGGCATGGCATCCAATGTGATTTCCTACCTCGCGAAAGCGAACCTGGCATTGTCCATTACCATCACCGCCATTTCCACCATGCTCGCCCCGATCGTCACGCCGCTGCTGATGAGCATGCTCGCGGGTGCATTCGTGCAGATCGATACGCTGCATATGATGTGGGATATTATCAAAATGGTGATTATTCCAATCGGCGCGGGACTGATTTTCAATAAGCTGTTCAGCGGCAAAGTGAAGTGGCTTGACGCCGCGATGCCCATCGTGTCAATGGCCGGTATCGCATTCATTATCGTGATCATCACTGCTGCCGGTCGCGACAGCCTGCTATCGATCGGTCCTGCATTGCTATTGCTCGTGCTGATCCACAACCTGTCGGGCTACACGCTTGGCTACTGGTCGGGCCGCCTGTTCCGCATGAGCGAGCGCGACTGCCGCACGATAGCGATCGAAGTGGGAATGCAAAACGGCGGATTGGCCTCCGGTATCGCCAAGGAAATGGGCAAAATGGCCACCGTAGGCCTCGCCCCGGCCATTTTCGGGCCGCTGATGAACATTACCGGCTCCATCCTTGCTTCCTGGTGGCAAGGCAAGCCCACCGGCGATGAAGAAACTTATGTAGAAACGGGCAGAGCCCATTAAATGCAAACGAGGCGCAGTTATTAGCTGCGCCTCGTTCGTTGTTATGTACTTTCATGCTAAACGCATCCGAATCACTTACGCTAACTTTGCACGTATGGACTGTCTTCGACTGCGCTCAGACTGACAGCTTGCGATTGCCTTCTTTCATTTTCCTTCTTCCCAAATTTCAATCTTCCTCCAATAACAGCTGCATATAGATCAGATCCAGCCACTGATCGAACTTGTAGGCCACTTCTTTCAAATATCCTTTTTCCACAAAGCCGTATTTCTTGTGAAACTCAATGCTGGCGCGGTTCGACGCGTCGATGCAGCCGATCATCGTGTGCAGGCCCGACTCTTTGGCGCGTTGGATCAAGCTGCCGAGCAGTTTGCCGCCTACGCCCATCCCGCGTGACTTTTCATCGAGGTAAATGGAATGCTCCACACTGAATTTGTACCCGATTTTCGGACGGAAAATGTTGTAGGAACCATAACCGATCACTTCGCCTTCCAGCTCGGCCACGATCACAGGCATACCGTCATAGAACATCTGCTCAAACCAGGCCTTTTGTTGTTCCAGGGTCCGGGGTTCGTAGTCGTAAATAGCCGTGGTGTTCAGAATAGCGTGGTTGATAATGTCCAACAGCGAAGGCAGATCCTTAGGAGCAGCACTTCTGATGATCAAATCCATCAAAATAAAGCAGGTCGTTATTTAGGTTTATTATTAAGGCCAAAAATACCTTATAATTTTAAAAAAATTCACGTCCAATCCTTGTAACGGCTTACGTTTTTTTCTAATTCTTTTGAAAATCCTGAATTTCGAATAGCTTTGCCTCAACTTTAGGGGTGTCCCGCATGCGGACTGAGATCATACCCTTTGAACCTGATGCAGCTAGTACTGCCGAAGGGAAAAGCAGGAGTTACTTTGCACGTAGCTCCGTTCCATCTTTTCTTCATAGGTCCATTCCTAAGGTTTTTTGTATCTAAAACTGTATTTGGAATGGAAATCATCCTGAACGGTCAGGCAAAGCCAATCGACGCCGCTTACACGGTAGGGCAACTCGTTTCCGAGCTGTTTCCGTCTGGCAAAGGCATTGCCGTGGCTATCAACCAAGCTGTAGTCCCGAAATCCGACTGGCCTACCCGCCGGCTCTCTCCCAACGACCAGGTTACGCTCATTACCGCCACGCAAGGCGGCTAGTCGCGCATGTCCTGTATTCCCACCATTTAACCCAAAATACCATCATGAAAACAGAGAAAACGCCGGAAACCATCACCCGCGACCCATTCCCGAATTCGAAGAAAATATATGTGAAAGGGCAAATCCACGACATTTCCGTAGCAATGCGCGAGATTTCGCTGAATGATACCCGTATACATGGCGGCCCGCGTCCCGGACGCCTGGGTGCCAGCGAGCCGAACGAGCCGGTAACAGTTTACGACACCAGCGGCGCCTACACCGATCCGAATATTGATATAGACGTCAAAAAAGGTCTTCCCGCATTGCGTGCAGCATGGGTACGCCAGCGGGGCGACGTGGAAGAGCTGGAAACCATCACTTCCGAATACGGCCGAATGCGCCTCGCCGATGCGAAGCTCGACCATTTGAGATTTGCCCACAATGCCAGACCGCTCCGCGCCAAGGCCGGCCAGAACGTGTCGCAGCTGCATTATGCCAAAAAAGGCATCGTCACGCCTGAAATGGAATACATCGCGATCCGCGAAAACCAGCGGATCGACGCGCACCTGGCATCGCTGAACGGCAAGGCGGGCGCATTGGCGCACCAGCATGCCGGCCACAGTTTCGGCGCCAATACGCCGAAAAGCCACATTACCGCGGAGTTCGTGAGGTCGGAAGTGGCAGCGGGAAGAGCGGTAATCCCCTCGAATATCAACCACCCCGAAAGCGAGCCAATGATTATCGGACGGAATTTTCTGGTGAAAATCAATGCCAATATCGGTAACTCCGCCGTTTCCTCATCCATTGAAGAAGAGGTGGAAAAGGCCGTTTGGGCCTGCCGCTGGGGCGCAGATACGATCATGGACCTCTCGACGGGCAAGAATATCCATGAAACCCGCGAATGGATCATCCGCAACTCGCCGGTGCCGATTGGCACGGTGCCCATTTACCAGGCTTTGGAAAAAGTGAACGGCAAAGCCGAAGACCTCACGTGGGAGCTTTTCCGCGATACATTGATCGAGCAGGCCGAGCAGGGTGTGGATTACTTCACGATCCACGCCGGCGTGCTGCTGCGCTACATTCCGCTCACGGCAAAGCGCATTACCGGCATCGTGTCCCGCGGGGGATCCATCATGGCCAAATGGTGCCTGGCGCATCATAAAGAGAACTTCCTCTACACGCATTTTGAGGAAATATGCGAGATCATGAAAGCCTACGACGTGGCATTCTCGCTAGGCGACGGCCTGCGCCCCGGCAGCATTGCCGATGCCAACGACGCCGCGCAATTCGCGGAGCTGGAAACGCTGGGCGAGCTAACCAAAATCGCCTGGAAGCACGACGTGCAAACGATCATCGAGGGCCCCGGCCACGTACCGATGCACCTGATCAAGGAGAATATGGAAAAGCAGCTGAAACACTGCCACGAGGCGCCTTTCTACACGTTAGGCCCCCTCACGACCGACATAGCGCCTGGCTACGACCACATCACGTCGGCCATCGGCGCGGCCATGATCGGCTGGTTCGGGACGGCCATGCTTTGCTACGTGACGCCGAAAGAGCATTTGGGACTACCCAATAAAAAAGACGTGAAAGACGGCGTGATCACCTACAAGATCGCCGCCCATGCCGCCGACCTGGCCAAAGGCCACCCGGGCGCCCAGTACCGCGACAATGCATTGAGCAAGGCCCGCTTCGAATTCCGATGGGAAGATCAGTTCAACCTCTCGCTCGACCCGGACACCGCCCGCGAGTTCCACGACGAAACATTACCGGCCGAAGGAGCCAAAGTCGCGCATTTCTGCTCGATGTGCGGCCCCAATTTCTGTTCGATGAAAATCACCCAGGATGTACGCGACTATGCCGAAGAAAACGGACTGGGCACCGAAGAGGCCGTGGCCGAAGGAATGCAGCAGAAGGCACGTGAGTTTGCGGAAAAAGGCAGTGAAATCTATTTGTAATGGAACTGATCGTTATCACACATCCCGAAATGCTGCCCGGGGAAGCTGGGATCATTAACCAGCTTTTCCAAAGCGGCCTCGCACGCCTGCACCTGCGCAAGCCCGATGTGCCGAAGGAAGTCGTGCAGGATTTGCTGGAAAACATCACTCCCGCATTCCGGAACCGCATTGCATTACACCAGCATCATGAGCTGGCGGACGCATTCGGTATTACGGGGCTACATTTCACGGAGCGCGCGCGCCTGGACGTTGCGCCTGAAACATGGAGCGCATTAAAAAGCAGGGCTTACACGCTCAGCACGTCCCTGCACGATCCCGCGCAACTCGAAACGCTATCCCACGACTTCGACTACGCATTCCTGGGGCCCGTTTTCGACAGCATTTCGAAAGTGGGCTACGCTGCGAAATTGCCTTCCGATTTTAAATTAAACCCATTCACCTTCCCGAACAAGGTAATCGCGCTCGGAGGTATGGATGCCGAAAACCTTGGCCTGGCGTCCCAAATGGGCTTTGCAGGCGCGGCGCTGCTCGGGGCCATCTGGCAGAATCCGGAGCAGGCCGTCACCCGATTTGCGCATTTGAAGTCGTTGCAGGTAGAACGGCCGTTTGTGGACCGCTTGCATTTCATATCGAACGAAACGCCGGATATGTCGCACATCGATAGCATCCGCCTGGCGCTGGAAGCCGGCTGCCGGTGGATTCAACTTCGGGTGAAGCACCGGCCGGAAGCAGAAGTTTTGCCGATAGCCTGGGAAGCCACCCGGCTGTGCGACGCTTACGGAGCGAGGCTCATTATCAACGACTTTCCCCGCGTGGCACTGGCGGTACAGGCTTACGGCCTCCACCTCGGCCTCACCGACATGCCCGTACCCGAGGCCCGCGCGCTGGTAGGGAACAAAATCGTGGTGGGCGGAACGGCCAATAGCTGGGAGGACATTGAGCTGCGTATCCGCGAAGGCGCAGATTACATCGGCCTCGGCCCGTTCCGTTTCACGAGCACCAAAGAGAACCTCAGCCCGATCCTGGGCGTGGAAGGCTACGCGGCATTGATGCAAAAAATGGCCGACGCGGGGTTCAGCAAGCCCATTATCGCCATCGGCGGCGTTACGCCGGCCGACATTCCCATAATCCGTTCCACCGGCATTTACGGCGTGGCCATGTCCGCCGCATTGACGGGCGCGACGGATCCGGCGGAAACTTTTTACGAAATCCAACAAGCATTATGTTAACCATTGCAGATAAAACATTCCAATCCCGGCTTTTTACGGGAACCGGCAAATTCAGTTCGGCGCAACTCATGGAGGAAGCCTTGCTGGCATCCGGCTCCGAGCTGGTGACGGTGGCGCTGCGTCGTGTGGATATGCACGACGCCACCGACGATATCCTGAGCCATTTGACGCACCAGCACATCCATTTGCTGCCCAACACCTCGGGCGTCCGCACGGCACGCGAAGCCGTTTTTGCCGCACAACTTGCCCGGGAAGCGCTGGAAATCAACTGGCTGAAACTCGAAATCCACCCCGACCCGAAGTACCTCATGCCCGATCCCATCGAGACATTGAAGGCCACCGAGGAACTCGCCAAGCTGGGTTTTGTGATACTCCCCTACATCCACGCCGACCCGGTCCTTTGCAAGCGGCTGGAAGCGGCAGGCGCATCGGCAGTAATGCCCCTGGGATCGCCCATTGGGAGCAATAAAGGCCTCAAAACCATCGACTTCCTCGAAATCATCATCGAGCAAAGCAAGGTACCGGTGGTGGTGGACGCGGGCATCGGTGCCCCTTCCGATGCAGCCAAAGCCATGGAAATAGGCGCCGATGCGGTGCTGGTTAACACGGCGATTGCCGTAGCCGGCGACCCGGTAGCGATGGCAGCGGCATTTAAAATGGCCGTAGAGGCCGGGAGGATGGCTTACGAGGCCAAACTAGGTTCAAAAGGCAGCCTGGCCGTGGCCAGCAGTCCGTTAACTGCATTTCTGGATGAGCTTTAAGGAAGAATTCGCGCGGTATTCGTGGGACAACGTGAAGCAGGATATTTATTCCAAAACGGCGGCCGACGTGGAAAGAGCACTCATAGCCCCGAAAAGGACTTTGGAAGATTTCAAAGCATTGATTTCGCCCGCCGCGGCCGCTTACCTGGAACCCATGGCCAGGCTGAGCCGGCAGCTGACGCGCAAGCGCTTCGGCAACACCATTCAAATGTACGTGCCGCTGTATTTGTCCAACGAGTGTACCAATATATGTACCTACTGCGGGTTCAGCCTGGATAATAAAGTGCGGCGTCGCACGCTGACAGAGCGTGAAATACTGCAAGAAGTGGAGGTGATTAAAGGCATGGGCTACGAACACGTGCTGCTGGTGACCGGCGAGGCGAACCAGACGGTGCACGTGGACTATTTCAAAAAGGTGTTGGCCCTGATCCGTCCGCATTTCGCGCAGGTATCCATGGAAGTACAGCCGCTCGACCGCGATGAATACGAGGAACTGATCCCGCTCGGCCTGCATTCGGTGCTGGTGTACCAGGAAACTTATCACCAGGAAGATTACCGCAAACACCACCCGAAAGGCAAAAAAGCGAATTTCAACTACCGCCTCGAAACGCCCGACCGTCTCGGGCAGGCAGGGATTCACAAAATGGGCCTCGGCGTGCTGATCGGCCTGGAAGACTGGCGTACCGACAGTTTTTTCACTGCCTTGCATTTGCATTATCTTGAAAAAACCTACTGGCAAACGCGTTACAGCCTATCCTTTCCGCGCCTGCGCCCATTCTCCGGCGGCCTCGAACCGAAAGTGGAAATGAGCGACCGCGAACTGGTGCAGCTGATTTGCGCCTACCGCATATTTGACGAGGAAGTAGAACTATCCCTCTCCACACGCGAATCGGACCGATTCAGGAACCATTGCATTCAATTGGGTGTAACATCCATCAGCGCCGGCTCCAAAACCAACCCCGGAGGCTACGCCGTAGAACCGGAATCACTCGAACAATTCGAAATTTCCGACGAACGAAGCCCCGCGGAAATAGCACAAATGATCCGCCAAGCCGGCTACGAGCCAGTTTGGAAGGATTGGGACGCTGGGCTAATTTTGAATGAGTGAATGAGTGAATGGGTGAATGAGTGAATTTTGAATGAGTGAATTTTGAATGACTGAATGATTGAATGACTGAATGATTGAATATTTTTGATGTTCAAATCAGCTGTAAATTCAATACAAAAGCATACTATTCGATCATTCAATCATTCAATCATTCAATCATTCAATCATTCAAAAACTCACTCATTCACTCATTCAAAATTCACTCATTCCCCCCCATGACTCCCATCGAACGCAAACGTTATGCTCGCCAGATTATCATGCCGGAAATGGGCCTGGCGGGCCAGGATAGGCTGCGGGCCGGTAAGATTGCCGTCGTGGGTGCGGGCGGGCTGGGCTGTCCGGTGCTGCAGTACCTGGTGGCGGCGGGCGTCGGTGAGATTGGCGTTATCGATGACGACACCGTGGACCTCACCAACCTGCACCGGCAAATCCTCTATTCCGCCGACGATATAGGCAAGAATAAAGCGATCACGGCAGTGGAAAAACTGTCGGTGCTGAACCCTTTCGTGAAGCTCACCGCCTACCCCGACCGGCTCAGTGCCGAAAACGGAGCAGATCTGCTCAATGCCTACGACCTGATCATCGACGGCTCCGACAACTTCGAAACGCGTTATTTAGTCAATGATTTTTGCGTACAGCTGGATAAACCGTTCGTCTTCGGCTCTATCCTGCGTTTTGAAGGACAGGTTTCAGTTTTTAATTGGAATGGCGGACCTACCTACCGGTGTCTTTTCCCGGACGCCGAAGAAGGCGACAATTGCGCGGAAGCAGGCGTAATGGGCGTTTTGCCGGGCATTATCGGCACCTACATGGCTAACGAGGCGATCAAGATTATCGCGGGCATTGGCGAACCGCTTTCCGGCAAATTACTGGTGATCAACACATTGACCAATAATCATTCGGTTTTTCAATTTTCCAGATCAGTGGCGGCGAAGCCTGCTGTCCCGTCCGAAAAAGCCGCGGAGCTGCCATTGGAAGAAAACACCCACGAAATGTCGTTCGACGAGTACGAGGCATTACAGGCAACTGACCCTGAGCAGATTCTACTGGTAGACGTGCGCGAATACTATGAATTTGAGGCGGATAACTTCGGCGGTGAGAATATCCCGCTTTCGGATATTCCTGAAAGTATCGGCACATTCCCATCGGGCAAAAAGGTCGTTTTTTACTGCAACACTGGCAAACGTAGCCTGCAAGCCGCCAAGTTGCTGGCGCAAAGCGGCTACGAGGGACAAAGTTTTTGGGCGCAGCATTGGTAGTTCATTAATTTGCAGGAAAAAAGCATAGCTATGAAACCGATTAAGATTGCCACTGCACAGTTTGAAAACAAGAGCGGCGACAAAGATTACAACCTCGGGGTGATCCGCCAGATGGCGGGGGAAGCCGCTAAGTCGGGTGCCCAGGTGATCGCATTCCACGAATGCTCCATTACCGGCTACACATTTGCCCGCAACCTGTCGCGCGAGGAAATGCTCGCCATCTCTGAACCGATCCCCGACGGCCCGAGCGTGCGCGCGTTGCAGGACATCGCCGCAGAACACGACATTGTGGTGCTGGCAGGCCTGTTCGAGAAAGATGCCGACGATAAAATGTACAAAGGTTATGTATGTGTCGACAAAAACGGCCTCGTAGCCAAGTACCGGAAACTTCACCCGTTCATCAACCCACACCTCACGCCAGGCGACGAATACGTGATTTTCGACCTTTTCGGCTGGAAATGCAGCATGCTCATTTGCTACGATAACAACATTATTGAAAACGTGCGGGCCACGAAACTGCTCGGCGCGGACATTGTTTTTATGCCGCACGTGACCATGTGTACGCCATCCACACGCCCGGGTGCCGGGTTCGTCGATCCAGCGCTGTGGCATAACCGCGAAGCCGATCCTACATCACTTCGCCAGGAATTCGACGGCCTCAAAGGTCGGGCCTGGCTTATGAAATGGCTGCCCGCGCGTGCTTACGACAACGCCATTTATGCAATATTCTCCAACCCCATCGGCATGGACGCCGACCAGCTCAAAAACGGCTGCTCGATGATCCTCGACCCATTCGGCGACATCATCGCCGAATGCCGCAAGCTCGGGAACGACTTCGTGATTGCCACCCTCACCCCCGAGAAACTCCAGCAAGCCGGCGGTCACCGCTACATTCAGGCCCGCCGCCCGGAGCTCTACGGCGATATTCTCGGCCAGGAGCACACGTCAGAGCAGCGGGTTGTTTGGCTTTAAGGTTTAAATTAGTTGTGCCTATTCAATGAATTCAGCTAAATTGGTTGAGTAAATTCAATGAATTTAGCTAAATTCGTTGAGTTGATTCAACCAATTTAGGTAAAATGGATTTTTCGAGACACATTTTTGACCAACTCCTCGCGAAAACTACTTCCAACAAAGTGCTGATCCTTTACGGCGCGCGCCGGGTCGGGAAGACGCACCTGATGCGCGAGGTAGAAGAGCAATTCAATGGAAAATCGTTATTCCTGAATGCGGAGGATCTGGATATTGTGGCGCTGTTGTCCGACCGGCGCGTCGCTTCGTTCCGGCGATGGGTAACTGATGTTGACCTTCTGATCATTGATGAAGCACAGGTCGTGCCTGAAATCGGGAAGTCGCTCAAACTGTTGATCGATTCGTTTCCTAAGCTTACCATTCTGGCGAGTGGCTCGTCGGCATTTGAACTCTCCAATAAAACAGGCGAACCGCTCGTCGGCCGCCAGATCAGCTTCCAGCTCTTCCCGATTGCCCAAATGGAGCTATCCGGACAGGAAAATTACCTGCAAACAAAACAGCAGCTGGAAAACCGGATGATTTTCGGCAGCTACCCGGAAGTGCTGAAACTGGATACAGCCGAGGCAAAATCCGACTATCTTAAAGAACTTGTGAATTCTTATCTTTTGAAAGACATCCTCATGTTTGACCAGGTCCGGTATTCCCATAAAATGCTGCAATTGCTCCAACTCGTTGCCTACCAGACGGCACAGGAGGTTTCGTACGACGAATTGGCTAAAACCCTGCAAATAGACCGGAATACCGTGGAACGATACCTTGACTTGTTCTCCAAGGTGTTCATCATCACCCGCGTTGGCGGTTACAGTAAAAACCTTCGGAAAGAAGTTACCAAATCGTCGAAATGGTATTTTCTGGACAATGGCGTCCGCAATGCGCTTATCAATAACTTTTCCCCGCTCGGCCAGCGGACGGATACAGGTGCGCTGTGGGAAAACTACCTGGTTGCGGAGCGCATCAAATACAATTCCTACACCCGCAAAACGCCGCATACTTACTTCTGGCGCACCTACGACCAGCAGGAACTCGATTGGCTCGAAGTAGCCGACGAGCAACTGAGTGCCTATGAATTCAAATGGAAAGACATTAAAGTGAAATTCCCGAAAGCATTTGTTGAGGCTTATCCCGACGCCGCCAAACACTGGATTAACCAGGGAAATTTCATCGATTTTGTCACGGGCGAAGTGTGATTCAAGGTTACCCTCAGACACTTTTAAGTAAAATTTAATAATCTATCAATTACGTAGATTAAATAGTTTTGCTATTTTTGTAAACTCTTCATTCCAAAATTCTAAAATTCAAGGTATGCTTGCCAAAGTGCTTTCACTCAAATTGCCCTCTTCACGGACCTGGATCATCGTTCCCGCTGCGGCTATCCTGTTGCTGCTGGGCCTGCTTCTGACAAATGGAGTCATTTCCGTTTCATCCGAACAGGTGACCGAGTTCCTTACCGGTGATTTCGCCTTGTACGTCCTGGTGGGACTGGCGGCGCAGCTGGTGGACGGTGCTTTGGGAATGGCCTATGGCGTTACTTCCAACTCCTTTTTGCTCAGCGTGGGTGTTACACCGGCCGTAAGCAGCGCGAGCGTGCACTTCGCCGAGATGTTTACCACAGGCGCGTCGGCGATCTCCCATTTCCGTTTTAAAAATATCAACAAGAAGCTGTTCAAAAGCTTGCTGATTCCCGGCGTTCTGGGCGCGATCGCGGGTGCTTACCTACTCTCGGATGTGATCGATGGCGACTTCATCAAGCCGTTCATTGCGTTCTACATGCTCATTCTCGGAGTGATTATTATCCGCAAAGCATTGCAAAAGACTTTTGTAAAGAATAAAACCAAACGCATCAGCGTCCTGGCAGCGGCAGGCGGATTCCTGGATTCCATCGGCGGTGGCGGCTGGGGCCCTATTGTTACTTCTACACTCCTCGGCCAGGGCCGCGATCCACGGTATACGATCGGATCGGTGAATGCCGCCGAATTTGCAGTTGCATTCGCGAGCGGTATCACATTCATGCTTTTTACGGGTGTGGATAGCTGGAAAGTGGTGCTGGGATTGATCGTCGGCGGTGTTATTGCCGCTCCGGTGGGCGCAATGATGGTGGGCAAGATCAAACGCAAACCGCTCATGCTGCTGGTAGGAACGCTGGTAATCGGACTGAGCATCCGCACCATTCTGCTCAGCATTTAATCACTTCACTTCCTCGATTTCCCGCGCATTTTGCCTAGTTTTGCACAAACCAGGCACATTACCATGCTTTCCGATTTCGGTTACATTCTGCTCTTCATCATTGCCGCGCTGGTATTGCTCGGCCTAATGCTTACTATCGCCAGGTTTCTGCGCCCGCATAAACCCAATGAAGAGAAACTGACCACCTACGAGTCGGGCGAAGAGCCGCTGGGGAATGCCAATATCCAGTTCAATGTCCGGTTTTACGTCGTAGCGCTGATCTTCGTGCTGTTTGAAGTGGAGCTGCTGTTCCTGTTTCCGTGGTCGGTGGTGTTCGGCAGCGAGGAGCTTATCGAACAAACTGGCGGCCAATGGGGCTGGTTTGCAATGGCAGAAATGACCGTTTTCATCGGTATCCTCATCTTCGGCCTCGCCTACGCCTGGGCCAAAGGTTACCTCGATTGGGTACTACCCAAACCTCAGATCCCGGAAGTAAAATCGCCCGTGCCTGCGGATTTGTATGCGAAGGTGAATGAGCGGTATAAGAAGTAGCAACATGTTAGTCTATCCAGTTTTCCAGCCCGCGCAGAGGTAAATTGACAAAATCTTTTGTGTTACGTGTGACCAGCACTAGATTATGGGCGATTGCAGTAGAGCCAATCAGCAAATCAAATTCGCCAACCGGTTTTCCAGCCCGTCTCAGACGAACTTTCTGCTGCGCATATGTTTCGAATCCGTCGCCAATCAACAATATTCTTCCAGAGAAGGCACTTTGTAACCAGTTGAGATTGTCACGATTCGACTCCCGTCGAGCTGGCGCACTGTTTTCCACGCCGAACATTAACTCCAGAACAGTGATTTCCGACAAAAAACATTGAGCTAACCCGATAGCTTCAATTTTACCAAGCAGTTCGTCGTCACCTTTAAACAAGTGGATGCAGATATTCGTATCCAGTAAGTAGCTCATAGTTCAACATCGCGCGGCTGATCGTTTCGGGCATTATATATGGCTGCTTCCAGATCATCCGCCGTCTCGTCCCCACCCCAACTTCCCGCGAACTTCCGCAAGGCGTTTTTCTGATCTGAATGAATGTCATCATCCTCGCCGGAACTTTCCCACACAGACAGGCCTAAACGCTCAGCCAATACTTTCAGCAGCGCCAGGTCATTGTCATTTTTCGTTTCGATGGTTATTGTATGTGTCATATATATCTCTTCTTCGCGCAATCTAGTCAGTACATTTACGGGTCAATTTAAGTCAAATTAATGAGTTCTTCAATACCCGTTCTCCACCTTCTTAAATATATAACTTTCTGATAAACAACCGCATGAATTACCGAACGGCCGGTTTGTTTTATTGAATTATATTGACAGTTACTTAAAAATTGCCGACTTTTCAGGCTTATTACCCAGTTCTGTCATCATCAACAAAACAATATGGAGGCTTTCGCAAAAAACCTGCGCGAGAAGCGGGAGCGGAAAGGATTTTCCGCAGCTCACCTGGCATCGCTGCTCCTGATCAGTGAGGAGCAGTACAACGACCTGGAAAACGGGCACACCAGCCCGAGCGTCGGTACCCTGAAACAACTCTCCGTGATCCTCAACAGCACCGTGCCCGAGCTGCTGACCGACCGCGCCGTGCTGGAACTCGTACACGGCCAGCAAGCCGGGCATTTCACGGCGGAATCGCTGAGTGAGTTGGATAAGGATACCTATATTAAAATACTGGAAAACCAGCTGCGCACGCTCCTGGCTGAGAAAAAGGGCACGCTATCCTAGTGCATTCCGCCCCATTTCTTCATGTTCGGCCGTGGGAAGAATACCAGTCCCAGCTGCACATAGAGCTGGTTCACTTTCAACCGCGAGAGGTCATCGACCGTTACATTATCGCCTTTCCACTTCCGTCTTCCGAGAATGGGCTGGTGGTAAGTCAGCTTGCCGCTCAAGTATACTTTTTCATGGATTTTCGGCAGGAAATCCATCTTATAGTCCACACCGATACCGCCGTGCAGGTTGATATTACCCGTGTAGAGCTTCACCGCTTGGTAACCCGACGGATTGTTGAGCAGCTGCTGGGCAGATACCGAAGCATTGCTCTTGATATTCAGCCGGTAAAGCATGAAATCGGCGCCGAGCGGGATGGTCACGTTCCACCGCTGGTTATTCACGAGCTTCGGCCCGCCGTCCGTTCCGATGCCAATTCCATTCAGGTAAGCCTTGCGGACGTCGCGATCGGACGTGTAGTTAGTGCTGTTCATGAGGATGATCCTGGCCTCCGAAAACCATCTTTGCGATTCGGTGCGGCGTGCGAGCACGAGGTTGCCCATAAAAGAAGTGAACGGTTTCACCTGCAAATCCGACAGCTGGTTGCGCAAGGTCTTGTTATTGGGCAGCGCGCCCAGTTCGACGTAGATTGCCATTCCGCTTTTGAAGATCCGCACGGTTGAATCGGATTGCGCAATGGCGCTTCCCGCGAAACATGCCGAAATCAGGAAACTGAGAAGTAATTTTTGTTTCATACAGTTGAAGTGTTGTCTTTGTTTTGTAACGCGGCCTGAAACCGATTCTTGCCAAATATGGTTAGTTTTGCAGGAGATAGTGCATAAGCAATGCAATATCCATACCAATAGACGCTTCATTACAATATAAATGAGTGAAAGAACCAAAACCGGCGACGGCGGCATTATCCTGACCAATGCAGAGGACCTGATGAACTGGGCCCGGCTGTCGTCGTTGTGGCCGATGGGTTTCGGATTGGCCTGCTGCGCGATCGAGATGATGGCTACCTATGCCGCTAATTACGACCTCGAACGTTTCGGGATCATGCCCAGGCCTTCGCCCCGGCAGTCGGATGTGATGATCGTGGCGGGAACCGTGACTTTTAAAATGGCCGACCGTATCCGCAGGCTTTACGAACAAATGCCCGAGCCCCGCTATGTGATTTCGATGGGCAGCTGCTCCAACTGCGGCGGACCGTACTGGGAACACGGCTACCACGTCGTGAAAGGGGTGGACCGCATTATTCCGGTAGATGTGTATGTGCCCGGCTGCCCGCCCCGCCCGGAAGCGCTCATCGGCGGTTTTATGAAATTGCAGGAGAAAATCCGGGGCAAAGAAGAAGCCGTGCCCGGGCTGTTCCTTGAAATGGAGGCCGCAGGGCAACCAGCCGTTTTATCTTAACCCGAATCATGACTTTTCAGGAAATCACAGACATCGTTACCGGCCGGTTCCCGGAATATACCATCGTGCCCGACACCAGAAACCCGCAGCCTGCGCTGATGGTGCCGGCAGCAGGAATTGCGGCCATTTGCAGTTTTTTACATGAAGACGAAAGGTTGTATTTCGACTTCCTGGCCTGCATTACCGCGATCGACAATGGTGCCGCGGCCGACTCAATGGAGCTGATTTACAACCTCACATCGATCCCCTACGGCATTGATCTGACGCTCAAAACGGTTTTTCCGAGGAATACCGAAGGAGTTGCATTGCCGTCCATACCGACCGTGAGCCACATCTGGCGCACCGCCGACTGGCACGAGCGCGAGGCCTACGACCTGATAGGCATCCGGTTTGAAGGGCATCCCGACCTGCGGAGGATTTTGCTTCCCGAAGATTGGGAAGGGCACCCGCTCCGCAAGGATTACGATGCGCAGGAAAGGTACCACGGTATTTACGTCCGCTACGAGGACGGCCCGACGCTCGAACCGGGAAATGATCCCGACAGGGTTTAGAATTCGCATTCGGTGCATTCGGGCAAATAATCGCGCAGATTTGGTAGCATGGAAAAGCCTCATTATTTTTCGTTACCAAAATTTAATGATCACCCGCATGCGCTTCATCATATTGACAGCCCTCTTTCTCGGTTCTCTGCATTCCGCATTTGCCGTTACCGATTCGCTTATCATCAAGGGCCGTATCACAAACCTAAACGGAAGGCTGTACCGCCAGGCTCCGTTTATTACTTTTTCACGCAATAACATCCTGCAACCGCAGTCGGAGCTGAGCAAACAGGCTGATTTGCAAGCCGACGGCACGTTCCGCGTGTCGCTCCCGATGCTGTTTCCGCAGGAGGAAATTTACCTCGAATACGGTGGACGTGCATTCACGACTTTCCTGGGCTCGCCGGGGACCGTCGAAGTCACATTCGACGGCGATTCCATCGGCAAGGCCAGAAAGCTGTTCTATTTCGCCGGTGTCAATGCCGATGCCAACAATCAGTATCCTTTGTACCTGGCCGCAGAAAACCAGCGGCTGAGCAGCAGCAGAACGCTCGGTACCGAGTTTTTTAAAACTTTTTGGGAGAAAAGCCCGTCGGACGCCCGCTTTGCCGCCGAAGGCCGCGGCGAGCTGCGATTGGGATCGGTGAAAGCTGCCACGCAAAACACGGTCGCCTCCCCGATTTTGTACAATTGGATCAAATCGGTGACGGACGAGGAGCAGTTACAGGTTTTGTATGAACACGCATTGGGCAATCAATATCAGGTCAGTAGAGCCCTGCTCGACAGTCTCAAACGCCTCGACAAGGCGCCGCTGACCGGCCAGCGGGTGATTTGGGCAAACCGGTTTGGAAACTATGCCGACCAGCTTGTGGAGGGCAAAAAGTTCGAAAATCCGAGCAGGACCAACTCGCTACCCGTTAAGCTTATGGCTACCCTTATCCGCGACAATTCGAAAAACCTCTCCGCCGACGACCGCCAGCACCTCGAACGGATCGCGGTGAACGGCCTGGCCGAGAAAGGCGAGCTCGACTTTATGAACAAGCTTTTTGCCCGAAATGAATTGGTTTTGAACCTGTTATTCAATTTTGAGCGTGAAAACCGCATTTACGGGGATTTGTTCGATAGCACTGCCACAGAGTTTCTCAAAGTGCGGTATTTGGCCAAAAACCTGTACAAGTACACCTATCCGCAGCAGATTTTACTCAATAACCACATCAAATCCCGCACGGGCATCCCGCAGTTCAAACAATCGCTCGACGAGATTGTGCAGCTTGAAATCAAGGACAGCGCAGACATCCGTAAACTCGTGAATTTCAAAGATGTGCGCACCGCGCCGGTGGAAGCATTGCCGGGTTATTTCCTGACCGCTTCCAACGACAGGGGCAATTCCTGGTTCAATGGAGTTCTCGATGGGTTGAAAGGGAAGACGGTTTACATCGTGAAATGGAATATTGAAGATGCCAAAAGCCGTGAAGAGCTGGATTTCATCCCGGCATTGCAAGCCAGGGTGCCGGAAGACGTCGTCTTTTTATTTGTACACCTTTCCACCGACGATTACACGGTATCGGATGCGATTCTGAGGCAATATATGGTAAGGCACCGGCTGAAAGGCATTCATATGTCGGTCAATGAAAACCAGGCTATGGACCTGTTGTTCAGGCTGAACCCGCTCGACCTGGCCACGTTTTCACTCGTGCGCCCGAACGGAAAATTTGCAATGAAAAACGCACCTGCGCCGAGCGAAACAGAGAAAACAGCCAAGACGATTATCGAAGCCGGCGGGCAGTAAGTGCCCTGCCGCCATACCTCGCACTGGTGCATTTGCGTTAAGAGACAGTTGATTTGGAATCCGGATAGCCCATGTGTAGATATTTGCTGTTGTTTCTGATGCTTTCCTTCTGCGCGTCGGCCCAAAACCCGGACAGCCTGGAAATACACAGCCGCGACAGTATCCGCTACACCAACCTGAAAGCGCGGATGTCCAAAACGAAGTTTTCGCGGGCCGTGTACCGGCTGTTGTTCAGGGATGTGTATAACCAGGGAAAGGTTACCGAAGTAAAAGAGATCGAAACCAACCCTTTCACACCCTATGAAGGCATGGTGATCCGGAAAATTTATATCCGGCAACTCGACATGCTCGGTGAGTCCGTTTACGACACGACCCGGAAAGGGAACCAGCTCGAACGGTTTTTAAGTAAAAGCCTGCATACCAACACCCGCGAGGGCATTATCCGAAGATCCTTCCTGCTTTTTTCGGAAGGCGACGATATCCAGGCAAAAGTTCTGAAAGACACGGAGCGGCTCCTGCGGGAGAACCGGATGTTCGTCGATGCGCGTATTATAGTGATACCGCGAAAGGACGTGACCTGGATGGCCGATATTATAGTACTCATCCAGGATTCCTGGTCGCTCAATTTCTCGGGCGGTTTCAGCTCTTTCAACAAATTCCGCGTAGGCCTGGAAAACATCAACGTCCGCGGGACCACGCATTCCCAGCGAACGGCCATCCGGTGGGATTCCAAGGATTCGATCCGCCCTTTCCAGTTTCGCGCCATTTACACGGTTCCTTATATTGGCAAAACCTTCATCACGGCCCAGGCGAGTTTTATCCGTGAACGTGAGCTCGGTGAACAATCGGTGCGGTTTTTCCGCCGGTTTATCACCACGGAAACCAAATACGCGGGCGCACTCGAACTGGGGCATTACAAAACCCGGCAATACAGGCGCGAGATCGAAACAATAGATTCCCTCACGCTGCTCGAGACCGATTACAATTACTACGATTTCTGGATCGGGCGCGCATTCAAGTTCCCGTTTCCCGACAGCAAGCTGGCACAGAACTCCCGCATTGTCACGGCATTCAGGCATAACAAATACGATTACGACGAGCGCCCCGACGTAGCGCCTAATCTCAACAAAAACTACTGGAACCGCACGGCTACCCTGGTAAGCCTGGGCTTTTCGAACCGAAATTATAAACGCGACGTACTCATCTACGGCTTCGGACGGACGGAGGACGTGCCCGTCGGTAGCCTGTTTGCGCTTACGATCGGGCGCGAGAATACGGAGTTCGGCGCGCGCGGTTATGGCGGTCTGCAATTTGCGACGGGCAAATACCTGCCGCATAACCTCGGCTATTTTTATGGATTGGCCAACCTGGGGACATATTCCAAAAACGGTAAGGCGCAGCAGGGCGTTATCAACGGCGAGGTTACCTACATTAGCAATCTCATTCCGTTCCGGTACAGTTTCTTCCGGCAGTTTGTCAATGTCCGCTTCGCCAAAGGCATTGCCCGCGACCCGCTCGATTACCTGAACATCAGCGGCGACCGGGGCATCCGGGGCATTAACAACGATCGGCTCATCGGCACGAAAAAGCTGACGATCGGCACCGAAACTGTGTTTTTCTCTGATAAAAGCCTTTTGGGCTTCCGTATCGCCTATTTTGTATTCGCGGACCTGGGGCTCGTGAACGGCGTTCCGCATTTGTGGGAAAGCCCCTTGTACCAGGGCTACGGGCTCGGTTTGCGGCTCCGGAACGAGAATCTCACCTTTAATACCTTGCAGCTGCGTTTCGGATATTATGTCAATATCCCCGAACTCTCCTCACCTACCCGCTTCGCAACTTCCGGCAACGTGCCGCTGCGCCTGCGCGACTTCGACATCTCCGCTCCTTCCATCGCGCCATTCCAGTAACTCACAAATTCGTTTTACAACTACCTGACTAGCTGGCAATTAATGGCAGTTTTCTAAAATTTTACAGTTATTTCAATGCACTTCCTGTCCTTTTTCGGATATGAGGATTAACTTTGTGGAATTTTTGGACGTACCCCTGCTCAAAATCGTCAGGCAACTGCCAAAAGTTGTTCAAGTATTTCCTTCATTTCTACAAATTACCATTTACTGTGCCCAAAAATACGAATATCAAATCCGTTCTGATTATCGGTTCAGGTCCCATCGTTATCGGTCAGGCGTGCGAGTTTGACTATTCCGGCTCTCAGGCAGCCCGCTCGTTGCGCGAAGAGGGGATTGAGGTAGTTCTGATCAACTCCAATCCTGCAACCATCATGACTGACCCTATCAGTGCAGATCATGTGTACCTGTTGCCGCTGGAAAAGAAGTACATCGTTGAAATTCTGGAAAAACACAAGGCGATGGGCAGGCCCATCGACGCGGTACTCCCTACCATGGGAGGCCAAACGGCGCTGAACCTGGCAATCGATTGCGACAAGGCAGGTATCTGGAAAAAGTATGATGTGGATATTATCGGTGTGGATATCAAAGCGATTGAAACAACCGAAGACCGGGAGAAATTCCGTCTGAAAATGCTCGAACTGGGCGTAAACGTATGCCAGGGCCGTACCGCCCGCTCCTTCCTCGAAGGAAAGGAGATCGCCCAGGAAATCGGCTTCCCGCTTGTAATTCGTCCTTCATTTACCCTTGGCGGTACGGGAGGTGGATTTGTGGACAAAGAAGAGGATTTCGACAAAGCCCTAAACTACGGTCTGCACGCATCTCCTGTACACGAAGTACTCGTTGAGCAGAGCGTAATGGGCTGGAAAGAGTACGAATTGGAGCTCCTTCGCGACAGCAAGGGTAACTTCATCATCATCTGTTCGATCGAAAACTTCGATCCGATGGGTGTGCACACCGGCGACAGTATCACGGTTGCACCTGCCATGACGCTCCCCGATACATTATACCAGCAAATGCGCGACCTGGCGATCAAGATGATGAACGGGATCGGCAAGTTTGCGGGTGGCTGTAACGTACAGTTCTCTGTAAACCCTGCGGACGACAAGATCATCGCGATCGAAATCAACCCGCGCGTTTCACGCTCGTCGGCACTCGCCTCGAAAGCGACCGGTTACCCCATCGCGAAAATCGCGGCGAAAATGGCGATCGGTTACGACCTCGACGAGCTCATTAACCCGATCACCGGCAGCACCTCGGCATTCTTCGAACCTTCGATCGACTATGTGATCGTGAAAGTGCCACGCTGGAACTTCGATAAGTTCAAAGGTGCCGATCGTTCACTCGGCCTTCAGATGAAGTCGGTAGGTGAAGCAATGGGTATCGGACGTAACTTCCAGGAAGCATTGCAGAAAGCTTGCCAGTCGCTCGAAATCCGCCGCAACGGCCTGGGCGCCGACGGCCGCGAGCTCCGCGACCAGGAGGCGATCAAGCAAAGCCTGGCACATCCGAGCTGGGACCGCCTGTTCCACATTTATGATGCATTCAAAATAGGTTTGTCGTTCAAAACGATCCAGAACCTGACCAAAATAGACGCGTGGTTCCTCCGCCAGATCGAAGAGCTGATCGAGCTGGAACACGAAATCGAGAAATTCGACCTCGACGACCTGCCGAAAGAATTGCTTTTGACAGCCAAACAAAAAGGATACGCCGACCGCCAGATCGCACATTTGCTGGGTACGAAAGAAAGCAAAGTGTACGATCGCCGGAAAGAGCTGGGTATCAAACGCGTATACAAATGCGTTGACACCTGCGCAGCCGAATTTGAAGCAAAAACGCCTTACTACTACTCTACTTTCAACACGTCGCAGGAATTCCCCGACAACGAATCGGTGGTAAGCGACCGCAAGAAAGTAATGGTACTCGGCTCGGGCCCTAACCGCATCGGCCAGGGTATCGAATTCGACTACTCTTGCGTACACGGCGTGCTGGCCGCGAAAGAGGCTGGTTACGAGACGATTATGGTTAACTGTAACCCTGAAACCGTTTCTACCGACCCGGATATTTCCGACAAACTATACTTCGAGCCGGTATTCTGGGAGCACGTTTTCGACATTATCGAGCACGAAAAGCCTGAGGGCGTGATCGTTCAGCTGGGTGGTCAGACGGCCTTGAAAATGGCTGAAAAACTCGAAAAATACGGTATCAAAATCATCGGTACCGACTTCCACTCGCTCGACTGGGCTGAGGACCGTGGACGGTTCTCGTCGCTCCTCGAAGAGCTGGGCATTCCGTTCCCGAAATTCGGCACGGTAAGGTCTTCCGATGCCGCGGTAGAGCTTTCGCGCAGCCTGGGCTTCCCGCTGCTGGTTCGTCCGAGCTACGTATTGGGTGGACAAAGCATGAAAATCGTGATCAACGAGAAGGAACTGGAACAGCATGTGGTGAAAATCCTGCACGACATTCCGGATAACAACATCCTCCTCGACCACTTCCTCGAAGGTGCATTGGAAGCAGAAGCCGACGCGATCTGCGACGGTGAAGACGCTTACATCATCGGTGTAATGGAGCATATCGAGCCTGCGGGTATCCACTCCGGCGACTCCCACGCAGCATTGCCGCCATTCGACCTCACGGCTGACGAAATCCGCCAGATCGAAGAGCATACCCGCAAAATTGCATTGGCAATGAATGTAAAAGGGCTCATTAACGTACAATTCGCGGTGAAAGACGGCGTGGTGTACGTGATCGAAGCCAACCCGCGTGCATCGCGCACCGTTCCGTTCATTTGCAAGGCTTACCAGGAGCCATATGTGAACTTCGCTACCAAGCTGATGCTCGGCGACAAGAAAGTGAAGGATTTCAACTTCAAACCGGTGAAAGAAGGCTGGGCGATCAAAATCCCTGTATTCTCATTCAACAAATTCCCGAATGTGAACAAGGAGCTCGGTCCTGAAATGAAATCGACCGGTGAGGCAATCTACTTCATCAAGGATCTCGAAGACGAATTCTTCCAGAAGATTTACGCCGAGAGAAACCTGTATCTGAGCCGCTAAAAATAGCTCATAAAGCAACCTGCAAAGCCCCGGAGCAATCCGGGGCTTTTTGCATGCAAGCTATTTGTAAACCAATACAAAATAGTGGTTACCATTTTCCCCGAATATTCTGCACAATGTGCTATTTTCGGGAAATAATTGTAACCACTCCCCTACATGTTTAAGTTTTACGCTTGCATTCTTGCAATGTGGCTCTGTGTTCATTTCGCCGCATTTGCACAATCCCCCACTATTGCCTTTAACAATGATTATTCATGGAACGCCTGCCTGAACACCACTTACCGGTACGGGGTCACAACCACCGGAGCATTCAATTCCGACAACCAGTTTTCGGTCCAGGTTCGGAAGACGGAGAATTCGGCATTTATTGCGGAATTACCGGCCACGCTCAGCAATGGTCGGCTGGAATTTGTGCTGAAAGATTCACTCGCCTATTCCAACATTGCCGTGCAGTTCAGAGCGATGGCATCATCCCCGAAAGTGCAGAGCGAATGGTCGAACAGCATTTTTATATATTCAAAAGGCCGCGTCACGCTGAGTTCCGGTAACGTCCGCGACACGATCAATGCATTCGACAGGGCTACGATCAATTTTGCCGGCATTGGTGCAGGCGATATCCGGGTAACATTGAGCGACAGCAGCAAATTCAATTTTTATGGTAACCCGGGCGGTTTCTCGTCGGATCAGACACTCATTGTGCCGGGGACGCATCCTGCGTACAGCATTGCCCACGCCGAAAACACTTGCGGCGCCATGCTGGTGAGCGGGCGTTATCAGCCGGTGATCAATGCGACTTCTATCAAAGCGGTTTCCGCTTCACCGACCCAGATTTGCGAGAATAGTGATGTGAAAGTAACATTTTCGACGCTTGGAACGCCATTTACGGCTCAAACGCGCTACCGACTGCGTTTTAGAGAAGCGTACCCGGCAGGCGCACCCAGAGTAGTTGAAGTTCCCGCCACGTTGCAGGGAAACTTGCTGGTAGCTACATTCCCCGACCGTTTGAAATTACCTAACGGACTGCAATTCAGCGTGCAGGTTGTTACGGACAATCCATCGACGGTGTCGTCGCCTGCGCCCTCAAACCTCGAAATATACCCGAAGACCGGTGCCAACTTCAACACGTCGAGCCAAACGGTGGACATTCATTCTCAAACCTATCTGAGTGTGAAGACCTATGGCCTGCCGCCTTTTACGGTAGAATTGAATGACGGCAGCATTGCGACGTCCAGCTACGGCAGCGACGTGTCCTTTTGGCTTAAACCGACGAAGGACCAGAATTACAGCATCAAAACCGTGACTTCCGGCTGCGGCCGGCTGGAAGTTACCGATCCGGAAATTGTACAGGTGAAGGTAAAGCCAGGCATTCGGTTTGCGGATGGCGTCCAGACCATTTGTGCAGCTCCCAATATGCGTGTAAAGTTCGTCAGCAGCGCGCAGCTCACCGACGCGACTCAATTTAAGATCGGGGTGAGTCCGGCGAATGGCAACAGGTACTTCGTAGACGCACGGCGATCGGGCGACTATCTTGAATTTTCACTGCCTTCCGGCCAGAATGGTTCTTATTACAACCAGTATCAGATCGTGACCACCAGTCCGAACTTCGAATCGAACTATACTTCCGATGTGGTGGTGCAAACGCAGCCGACCATACGCTACTACGTCAGCGGTTGGGGATCGACGACCCTGACCGTTCCTTCGCGCATTTCGCTCAGCTATTCGCTGGATGGCGGCGGCCCGTTTACGGTGGAAGAGGCTGACGGCACCATTAAAACCACTCCGTACACAAGCATGGACGGCCCCCAATTTTTTGTGAAAGAAACGACTGAGTACAAGGTCAAATCCGTGTCCAATGGTTGTTTCAAGAATAGCAATCCATCTGGTGTGACATTGACATTGCAGCCGGGCAGCGAAGCGGCCATTTATATTGAACCGCTCAAAACGGCCATCTGTAACAACGACAGCCTGGAAATCACGTTCGGTACAGTGGGTCAGTTCGGCGCGGGCAACAAATTCAGCATTCAAACCAACCAGCCGTGCTGCGACTTCAAGGCAATGAGAGTGGTGGAACAAGCGGGCAAATACAAGGTAAAAGTTGCATTAACGCAGATTTATTCTTCGGACGTCGAATTTCGCGTTGCGTCTTCTAATCCGGTGCTTTTCAGCAACATTGAGCGCGTGAGACTGAATGTACCTTTGAGCGATTTCTCACTTTCTCCGCAAACCCGGCCCGAAGAACCCCAGAGATATGTGATCACGCCAACGGGCGCGCAAATTTACCTGTCGGCCAACTCGCAGATCCACAGCATGGTTTACACGGATAATGGCGTGGAGAAAAATGTGGTTTTCGACCCGTATTCCAATTCCGTATTTACCACTCCAAAACCGGGCGAAGTAAATACTTACGTCGTCAAATCGGCTACCAATGCTTGCGGCACAGTCCCGGTGGATAAAACGACCTACATTCGTGCGATGCCCGGTTTTATCCAGTTTTCATCACTACAAGCCCATGTATACTGTACCGGCGCGCCGCTCGCGATTTCTTTCGGGATCACGGCCGGTGTGGAAACGCCCGATGCCACCTATTCGCTCGAAATCGCTCCGGCCAATACGCTGGATTTCAGAACGCTGGTAAGCGGACAAAAAAGCAAGCATTTTAGCACCACCGTACCGCAGGACCTGACGAACGGCTATTATAGCCTCCGCATTGTCTCGTCGGACGGGTCCATGTCCGACCCGCTGAATGTCCAGATTTCGACCCCGGCAACGGCTACGCTGACTGCGGAGAATGGACAGGGGAATCCGGTGAAAGTGGATGCCGGGCAAAGCCTATGGCTGCGTGTCCGGTCGGAAGGTGCCTCCCCGATTATTGCCATTTTCAGCAACAACACGCGTCACGAGTTATCCAGCGGCGAGCAGAGCATTTATGTATATCCATCAAAAAGTGAACAGTACAGCATCGCGTCGATCAGCAATGTATGCGGCTATGGCACTGCCAGCGGAAAAGTAGACGTTTCCGTGAACCCCAGGCTGACCGTGAATGCGTCGTCGGGCAGCGTTTGCGAAGGAGGCTCCATCGGCGTTAGTTATGAGCTGATGGGCGATGTGGATCTATCGAATGACTACCTGGTTTTTTCAATCAGGGATCAATCCAACAACAGCACAATCCGCCTCGATTCGACGCGTGCGCTTAAAGGAAACATCACTTTGAAACTGCCCAACTCATTGCCCGGCAGCTATTATGCCGTCGTTTGTTCAGTGGCTAAATACAACCTTTCGTCGAATGTGGGCGTAAGCGTTACGACAAAACCCAATGTGACGCTTTATGGCAGCACAACCATCAACAGCGGCGAAAGCACGCAGCTCGTGATCCGCGCCAACAAGTACAATACCGACATTCCGACCTTCACGCTCTCGGATGGAACAACCGGCAATATCTACACCGGCGTAGGCGCATTGAACTACGTGCGGGTTTCTCCAAGGCAAACGACGACCTACACCATTACCTCCATCAACAATGCGTGCGGCAACGGCCAGACGGCCGGGTCGGCGACCGTTGAAGTGAACCCGCCTTCGGCCCGCTCCGTGACGGTGACAGCGCTGACTTCCCAATCCGGATACAGCATGTGTACCGGCGATACCATTACCCTGGAATACAAAACCACCGGCACATTCTCTGCCGGGAACACATTTACGGCACAAATTTCGGACAGTACCGGCCGGAATTTCCGCAACATCCCGACATTGCCGGGAGCCAGAATCCAGGCCGTACTACCCGCCGACCTCGCGCCCAATGCACAATACCGCATTCGCCTCACGGCCTCTGACCCGAACACCGGGAGCGGCGCCTACGGATCGCCGGTGGTGGCTATGCAAAAGGCCAAAGCCCGATTTGCTTCCGAAACGGTGATTTTTGATGGCATCAATAATCCGAAGGTGACGGTGCTGCTGGAAGGCGGCGGTCCGTGGTTTTACCGCTTCGGGACGGATGCGTCGGTGATGAACCGCCAGTCCTATACCTCCACGGACGTGATCGAACTCTACCAGGCGTCGCCAAGTCAGTATTATCGCCTGTTCAGCGTGTCGAACGGCTGCGGCGCGGGTATTATCGAATCCCCGTCCACGGTGAAAGTGGAGGTCGTCACGGCAGCAGAGCCCAATGCACCTGCATTCCAGGTGAACGTCGCTCCAAACCCGGCCCAGGATATGCTCACCGTGAAATCCGGCAATAATGATGAAAAACGCATTCAGCTGATTTCCCAAACCGGCAACGCCGTACGCAACATTACCACGCGCCGCCAGGAAGAGCAAATGGACATCCGCAACCTTTCTCCCGGCATTTACGTGCTCCAAATCGAATCGAAAGGCAGGATGGCGACATTCAAAGTCATCAAACAATAAATTTACATTAACTGCCAAAACAAAGAAGCCCGGATCGCTCCGGGCTTCTTGCATTATACTGATTTCTGAAATTTATTTCACTTCCTCATAATCCACATACTCGCCGCCTTTGAACCTCGACGACTCGCTGCTGTCGGGCGGCGTGCTGTCCACCCGGATGCCCCCGGGCTTGGTGCGGGCGCGTTCGGCCTGCTGTTGGGCGCGGTATGCTTTTTCCTGCTGCTTGACCAGCTGCCTGCCCACCAGCAAGTGGAAAAGGAACCGCCGGAAAAACGGCACAAACGCGATCAGGAGCAGGAGTATGAATAATATATTAAATACCAGTTTCATCTTTCAACAATTTTTTACCTCTATCAATAACGTAAACCTAGCATAAATAACACACGAATATAAGTAAAACCTCATGAAAGACGAAACCGGGCAGTGAGCGGCGCCCTGCGGTTACCGGCGGTTGCTATGCCAGATCGACCGCCTTGCTGTTCTCCACCACGCGCTCGTAATAGGCTTCATAATGCGGTAGAATTTTGGCCACATCAAACTCCTTCGCTCTCGCCAGGGCATTGGCTTTGAAGGTCGGCAGGTTGGCATCGTCGAGGATATAGGCGGCGTGCTTCACCATGTCTTCCACATCACCCACGTCGCTCAGGAAGCCGGTTACGCCATGCACGTTCAGCTCAGGCAGTCCGCCGGCATTGGACGTGATAATGGGCACTTCGCAGGCCAATGCTTCGAGGGCCGCGAGGCCGAAGCTCTCCGATTCCGAAGGCATCAGGAACAGGTCGGCCACGGAAAGTACTTCTTCGATAGCATCCAGCTTACCGAGGAAACGGACGTCCGACAGCATATCCAGGTCCTTGCACAGGCGCTCGATGCGCATACGATCGGGGCCGTCGCCTACGAGGAGCAGTTTGCTCGGCAGGAGCGTGCGCAGCTTTTCGAAGATCATGATCACGTCGTCGATCCGCTTTACTTTCCTGAAATTGGAGGTATGGACAATAAGCTTTTCGTTGTTGGGACAGATGGCAAGTTTGAAATGGTCTTTCTTTTGCCGGTTGAACCGGTCGAGATCGATAAAGTTGGGGATTACCTCAATGTCCTTGGTGATCTTGAAATGATCGTAGGTATCTTTTTTAAGTGATTCGGAAACAGTGGTAATGCCGTCCGATTGATTAATACTGAATGTAACCACCGGCTCGTAAGAAGGGTCTTTTCCGACCAGCGTGATGTCCGTTCCGTGCAGCGTCGTAATCACCGGGATATGAATGCCCTGTGCGGCTAAGATCTGTTTGGCGAGGTACGCCGACGATGCGTGCGGGATCGCGTAATGTACGTGGAGTAAATCGAGGCCCGCATTGGCTACCACATGCACCATTTCGCTCGAAAGCGCCGACTCGTAAGGCGGGTACTGGAACAACGGATAGGCAGGTATATTTACTTCATGATAATAGAGGTTCTCATTAAAAAAATCCAGCCGTTGGGGCTGGGAATAGGTAATGAAATGAACCTGGTGGCCGGCTTTCGCAAGCGCTTTTCCAAGCTCGGTAGCTACCACACCGCTTCCTCCGAAGGTAGGATAGCATACGATACCAATTTTCATAATAGGTCAGCAAATGGTTGAATGTCCGGGATGAACAACCGTCCGGATAACGGTTTGAAATAGCTAACAATAAATGCACGTTTTTTATCCCACAAATGGATAAAGAAGTGAAGAATTGTCGTTAATGGGATAAAATGAATAATTTTATTGCCTAAACCTTCTTTTTCCAGGTTCAAACTTCATGAATGTGTCGGCCAGACCCAAGATCACAACGTGGGATTATGTCACCGGGAGTGCGCGTCTTGTGCGCATGACCAACCTGATCATTGTGGTCCTGACGCAATACCTCACCCGCATTCTCCTCATTGGCCCAAGGCATGAATGGAAGTCGATCGTTTCCGACCCGGACATGTTTGTCCTTTCGCTCTCGACGGTGTGCATTGCCGCTGCCGGTTACATTATAAACGATTATTTCGATGTCAAGATCGACATCGTGAACAAGCCCGAACGCGTGGTGGTGGGGCGCTACCTAAAACGCCGCTGGGCCATGGGGGCGCACCAGGTGCTCAATGTACTGGGCGCGGTGCTGGGGCTGGTGGTGAGTCCCTACATCTTCATTATCAACGTGTTTTCCATCACCCTGCTCTGGTTCTATTCCGAACGTTACAAGCGGCTGCCCTTCATCGGGAATTTCATCGTTTCGCTGCTTACCGGGCTTACCTTGCTGATACTCACGGTGCATTACCAGGAAAACAGGCATCTGGTGTTCATCTACGCCGTGTTCTCGTTCTTCATTTCGCTCATCCGCGAGGTGGTGAAGGATATGGAGGATATCCGCGGCGACGAAGCACACGGTTGCCGCACATTGCCGATCATCTGGGGCATCCGCCGCACCAAAACGTTCCTGTACTCGATGATCGTCATTTTTGTACTCACCCTTTTCGTGATGGCCCGGGCGCTGCAGAACAACCTGCTCACGCTGCTTTTCCTGCTCCTGCTGATCCCGATCGCCTGGCTCGCCCTGCGCCTCTACCAGGCCGACACCCGCCGCGATTTCAGGGAAATCAGCAGCCTTTGCAAGATCGTCATGCTCCTGGGGCTGATCACCATGATCTGGGCCTGAGATTCCCGTTAATTTAACACTTCCGGCCACTTACTTAACTGGTTGAAAGGTTATATTTGACTACCTCAAAAACTAATCGAGCTACGAATATGAAAAAGTTGATCCTATGGAGCATCGCATGCGTGATGATGCTCAGCCTGAGGGCGTTTGCCCAGCAATGTGCCGGCTATGACTTTAAAGAAGGAAGCGGGTTTGAGATGAACAACTTCGACGGCAAGGGCAAAGCCATTGGCAAGCTGATTTACAAAATCACCAAAGTAGCAGCGGAAGGCAGCAACACGGTGGTGACGATCGACATGGAGTCTTTCAGCAGTAAAGGTAAATCCGAATTCAAAAACACTTACCAGATGAAATGCGACGGCAATGTGCTGATCCTTGACGCCGCGTCGATGATCAGCCAGGAGCAGCTGAAATCGTTTCAGAATATGGAAATGAAATTTACCTACGACAATATCGAAATCCCTTCCAAGCTAGCCGCGGGCGATAAGTTAAAGGATGCGTCCGTCAAAGGTGAAGGGAAGTCGGGGCCGATGCCGGTGACTTTTAATATGGTGATCAAAAACCGTACGGTAGCCGGACAGGAAAAGCTAACGATCCCGGCCGGGAGCTATGACGTGTATAAAATCAATTCAGATATGGACATGGCCATGGTTATGGGCTTTCCGGTGAAGATGGAAATGCAAACGGTTTCCTACCGCGCGCCCGGCGTGGTGTGGGACCTGAAAACCGAAACTTACCGCAAAGGAAAACTGATGGGGTACAGCGAACTGGCCAAAATCTATTGATTTCGCGGAACGCAATATTAACATTTCCATAAAGAACGGCTTGCGATTCGTCAGCAAGCCGTTCTTTTGATAGCTTTGTCGGGGTATTTTTCAACGATATGCCTTATCTATCATATTTCAACTACGCTTAATAATGAAGAGAATTGCCATTTTTGCATCCGGCTCGGGGTCCAATGCCGAGAACATTTGTGAGTATTTCGCCCATCGCGAGGATGTGGACGTGTCGCTGATATTCACGAACAACCCCATGGCCGGAGTGATCAAAAGGGCGCTTAAATCGCAAATCCCCGTCGTTTTCTTCGACAGAAAAACCTTTTACCATACCGGCAAAATTCCGCAGATCCTGCAAAACGAAGGCATAGACCTGGTGGTGCTCGCCGGATTTATGATGCTCGTACCACCTGTGCTCGTAGAAGCATTCCCGAATAAAATGATCAACATTCATCCGGCATTGCTTCCGAAATACGGCGGAAAAGGCATGTACGGGCATTTCGTGCACGAGGCGGTTGTGAATGCCGGCGAAACCGAATCGGGCATCACGATCCATTATGTGAACGAGCATTACGACGAAGGAGACATCATTTTCCAGGCCAGCTGCGAGGTGACACCCGGCGACTCGCCCGACGACGTCGCACGCAAGGTACACACCCTCGAATACGCGCATTATCCGCGCGTGATCGACGAAATCCTGAACAGACAGTAACCCATGCTGTTTTTCCTGCTAGCGGTCATTTTCACGGTCATGCTCTACCTGATCATGCGCGCCTACCCGCGCTACCAGGTGGACTCGTTTCATGCAGTAGTGTTCAACTACTACTCCTGTGTGCTTACAGGACTTTTGCTAACGCCCGATCTAAACGTGTTCAGGCAGGTGGAATGGACTTCCGAGGGTACATTACTAACGATGGCGCTGGGCGCAATGTTTGTCACGGCGTTTATGCTAATCGGCCTCACAGCGCAGAAAGTGAGCGTAACGGCCACGTCGCTGGCAGGAAATATGTCGCTGGTGATTCCCGTGCTTTTCGGACTTTTTGTTTTTAAAAATAACAACAAAGACTTCACGGCGCTCAATTACCTAGGCCTGGTGCTGGCGCTGGTCGCCCTCGCATTAGGCGCGATCCAGCGAGCACCGAAAACCGCCGCGCCCCATGCAGGCCATCCCGGGCACGGGACAAATGCAAACCAGCCGTTGCAAGCGGCAAAGCAGGCATTGTGGATATTTCCGGTATTAACGTTCTTCGCGAGCGGGACCAACAACACACTGATCAATTTCCTGTCTTCGAAGTATTATCCCGCCGGACAAATCACCGTTTTCATGATCATCGCGTGCTTCGGGGCGGTGGTGATCGGCACCTCCATCCTCGTTTACCGGATCATTGCGCATGGCCACAGCCTGAAATTCAGGAGCGTGGTCGGCGGCTTGCTGCTGGGCGTGCCTAACTTTTTGTCGCTCTATTTCCTGTTGCGCGCGCTGGCGGCATTCGGAAACAGCGCAGCTTATGTTTTTCCGATTTACAATATCCTCACCATGCTCGTTTCGGCGCTCGCGGCCTGGCTGCTGTACAAAGAGCGTTTGAATGCCTTAAATAAGTGGGGCCTCGTGCTTGCCGTGATCGCCATTGTGCTGATTTCCTACCAGGAATTGAACCTGTGACGCCGCGGCCGCGTATAGAATATCATGACAGACACCGCCATACTGCATATCCCCGGGCAGGACAAACCGCTCAACAAAAAGCAAAAAGAGTTCAATCTGCTCTCCGAAACGATCGAAGCCCTCGACCGTCAGATTGCCGAATTGAAACACGCCTACGACGAAATGCTGCGGCGGATGCCGGCTGAGCTCGATCCGCTTGTGCGCGAATACCAGGGTATCCGCGCCGATATCGTGAACCTTTGGGACCGTGCCTACGAGGCGGAGCATTTCAGGAACGCATATCAAACGAAGCTGTCCTACCTGATCACCGAAAATGCATACGATCTGATCAAGAATCATGGCTTAACCGACCTGAAAGCGGTTTTCAACAAATACAGCGTCGTGCCCGCCGATGTGCTGCTGGAAGAAGAGCGCCGGCGTGAACAAGTGCGGATTAATGACCCGGCCTTTTTGCTCGAAAGCGAAAATGAGCCGGCGCCGGATGTGGCATTCCACGAACTTTCCAAAGCCGAACAGGAGCGGATCAAAGCCGCACGCCGCGAGCAACGCATGGACGAGCGCATCCGCGAGGCGCAGCAGGCCAAAACGACCAAATCGGTGCGCAGCGTGTACATGGAACTGGTCAAAACATTCCATCCCGACCTGGAAACGGACGACGCCGAAAAGCAGCGCAAAACCGAAACTATGCAGCGCATCACCAAGGCCTATCAGGACAACAACCTCCTGGCGCTGCTGAAACTTCAGATGGAACTCGAACAGATCGACCTGAGCGGCCTCGAAAATATCGACAAAAACCAGCTCAGCTACTATAACAAGATCCTCAGACAGCAAATCGCGGAGCTGGACCAGGAGAAAATTCTGGTACAACAGCAAATCGCCGCGGCCTGCGGACTACCCTACCAGCATGCCAACTCGATGGTGACGGTCATTGCCCGCTTCAACACGAATATCAATGAATTAAAAGCCGAGATTAAAAATATCAGAAAGGTATATGCGAATTGGCTGGTGCCGTCGCAGCTCAAAGCCTACCTCAAACCTTTCCAAATCCCCGAGCAGCCGGACGATCATGCGTAACATTAACGCGTAATAGCCCCGTACTTGCGGGAAACGTATACAATGCGTAGAGGTTTTTCCACGAATTTCATCGCAAATTTAAATATGATTATATAAATATCGGTCGCAACGATGCTAACGCTAAGCTGCTTACACCGAAAAGTGCGCTGAATGCGCTATTGGCATATAATTTATGTTTGTAGACAGCAACGCACCCAAACTCATATTTACATGAAAAATTGTATTTTTTTGCTGCTCGCGATCGCTTTTTGTAGCTTGCGGGCACAAGCGCAGGAGAACGTTTCCATAGGCCCCATCGCCGGAGTTTCCATTGCCAACTTCCGCGGGGATATTACCAACACTGACTGGAAACCCGGATTGACCATAGGCGGCTTCTACAATTACAGCTCCGAATCGGGCTTTGGTTTCAGCGGCCAGCTGCTCTTCACCCAACTTGGCGCGCAGATCAATAACAAAACCAACGAGATTAACCTAAACTACATCCAGGCCCCATTGCTGGCCACTTTCTTCTTCGGACGCTATGGCGATCGTGTCCGTCCCAAAATTTTCCTCGGCCCGAACCTGAACTTCCTGGTTGGCGCGAGAGATAAAAACGGGAACAATATCAACGGCGATTCCAACAACCGCGTTTACAGCCCGTTCGACCTCGGCCTCACATTCGGTGGAGGATTGAATTACCGCCTGCAAGAGAAAATCTGGCTGAATTTCGACGCACGATATGGCGTGGGCCTGCTGGACGTGACGCGGGTTGACAATTCGAACATTAAAAATAACAACTGGGGTATCAACGTGGGACTGAGCTTCCCGTTGGGTACTTACAACAAAAATACCGGAAGATTACGTACGCGCTGACACACTATAAATGCTGACACACTATTACTCTTGAACAGAAGGGCATCCAACTTTGAATGCCCTTCTTTATTTTTGCATCCGGTAGGTTAAAAACGCACACTGCCTATGCTTCAAAAGGATTTGTTGAAAATTACTAAATGGGCTTTTGCAGCTGCCGTGCTGATCTGGATGATTGGCTGGCTGATGCTCATTCCCGAGGACTTATCGGCCCAGATCGCCGCCGTGGCTGCCGAAGCCGTAAAAACCGGGCGTTTATCGGAAGATACCGGCATTTCGGCGCCGGTTCTCTGGTTATCGGTCGAGGCAATGAAGCTATTCGGGATCAACCAGCTCTCACTGCATATTCCGGGCTTCCTGGCCGTTCTTTTCGGCCTGTTCTGCACCTACCGCCTTGGCAGAGTCCTTTATGGGCCCGAATCCGCCGTCCTTTCGGTGCTCGTACTCACTACCGCGCAGGCGACCTTCGTGGTCAACAATGAGCTGGGCGATGCCGCGTACCTTGCCGCTTGCTATGCATTCATCATGTGGCAAATCAACAGCTACCTGAAAGATAAACGGATCCATAATCTCCTTTTTTCGCTCGCCGGGGTAGTCGGATTGACTTTCCTGAAAAGCACATTTCCGTATGAAGTGCACCAGTGGCCAAGCGACCCGCTGCTTACGCTGGTGGTTACGTTCTCGCCATGGACGATTTTCCTTATCCTCGGGCTCATCGAACTCGTTCAGCGGGTCATTGTGCCGGAGCACGACGAAACCTCCAAGAAAGCGCTGGTTTGCCTGCTGTCCGTTACCATGCCCTTTATTTTTGCCTACGTCAACCCGTTCCGGACGACGATGGACGTGTACATGGCCTATCCCGTGGCTGCGGTGGTAACGGGCGGGTTCATTATCGGGCGGCTCAAAAGCGATCCTGAGAGCTTCTCGGGCCTGCTCGCCTATGTGCATGCCGTGGCGGCGTATGCGGCGCTGGCGTTGCTCTTTTGCCTCGTCTGGTTCACATTCCCGGCCGATAATTATTATGGATTGATCCATTTTATGGCGCTATTAAGCGTGCTCACCTGGCTGATTTTCTTTTTGCGGGTGCGGAACAAGCTTATCGTCGGCTGCGTCGTGTTCGCGATCGGGGCCAACCTCGTGCTCACCACTTATTTTTATCCCAACATTTACGAGTACCAGGCCCCGGCAAAGCTGGGCATCCTCGCGAGGGCCAAAGGTGTGCCGCAAAACCGGCTGTTCAGTTACCAGGCGGGCGCTCCGTACAGTTTGCGTTTCTATTCCGGTGTTCAGGTGATGGAGGTGAATGATTTTGGAAAACTGGTGGGTATGAAAAACTGCTTCGTTTATACCCATCAGCATCTTTTGGGCGAGTTCAGGGCCATCCGGCCGGACCTGGAAATCGTCGGAAGCTGTGAAGAATATCCCCGCCGCATCCTCGATTTCCGCTTCCTCGATCCCAATAAACGGGCCGCGTACGTCACTTCAAAAGTGCTCATCAAACTCTGAATCTAGCCGCATTCGGCATAGCTGCTGCATTCCTCAGTCAGCAACCGAGCAGATAAAACGGTTCGGGTAATGCGTGCAAGGGTGTTTAGCCGTACCTTTGTAGTCTTTTACAAGAATGCATGATGACTTTTGAAGATTTAAATCTCACAAAACCGCTCCTGAAAGCACTTTCCGAAGCGGGATATACCACGCCGACGCCCATTCAGCACAAAGTTTTTTCGGTTATGATGTCCGGGAAAGACGTGTGCGGCATTGCGCAGACGGGCACAGGAAAAACATTTGCCTACCTGCTGCCTACCCTCCGCCAGATCGAGTACGCGAAAGACAGGCTGCCGCAGTTGCTGGTTCTCGTGCCTACGCGCGAGCTCGTGGTGCAGGTGGTGGAGGAAGTGCGCAAACTTGCCGCATACACTACCCTGCAGGTGGTGGGCGTTTACGGCGGGGGCAATATCAAGGTTCAGATGGCCGAACTGCACGAGGGGGCGGATGTGGTGGTGGCCACGCCGGGCCGGCTGTTCGACCTGGCGATGAATGGCTCGCTGAAAACCAAGTCAGTCAAAAAACTGGTGATTGATGAAGTGGATGAAATGCTGAACCTCGGCTTTCGCACCCAACTGAAAAACATCCTCGACCTGCTCCCCCAGCGGCGCCAAAACCTGCTCTTCTCGGCCACCATTACCCAGGAAGTGGAGGCGCTGATGAAGGCGTATTTCAATGATCCAGTCCGCATTGAGGCCGCACCGGTGGGCACGCCGCTGGATAATATCGAGCAGCAGGCCTATTATGTCCCCAATTTTTACACGAAAGTAAACCTGCTCGACAAGCTGCTCGAACAACACGAGGAGATGAACAAGGTGTTGATTTTTGTGGCGACCAAAAAGCTGGCGGACCAGCTGTACGGCCAGCTGGAACTGGGTTACCTCGACAGGATCGGCGTGATCCATTCCAATAAAGACCAGAACCACCGTTTCAACACGATCAGGCAGTTTCACGCAGGAAATTACCGCCTGCTCATCGCTACCGACATTATCGCACGCGGGCTCGACGTCGCCGAAGTGTCGCACGTGTTCAACTTCGACATTCCGGAAATCCCTGAAAACTACATTCACCGCATTGGCCGCACCGGCCGCGCCGATCGCAAGGGCATAGCGATCTCCTTCATTTCTGAACGTGAGAAGCCGTTCCAGGAGCAGATCGAAGCGTTGATGGATTTTGAAATACCCGTTTTACCATTACCCGAGGATTTGAAGATCTCGGAAGTGCTTACACCCGACGAGGAGCCGAAAATTTTCATGAAAAACATCGAACTGAAACGTCCCAAACGCGAGGATGTAGGGGCGGCATTTCATGAAAAGAAAGCTAAGAATCAGAAGGTTAATGTCCGTCGTGATCATGCGAAGGAAAAAATGGCCAAATACGGGCGGCCTATCAAACGCTCGGGCAAGAAACCCAAGAAATAGTGAGGAGCCGGATATTCAAATCATTTTGCAGGATTTCGTGTTGAACCTGCATGAATATCTGGCAAATCTTTCAAAGGCTCCGCCCGTTCATTAAGCCTTACCACCGGCAAATCGCATTTGCATTATTCCTTACCTTACTAGGCGCCGTTACCGCCCAGGTAAACCCCTGGGTGCTCCGCTACACGGTGGACACCGTTCAGTCGATGCTCGACAAGCAATGGAGTTTGCTGCAAGGCAAAGAGCTTCTGCTGCGCATTACAGCCATTCTTTTTATCAAGGAAATCGTGAACTCGCTCATCGTGTTCGGGCAGCGGTATTTCGGCGAAAAGATCCGCATTAAGGTTTCCAGTGAATTGTCCCACAATGCCGTCAACCGCATCCTGACCTACAATCTCGCGTTTTTCAGCGATAACGACAATCAGAAAGGCAAGCTGCAAACGCGTATCGACCGCGGCGTGGAAAGCCTCACAAAGTTGATCCAGAATTTTTTCATCGACATTCTTCCGCTGTTTGCCAATGCAATGGTGGCGCTGGGACTGATGTTTTCGGCCAATTTCTACGTCGGCTGCATTGCGCTGGCCATTCTGCCGGTTTACTTCTGGGTGAGTTACAGGCAGGCGGGCGAGTTGCAGGGTGTTCGCCGCAAACTGAAACGGCAGCGTGAAAACAAAAGCAACGGGCTGATCAGTCTCATCGAGTCGGTGATCGTGATCAAGTCCTTTGTCCGCGAGAAACAGGAAGGCGAAAAACAATACGGCCTTCAAATGGAATTGATGGATTCGCAGCTGAAAACGCGTAAAACCAATTTCACTTACGACGGAATTAAAAGCTTCATCGAACAGATCGGCGTCGTGCTGATCATCATCCTGACCGCCTACCTCGTGCTCGACCGCCAGATGTCCATCGGCGCGATCATGTTCCATATCCTGCTGTTCAACAACGTATCCGCACCCATCCGGCAGCTGCACCGCATTTACGATGAGATGAACGATGCCCTTACCTATTCGGAGGGTTTCTTTGATATCCTCGATGCAAACGAGTCGGTAGAAAAAAGCGGGAACACCAATTCCGGCCGGTTCCGCGGCGATTACCAGCTCCGGAATGTTTCTTTCGCATATCCCAACGGCACCAGGGCGCTGTCCGGCATTAATATGGATATCAAAGCCGGACAAACCACCGCACTCGTGGGGCTATCGGGAGCCGGGAAAAGTACGCTTATCAATCTTCTGGTAGGATTTTACGCACAGGATTCGGGAGAGATCATGCTCGATGGCAAGCCGCTGAAATCCTACGATCTGTCGTCGTTGCGCAATGCGATCGGAATGGTTTTGCAAAAGAATCACATTTTCAAAGGATCGATCGCCGAGAACATCCGATACGGCAAGCCCGATGCCAGCTGGGATGAAATGATCGCGGCTTCCCAAAGCGCTTACCTGCACGAACAGATCATGGAATTGCCTGCCGGCTACGAAACGGACGCGCAAATGCTTTCCGGCGGCCAGCAGCAGCGCATTGCCATTGCGCGCCTGTTCCTCAAAAATCCGCCCATTATCTTCCTCGACGAACCCACTGCCAGCCTCGACGCCATAGCCACCGAGCAAATCAAAAACAGCCTCGATGCAATCAAAAAGAACCGGACGGTGGTGATCATTTCGCACAGCCTCGCGCAGATCCTCGATTCAGATCATATTTATGTGATGAAAAAAGGGCAGATCGCCGAATCGGGGCGGCATGAAGAATTGTATGAGAAAAATGGCGTTTACAGGCAAATTTTCGATGCTTCCGCCCGGAGTTTGAACCTTGGAAAAATGCTCGAAACCATGAGCCGCGACCAGGATTAAAAAAAAGTTAAAAAAATTTTCGGTCCGCTGATCTAAAGTCCCTTCCGCAACGTATGTCGATTCGTGGTGACGAACGACTCATCCGAACCGCCGGGCAATGGCCCCGTGCGATAAGGATTTCAAGATAACAACTAATTATTGTGGAGGGTAAGGTAATACATAGAGAGGGCGGCATATGCCGCCCTCTCTTTTTTGCATAAAAAAACTCCCGGACGCGCGCCCGGGAGTGTGATATTGGAAGAGGTCTATGTGATATTAATGGCTTTCTTTCTCTTTCTCCAGATTGAAGAGGTCGTTCAGCACGTCGATCAGCGTTTCCGCCTCGCCTCTTTTACAAGCTGCTTTCAATTGAAGCACAGGCAGTTTCAGGATTTTCTGCATCATGCTGGTGGTAATGCGCTCTACTTTTTCCAGCTCCGAATCCGTCAGGTTCTTGGTAAAACGGGTCAGTTCTTCCTTGCGGATCTGCTCCAATGCCCCTTTCAGCTTCTGGATAGTCGGCGAAACGATCATCTCGCGTGACCAGTCGTTAAACTCCAGCACCGCTTCGTTGATGATCTCTTCCACGTGCGGAACCGAATCCAGGCGGCGCTGCAATGCTTCGTCGGCTTTGGAACGGATCGAGTCGATCGTGTAGAGCATTACGCCCGGCACTTCTTCCACCTCCGGCGACACGCTGCGCGGCACCGAAAGGTCGATGAAATATTTAAATGACATCCCGCGCAGGCGCACCATCATTTCCTTGGTGAAGAAAGGCTCTTCGCGCTGGATAGACGACACGATCACATCGGCACGTGAAATTTCTGATTCAATATCGGCAAAATCCGCAACCCGGAATCCCAGCTCCGCACCCAGCGCATCAGCTTTGGCACGGGTCCGGTTCACCAGCGTTACATCCGCATCCGTATTTTGGGAAAGGTTACGGCAAACATCCGTCCCGATCTCACCCAATCCCACTACGAGGATTTTCGGGTTCGGCATCAGGCCTTCGAGGAGCTCCACGGCCGCATAGGAAACGGAAGCTGCTCCATCGCGGAAGAATGTCTCCTGCGCTACGCGTTTGTTTGCAAAAAATATCGTGTGTAGCAGGCGGTGCAAAAACGGACCGGCCATATTCAGGTCGGCCGACCATTGGTAGGCGTGCTTGATCTGGTTCGGGATCTGCATATCGCCCACCACCTGCGACTGCAAGCCGGTAGCGACGTGGAACAGGTGCTTTACCGCGGCTTCGCCTTCGGAGAATTGCTCAAAAAACAGTTTGAAATTTTCTACATCCTCAACCCCTTTTTCGATCAGCAACAGCTTGATAATGTCTTCATTAAGATCGGTGGCAGAAGAGTAATATATTTCGGTACGGTTGCAAGTAGAGACTGCGAGGACGTCGGAGATATCGAAAAAGTCTTTAAGACGAAGCATCATGCTCTTTGCCTCCCCCTCATTCAACGCAAGCTGTTCCCTGATGGCAAGAGGAGCATTCCGATGTGATAAACTGACTGATTTGAACTGGTTATACATCACTAGGTCTAATTCGATTCACAAAAATACTGTACAAAAACCATAATATGAATGTGGAACTATGACCGTTCACTTATTTAGAAAGCATTTAAATAAATCTGTCATAAGTCATACAAATTTCACCCTTCCGAACTCCTCAAAACATGACTTTGGTCAGCTTCTGAACTGATCGGCGGGGGTTACGAAAAACGGTCATGAAGCCACTAAGCTTAAATTATTTACGTTATTTGTAGACTATAACATTAACATCGGGCAGAATGTGCCCGGCCCGGAATGATCAGCGAAACCCCAAAAGAAAAACCACGTTTCAAGCTGCACCCCGTAGCCATCCTGAACAGCCAGCGCCTGCGCCGGTCACTGATGGATACTTACGATCAGAAAAGCTTTTATAAATACGGGATCGGTCTCATTCTGCTGATCCTTAGCATCGGCTCATTGTTTTACACCGACAAGCTGGTGGAAGAGCTCGAAGAACGGGAAGAAAGAGAGGTGCAGCTGTATGCCGAAGGTCTGCGCTATGTCGTCAACAGCCCGCTCGATGAAAACTTCAATGTCGTTTATCAGGTGATCGAAGACGCGGTGAATTTTTACCAGATCCCTGCCATTTACGTCGACGAAAACAACATTCCCAACCCCAACAAAAACATTAAATTCCCCGAGAAAATAAGCCGGCAGGAACGCGAGCGCATTATCCAGGAAAGATTGGAAGAAATGAAGCTCGAACACCCGCCTATCCCGGTGGAGCTTGGCAAGGGACGTGCCGGCAAAATCTATTACAGCAACTCCTTTTTGCTCACGCAGCTGCGGTATTACCCGTTTTTGCAGCTATCGGTCATGCTGCTGATCGGCTACCTGGCCTATCTCGCATTCAGCTCGGCAAGGAAAGCCGAACAGAACCGCGTGTGGGTGGGGCTGGCGAAAGAGACGGCGCATCAGCTAGGCACGCCGCTTTCCTCGCTCATGGCATGGGTGGAGTATTTCCGCAGCGATCCGTCCATTGACCCGTCCATTGCCGAAGAGATCGAAAAGGACGTGATCCGGCTTGAAATGATCACGACGCGCTTTTCCAACATCGGCTCCGTACCCACGCTCAGGCAGGAACCAATTGCGTTGATCGTCACGAACTTTGTCAATTACCTCGAAAAACGGGTCTCTTCCAAAGTCAAATTCGAAGTGCATAACCAGCTTGCCGGTGAACAAACGGCATTGCTGAACAAGAATTTGTTCGAATGGGTGATCGAGAATATCTGTAAGAATGCGGTGGATGCCATGGGCGGCATCGGCCAAATCCACGTGACGCTGCAAGCGCCGCCGCGTGCGAAGGAAATCTGGATCGACATTGCCGATACCGGTAAGGGAATGAACAAAGCGCAGATCGGCAAGATTTTCAACCCCGGGTTCAGTACCAAGAAGCGCGGCTGGGGATTGGGGCTTACACTCGCCCAACGGATCATTGAAAACTACCACTCCGGGAAACTGTTCGTCAAAAGCTCGGAGGTAGGAAAAGGAACGACATTCAGGATTACCCTGAATGCCGAAATTGTAGAAGAACCCTAAATTATTGCCAGAGCTTCACGGTTACCGGATCGGTCTCGATCTGGTTGCTGATCCGGAAGCCGCGGTCCATGATCCGTACCTTGAATTTGATTTTGGTAGGCACGGCCGTATCCAGCCGGCGGAAACGTGCATTCATGTCGAGTTTCCCTTTGATAGGCCCCGCTTTACCGTCAGTTTTCAGCAAGGGGAAGAACTTGGTTCTGTCGCCCTGCAACACCGACTCCGTCCAGGAGCTGTCTCTTTGCTGGATCATCGTCACGAGCTCATAGTTCGCTTCCAGTCCCCAGCCCGGCACCTCTTTGTATTTTTTGGTAAAATTTGTCGAATCCTGCACCTCCGCGCTGGAAGCGCCCAGGTCGCCGTCGCCGTCCTCGAAGTCGATTGTCACCGTCACCACTTCGGCTTCCTGCGGAACGCCGAGAATGGTATCTACCCGCACCTCCTGTGAAATGCCGTTATAGTATATTTTGGGGGTGTCGCTGAAATCGGGAATATCTACACAGCCGGCGGACACGGCTGCCAATAGTATGAACAAGGAAACTTTCAGCTGCATATTACTTCTATTTTTAACTTTGCCTTTTTAGTATCTACGAAAGTAAGAGGATTGGAACTGCAAAACAATAAAACGATTGCCGAAATACGGGCGGGCCTCCGGGAGCAGATCGTGACGGTCGAACCCGCCGATTTCGAGCCGCTTGCGCTCAGCGTTTTCCGCTACCAGGCCGCATTCAATCCGGTTTACAGCGAATACATCCGGCACCTGGGCATTGATCCCGCGCATGTAGCCGCATTGACCGAAATCCCTTTTCTTCCTATCCAGTTTTTCAAAAACCATCGGGTCGCTACGGGGCATTCTGCGGATGCACCGGTGATATTCAGGAGCAGCGGCACCACGGGCCAGGCCACGAGCAGCCATCATTTGTACGACGAGCCGCTTTACAAGGCCATTTCATACCGTATTTTCCAGCACAATTATGGCGACCTGAACCGCTTCCATATCCTCGCTCTGCTACCGTCATACCTTGAACGAAACAACTCTTCGCTGGTGTATATGATGCAACATTTTATTGAGGAGAGCGATTCGGAATACTCGGGATTTTACCTGAACAACACCGGCGAAATGCTGCAACGGCTGCGGCACATCGCCGCTAACCCCGATGGCCGGGGGGTGCTTCTGCTGGGCGTCACGTTTGCGCTGCTCGACCTTGCCGAAAGCAGCTTCGATCTTTCGTTCCTGAAAGACATCCACCGGCTTACGGTTATGGATACCGGCGGCATGAAGGGCCGGCGTACCGAATTGCTCCGCGAGGAAGTGCACGACATATTGACGGCAAGCCTGGGCGTCCCTGTGATCCATTCGGAATACGGCATGACCGAGCTGCTTTCACAAGGCTACTCACACGGCAACGGCCTGTTCACGCCGGGGTATTCCATGCGCATTCTGCTGCGCGACGTCAACGACCCCTTTGCCGTGAGCGACCACAACCTGGGATTGTCCAAAACAGGGGGCATTAATGTGATCGACCTCGCCAACCTTGATAGCTGCTCGTTTATCGAAACGCAGGACCTGGGACGCTTCGGGGAGAAACCCGGGACGTTTTACGTGATGGGCCGTTTTGACAATTCGGATATCCGCGGGTGCAATTTAATGGTACTTTGAGTCGTTCCAGTTTCCAGGTTTGATAGCAACGCGCGGTGACATTTTAATACAATTTTAATTCCCCTCATTTCGCTCTGAAATAGCCTGGTAGGCCTGAAAAGCCTATATAGAATCATTCTAACCAACTAACGGATGAGAATATTTCATAAATTAGCAGGCTGTTCAAAATTGCATTAATCAAATGCAGAATTACACTTTGGATTGTTAACCTATATTAAGTATATCAGATGAAAAGACGTGATGCCCTTGGTCGTGTGGCACTGTTAATGGGTGGCACACTCTCCGCACCCACTATGCTGGCTTTTCTGGAAGGCTGCAAGCCTTCATCGGAAAGTTCGGCGATGACTTTTCCGTTCTCCGAGGACCGCAAGGCACTGGTTTCGGAAGTAGCTGAAATAATCATTCCAAAAACGGACACTCCGGGTGCGAAAGACGCCAAGGTTGGTGAGTTTATCGAGATGATGCTGAAAGATTGCTATGCGGCAAAAGACCAGGATAGCTTCAACAAAGGTTTGGCCGAACTGGAAAAGAAGGATTTCCTCAAAGCAAAACCCGAAGAGCAGACCAAAATCCTGAAAGAAATGGAAGCTGGTGCCAAAGACGAGCTTGCCAAGGCAGGTGAAGAGAAAAAGAAATATACCGAGGCAGGCAAGGAATACACCGATGCCGGCGTGCCTTTCTTCCGCCTGATGAAAGAATTGACGTTACTGGGCTATTTCACATCCGAGCCGGGCGCAACCCAGGCACTGGAATATGTGGCGGTTCCCGGCCGTTACGATGGTTGCATTGATCTCAAACCAGGCCAGAAAAACTGGGCAATGTAATCCTCCGGGGATATCAGGTAACAGGCCGCGAGGCCATATTTTAAAATTTTTTGAAGCATATTCATCATGAATCTGAACATAAAAGCAACAAAACAAGCCACTTACGATGCGATAGTGGTGGGTTCGGGAATAAGTGGCGGCTGGGCCGCAAAAGAGCTGACGGAGAAGGGTTTGAAAGTCCTGATGCTGGAAAGAGGAAGGGATATCAAACACATCGTCGACTACAAAACGGCGACGCTCGCTCCGTGGGAACTTGAACACCGCGGCCGCGTTACCACCGTCGCAAAGGAAGAATACTGGGCGGGAATACGCACTGGCTACACCGCGAACGAAGAGCACCGCTACCTGTTCGAAAACGATAAGGAAAATCCATACGAAGAAACACGCGGGTTCGACTGGATCCGTGCCTACCACGTGGGTGGCCGCTCGCTCCTGTGGGGACGCCAGAGCTACCGCCTCAATGCAGCGGATTTCGAAGCGAATGCCAAGGAAGGCATCGGCGTCGACTGGCCGATCCGCTACGCCGACATCGCGCCGTGGTACGACTATGTAGAGAAATTTGCAGGTATCAGCGGTGCCAAAGACGGCCTCGACGTGCTGCCCGATGGCAATTTCCTCCCGCCGATGCAGATGAACTGTGTTGAAAAACACGTAAAAGGAGAAGTAGAGAAGAAATTCCCCGGCCGCCATATCATCATGGGCCGCGCGGCGCACCTTACCCAGCCGCAGGCATTCCATACCGAGCTCGGCCGCGCCGCGTGCCAGTTCCGTAATATGTGTATGCGCGGATGCCCATACGGCGGTTATTTCAGCACGCAGGCTGCTACATTGCCGGCAGCACAGAAAACCGGTAATCTGACCCTGATCACGGATTCCATCGTATCGGAAGTGATCTTCGACGACAAGCTGAATAAAGCGACCGGCGTGCGGGTGATCAACCAGAATACCATGGAAACGAAGGAATATTTTGCCAAAATCATATTCCTGAATGCTTCCGCCATCGCATCCTCCTCGATTTTGATGAACTCCAAATCGAAACGCTTCCCGAACGGAATGGGTAACGACAGCGACCAGCTTGGACGTAACATCATGGACCACCACCTGGCAGTAGGTGCAAGAGGAGATATCGACGGATTCGAAGACAAATACTACTTCGGACGCCGCGCGAACGGTATCTACATTCCGCGCTACCGCAACTGGGGCAACGATAAGCGCGACTACGTGCGCGGATTCGGCTACCAGGGCGGTGCAAGCCGCGAAAGCTGGGGCCGCGGTGTGGGTACCGACGGTTTCGGGGCCGATTTCAAAAAGCAAATTTCACAGCCCGGCGCTTGGAGCATGAACATCGGTGGTTTCGGCGAGATGATTCCCGACGAGAAAAACCGTTTCACATTGCACCCGACGAGAAAAGACAAATGGGGACTGCCCGTAGTCGTTTTCGATGCGGCTTATGGTGAAAATGAAAAGAAAATGCGCCAGGATATGATGAACGATGCCGCCGAAATGCTCGAAGCGGCCGGTCTGAAGAACGTGACGCCTTATAACGACGAATCGAAACACCCGGGCATCGGTATCCACGAAATGGGTACGGCGCGCATGGGTAACGACCCGAAAACATCTGTTTTGAACAAAAACAACCAGGTTTGGGGTGCGGAAAACGTATATGTTACCGACGGATCTTTCATGACTTCGGCATCCTGCGTGAACCCGTCGCTGACCTACATGGCTATGACCGCCCGCGCTGCGGACCATGCCGTGAAGGAGCTCAAAAAGATGAACGTATAAAATCAGGCACATTCCCTGATCCAAACCCCGCAGGTAAATCCCGCGGGGTTTTTTCTTTTCCGATGTAACCCATTCCTCCGATTGTCCAGTATTACCCGTAACGTTACCTAAACCGACCATTTTGAAAGAAACCATTACCCTGCCGCCTCAACGTGTTTCGTCTGTCGACGCCTACCGTGGATTTGTCATGTTCCTGATGATGGCCGAAGTGCTGCGGCTCAGCAGAGTGGCCGAAGCGTTCCCGGACAGCACATTCTGGGCATTCCTCGATTTCCATCAAAGTCACGTGCCCTGGGTGGGATGCTCGCTGCACGACCTCATTCAGCCGTCGTTTTCGTTTTTGGTGGGCGTGGCGCTGCCCTACTCGATGGCCAGCCGCGCAAGCAAGGACCAGTCCGTTGCCACCATGTGGGCACACACGATCCGCCGCTCGCTCATCCTTATATTATTAGGCATTTTCCTGCGCTCCATGCATTCGGAGCAAACCAACTTTACATTTGAAGACACACTCACCCAAATCGGTCTTGGCTACCCCATTCTGTTTGCCTTGGGCCTTGCTTCCGAAAAAACACAGCGTGACGCGCTGGTTTGGGGCGCATTGGGCATTATTCTCATAGGTTACGCGGGCGTGTTTGCCGCCTATCCCCTGCCTGGCCCCGGCTTCGACTGGTCGCAAACCGGCACCACCGCCGACTGGGAGCATAATCTGAAAGGCTTTGCCGCGCATTGGAACAAAAACACCAATGCCGCCTGGGCATTCGACCGCTGGTTCCTGAACCTGTTCCCGCGCGAAAAACCGTTCGAGTTCAACGGCGGCGGATACAGCACGCTGAGCTTCATTCCTACACTCGGCACGATGATATTGGGATTAATCGCAGGTAAATGGTTAAAAACCGCCGTGTCGTCGACATGGCTGCTGAAACGCTATGCCATTACCGCCGGAGTGCTCTTCTTGCTCGCCCTGGCGTTCCATTTCACCGGCCTCAATCCGATCGTGAAGCGCATCTGGACGCCGGCCTGGACATTGTTCAGCGGCGGATGGGCGTTTCTGCTGCTCGCCGCATTCTATTTTGTAGTGGATGTGAAAGGACAAAAATCGTGGTTCTTCCCGCTGATCGTCATTGGCACCAATTCTATCGCCGCCTACGTGATCGCCGACGGTTTCGGAGGTTTCATCCGCGAATCGTTCAAAATCCACTTAGGCCAGCATTACGATGCATTTCTGGGCGAAGGTTATGCACCGTTGGTGAGCGGGGCGCTGGTACTGCTGATCGAATGGCTGATTTTGCGCTGGATGTATAAAAAGAAGATTTTTATCAAGATCTGACGGCCGCAGCTATCTTTGAGGGTATTTTCAAATGCCTTTTTTATGCTGAAACTGGAAGCCGTACACCATATCGCCATCATTTGCTCTGACTACGAGAAGTCGAAGCGGTTTTATACCGAAGTCCTGGGGTTTCAAATTGACCGGGAAGTTTTCCGGGAAGCGCGGGGATCATACAAGCTGGACCTTTCGCTGAATGGCCAGTACCTGATCGAATTGTTCTCGTTCCCCTCGCCGCCGCCGCGCGTATCACGTCCGGAGGCTTGCGGCCTGAGGCACATTGCATTCAAGGTTAGCGACATAGAAACGGCGATAGCGGCACTCAATGCGCAGGGAATAAAGCCTGAGCCCATTCGCACGGATGAGTTTACAGGCAAAAGATTTACCTTTTTTGCAGATCCCGACGACCTGCCGATTGAGCTGTATGAGATTTAGCCGTTTGTGAGATTGGCTGAAAAGATCAGGCTGCTGCCGTGAGGCTGTAACCGCGGCGACCGCCCGATTCCAGCTTGCAGAGCATTTCGTGGAATTCCGATGTCCGGATCAGATGCTCGTCCATCAGGCGCTGCGCTTCCGGCTCTTTTTCGAGGTAGCCGCTAATCGCCTTATAAAGCTGCATTACCGTCGCTTCGATCTTTTTAAGGCAGGAAGCGACTTCTTCTTTCCCGTTTGCATTGTCGAGAATTTGCAATGAGGTCCGCGAAGTGATCTGGTTTTGATCGGCGAGCTCTTTATCGTTAAGAAAACACTTGAAGTAGTCGTAAACAGCACGGATTTCCTTTTGGAACAGCAAAGCACTGACGTGCCCCTGGCTCAACACCCGCCTGAATGGCCCCATACCTTCCTTTTTCAGGGCCTCGAGATACAGAACTTCGCGCTTTTTCTGCTCATTCCATAAGGCCCGGATCATTTGAATGAACTCGTTTCCTTTGCTCTCTTCCATCTGCTGTATTAGTTAAAGCGTTGTAGAACAAGTTCTTAAAAAAGTATACCCAAAATCGTTCAAAGGGCTGTTTTTCGAATTTTTAAATACTAATTCCCTTTTAAATCATAAAAACCGGTTAATAAACTTTTTTCAAAAATCCGGACACAAATGGGCGGCGAACTTTTGGGCAAATTTTGCCATAGCACGGCCTGGGGAATGGGGAAATGTGAACGGCCGAAGCACATCGCCCGGAGCTTTTTTTTGTCCTGACCAGAAAGCGGCTAACTTTGCTGGCTTTACAATATTTGAGCGCTAACGCGGTTTTACTATGAGCGGCGATAGCCTATTACTTAATTTGAATATGTCCAAAATTCAGTTCCATATTGGTCTCATTACGATTTCACTTGTCAGCGCTTGCAAAACTTCGGCCCCGCCCCAGCAGACGGTAACCGAAGCTCAGCCCCTCGTCGAGATCGGGAAAGAGCAGTTTTCCATTGATGATTACCAGGATTCCTACAATAAAAACAAGTTCGCTTCCGATTCGACCAAAGCATTGTCCCCGGAAGAATACCTTCCGCTTTATACTGACTTAAAGATCAAAGTATTACAGGCGAGATCCGAAGGGAAAGATACAACACTCGATTACCGCGAGGAAATTGCCTCCTACCGCGACCAGCTTGCCAAAAATCACCTCGTAGACAAGGACCTCGTCGAGAAACTCACCACCGAAGCCTACGACCGCCTGAAACAGGAAGTGCGGGCATCGCATATCCTCGTGGGCGTTTCCGAAGATGCTTCCCCTGCCGACACCCTCGAAGCCCACCGGGCCGCAATCGCGCTGCGCGGGCGACTTGAAGAAGGCTCGGACTTCGCCGATATGGCCTCACGGTTCTCCAAAGATCCTGCCGCGAAGACCACCAGGGGCGATCTCGGGTATTTCACGGCATTCCAGACGCTCTACCCCATTGAAACGGCAGCATATACCCTGCCCGTGGGCAAAATATCGCAGCCGGTGCGTACCAAGGCAGGCTATCACCTCATTAAGGTGAATGACCGTCGCACCAACCGCGGCATGGTGCGTGTGGCGCACATTATGGTAACGGTGGACACGGCCGGCACGCCAGCTCAGAAAGAGTCCGCCAAAACGCGCATTGACGAAGCCTACGCACAATTGCAGGCTGGCGACGAATGGAACCTGGTGGTGGAAAAGTTCTCCGACGATCGTGAGTCTCGGAAGAACGGCGGCTTACTGCCCCTCTTCGGAACCGGGCAAATGGTGCCGGAAATAGAGGAAGCGGCATTTGCGCTCACACGCCCCCAGTCCTATTCAAAACCGGTGCTTACAATGTACGGCTGGCACATTATCCGCCTGATCGAGAAACGGCCGATCGAAACTTTCGCCAACATGGCACCGGCGCTGCGCAAAAAAGTGGTGACGGATTCGCGCGGAAAAGTGATCGAGCAGGCCAATGCGACGCGTTTGCGTAAAAAATATGCATTGCAGGAAGCGCCCGAGCAATGGAAACTCGTTGCCGCCCTGGCCGACAGCACGCTGCGTACAGGCAAATGGGATTACCAGCGCGCGGTATCGGCGGATTGGTCCACGGTGACGCTCTTCCGGATCGAACAGCGGCCCTACGACGCCCTGTCGTTCCTCAATTATGTGAAACGCAAACAGACGCCCCGCCCGAAAGACGCTTCGCCGGAAGTCGTTTTCAGGCGCCATTACACCGACTACCTCACCGAATCGCTCATGGAATACGAGCGGGACCATCTGGAAGAAACAAACCCCGAATTCCGAAGCCTAATGAACGAAATCCGCGAAGGCGTGCTCCTGTCGCAGATCATGGAGGAGCAGGTATGGCAGCGCTCGCTTTCCGACTCTACCGGCCAGCGGAGCTTTTATGAGCGGAACAAAGAGCGCTACAACTACCCGGAACGCGCCCTGGCGACGATCGTGACTGCGAAGGATACACAAACGCTGAACAGCGTCCGCAAATCACTGGCGACGAGCCCCTACAAACTCGAACGAAAATCGAAAGAGCTCCTTTTCCCCGTCAATTCTGTGGAAATAGGCAACGAGCAACTCGACGCGCTCACCGACCTGTACATTATCATGCAGAAAAATGCGGATTATGTGGTTGAAATAGCCGGATACCGCTCGGCCGACGAGCCTGAAATCACTTCTTCGACACGCGTTCGCAACGTGGTGAAATATTTAAATGCACGAAACATCCCGATTCTGCGTATCATAGAAAAAGACTATGGTTCTTTCCGGCAATCGGCCGAGCCGGAACGCAATCGAAGGGTAGCATTCCAGTTTTTCAGCCAGTCGAAAAGTGATGTTGAAAAAGTGTACAATGCAGATGCCCCGGGCGCTGTGACCATCCGGGAGGGCTATTTCCCGAAATCCGACCCGCTGCTTGCAGGTTTTAAATGGCAGACCGGCGAGCAAACGGCAAATGCGAGCGGCACATTTACCTGGCTGAATGTGGCGAAAATCGATCCGCCGAGGGCCAAAACGTTTTCGGAAGCCCGCGGAACGGTGATCAACGATTACCAAAAGGAATTGGAAAAGCAATGGCTGGCCCGGTTGCAGGAGAAATACCCCGTCAAAGTGAATGCACAGGAATTAGAAAAAGTTAAGCGTTAGCCGTATTTTAGCATTAAAAATAGAACCCGCATTAATCCAAATCAGCATACAAGGAATACCTATGAAAGTAAATAAATGGATCGGGGCTCATCTGGCAGCCATTTTCATGCTGCTATGCAGCGTGGTGAGCTTCGGGCAAGGTCAGCAGGGAGTGAGCCTGGACAAGATTATCGCGAGGGTCGATAACCACTACATCCTCAGTTCGGAACTGGAAGACATGTACAACCAGTACAAAGCCGAAGGAAGAGGCGCTCCCGAGAAATGCCAGCTGCTCGAATCCCTGATTATCAACAAAATGCTCCTTGCAAAAGCCGAAATCGACTCTGTAACGGTGGAAGACAAGGAAGTAGACGGCGAACTGAACGCGAAGATGAACTACATGGTGCAGCGTTTCGGTTCGGAAAAAAACATTGTGGAGGCTTACGGAAAAAGCATTGAAAACCTGAAAGGCGAGCTGCGTCAGCAGGTGAAAGAGCAAAAGATCGTCGAGAAAATGCAGCGTACAATCTCGGGTAATGTCAAAATCACCCCTGCCGATGTACGCAAGTTCTTCAACAGCATTCCCAAAGACAGCTTGCCTTATATTCCTTCGGAAGTGGAGGTGGGGCACATTGTGAAAAAAGGCACGGTAACCCGCGAGCAAAAGGAAAAACTGCGTCAGCAATTGCAGGAATTGAAGCAGCGTGCCGAAAAAGGCGAAGATTTCGCAATGCTTGCACAGATTTATTCCGAAGACCTTGGCTCGGCAAAAGTGGGCGGTGACCTGGGCTTCGCGAAACGCGGACAAATGGTGCCGGAATTCGAAGGCGCAGCGCTGGGGCTCAAACCCGGCGAAATGTCGAACGTAATCGAATCGCAATTCGGTTTTCACCTCATTAAACTGATCGAAACCCGCGGTGCGGAATACCATGCACGGCACATTCTGCTCCGGCCTGACTACAACAAAGGCACGGACATGACCGACGCCACCCGCGCACTCGACAGCCTCCGCGCGCTCATCAAAACCGATTCATTGAAGTTTGCCAAAGCGGCACTGGATAATTCCGACGACAAGGAAACGGCCGAATCGGGCGGACTTATCCAGGACAGAAGCACCGGCCAGGCAAGACTGACGCTTGACGCCTCAATGGACCCCGCGCTGTATTTCGCGATCGATACCATGAAAGTGGGCGACCTGAGCATGCCGGTATCTTACCGCCTCGAAGATGGCAGCAGCGCCATGCGTATCCTTTGGTACAAAAGCAAATCGGAGCCGCACACCGCTAACCTGCACGACGATTACGAAAAACTCGCCCAGATCGTGCTGAGCAACAAACGGAACAATGCGCTGGAAGAATGGTTCAAAAAAGCGCAGGGCGACGTGTACATCAGCATCGAACCGGAGTACAAAAATTGTAAGGTACTCGGGCTTGCCGCCAACGCGGACGATATATAGCGGTAAAACGGCGGTGTTCATTGCTTTTAACGAGTGAAAATCTAACCAAACAAAACGTGAAGTATTCATCGGACGTAGAAGCTGCCGAAGCTATGAAAGTAGCTTATGATAAAATCCGGAGTGAGATCGGGAATGTGATTATCGGCCAGGACGAGGTTGTCAAGCGATTGCTCACCGCCATTTTTTGCCAGGGGCACTGCCTGCTGGTGGGTGTTCCGGGCCTCGCGAAAACGCTTCTGATCCAGACCATCGCCTCTTCGCTCGACCTGAATTTCAACCGGATACAGTTTACGCCCGACCTGATGCCTTCCGATATTCTCGGCTCGGAAACGCTTGATCAGAACCGCAATTTCAAATTCATCAAAGGCCCGATCTTCGCGAACATCATCCTGGCCGACGAGATCAACCGGACGCCGCCCAAAACACAGTCGGCGCTCCTGGAAGCGATGCAGGAATACTCGGTAACCATTGCCGGTGCCAAACATCCGCTCGACCGGCCCTTTTTCGTGCTCGCGACCCAGAACCCGATCGAACAGGAAGGTACCTATCCCCTGCCCGAAGCCCAGCTCGACCGGTTCATGTTCATGATCCAGCTCGACTATCCTTCTTATGCAGAGGAAGTTAATATTGTAAAAAGCACTACCACCGACACCCGATACCAGGTGCAGAAGGTGATCACAGCCGAAGAAATCACTGATTTTCAGCACCTCGTGCGCCGCGTACCCGTAACTGACCATGTGATTGAATATGCCGTGAAACTGGTGCACAAAACGCGTCCGAACGGCAGTTTGGCCATTAAGGATACCAACGATTACCTCGAATGGGGCGCCGGCCCGCGCGCTTCGCAGGCGCTCATCCTTGCCTCGAAATGCAATGCTTTGCTTTCTGGTAAGTATTCGCCGGATATCGAGGACGTGAAGGCGGTCGCATTGCCGGTTTTGCGTCACCGGATTATCCGAAATTTCAAGGCGGAGGCGGAGGGCATTTCGGTAGACGACATTATCGGAAGATTGCTGTAAGCCGGCTGCCGGTTTCAAGAAATATCATTTTGAGTCATAAAGTTTGTGTCGTCCCGCATGGCACAAACTTTTGTTTTTTTAAGCCATTGACTATTCTACATC